>JAJTED010000095.1 GCA_021300535.1 Planctomycetaceae bacterium | reverse complement strand
TCAACCCAGCCCTCCGGGCCTGGCGCTCACCCCAAAAGCCCCCGGCGGAAGCCGGGGGACTCCGGGTGGAATCTCTTCCCGCGTGCCATGCGATGCGGGTTTGAACCGGGCAATCACCCGCCGTCGTGCGACATGGATGCCGGGATGGCCTTCACGCCCGGAGTCCCCGGGTTTCCACCTGGGGCTTCCTGCAACTGTGGACTCCCCGTTCAACGGCTCGTCAAAACCCGGTTCGCAACTGGATTTCGCCCCAGCGGCGTCCTGTCGAGCCACTCCGCGGAACGTCGACTCGCAAGCCCGGAGGCTTACACCACGACCCGCCCGCCGGATCCCCTGAAAATGCCTAGGCGTCCTCGTGGGTCGCCTCGGCGGCCTCGCGTTCCTTCGACCAGCCGACCCGCTTCTTCGAGAGTCCGATCTTCCGCTCGTCGGTGTCCACCCGGAGGATCTTCACCTCCAGCGGGTCGCCGACCTTCACCACGTCTTCGGCGTTCTCGATCTTGTCCTCGGACAGCTCGGAGATGTGGAGCAGGCCCTCGAGGCCGTCCTCCAGGCCCACGAACACGCCGAAGTTGGTGATCTTCGTGACCGTGCCCTTCACGACGTCGCCCGACTTGTACCGCTTGGGGATGTCGGTGGTCCAAGGATCGTCGGCCATCTGCTTGAGGCCCAGGGCGATCCGGCGCCGCTGCTGGTCGACGGACAGCACCTTGCACTCCACTTCCTGCCCCTTCTCCAGCATTTCGCTGGGGTGGGTCACCTTGCGGGTCCACGACATGTCGGTGACGTGGAGCAGCCCGTCGATGCCGTCGTCGATCTCGACGAAGGCGCCGTAGTTGGTGAGATTCCGCACCACGCCCTTGACCACCGCGCCCGGCGGATAGTCGCCGGCGACCTTCTCCCAGGGATTCTGCTGGGTCTGCTTCATGCCCAGCGAAATCTCCTGCTTTTCCTTGTTGATGGCGAGCACCACCACCTCGACCTCGTCACCCGGCTTGACGAGCTCCGACGGGTGGCTGACCCGCTTCGTCCAGCTCATCTCGCTGATGTGCACGAGCCCCTCGACGCCGTCCTCGAGCTTCACGAAGGCGCCGTAGCTCATCACGTTCACGACCGTGCCCTTGCAGACCGTGCCGACCGGGTACTTGTCGGCCACCTTGGCCCACGGGCTGGCGGTCCGCTGCTTCATGCCGAGGGCGATCTTCTCCCGCTCGCGGTCGATGTGCAGCACCTGCACCTCGATCTCCTGGTCGATCTGCACCATCTCGCTGGGATGGCCGATCCGCGCCCACGACATGTCGGTGATGTGGAGCAGGCCGTCGATGCCGCCGAGATCGACGAACGCTCCGAAGTCGGCGATGTTCTTGACGATGCCGCGCCGCACCTGGCCGACCTCGAGCGTCTCCATGAGCTGCTTCTTCCGCTCCGCCCGCTCCTGCTCGATCAGCGCCCGCCGCGAGACGACGATGTTCCGCCGGGCCTCGTCGATCTTCAGCACCAGGCACTGGATGCAGCGGCCGCAGTAATCGCCGATGTCGGCCGGGCGGCGGATGTCCACCTGGCTGGCGGGCAGGAACACGTTCACGCCCGAGATGTCCACGAGCAGGCCGCCCTTGATCTTCCGCGTGACGAAGCCCGTGACCACGTCGTTCTCGTGGACGCTCTCCATGACGCGGAGCCAATCCTCGATCCGCCGCGCCTTCCTCTTCGAGAGCGTGATCAGGCCGCGCTGCTCCTCGAGCGAGCCGTCCTCGAACTCCTCGAGCAGCACCTTGACGGTGTCGCCGACCTGCGGTGGGGGCTCCGTCTCGTCCCACTCGTTCCGCGGGATGTGGCCTTCGCTCTTGTAGCCGACGTCGACGAGCACGAACTCGTCGTCCACCCGCAGCACCTTCCCCTCGAGCACCGAGTTCACCGCCAGCGTGGCCGCCCCGACCGAATACTCGCCCTCCGCGGCGCCGGCCATGGCCAGTTCGAGTTCCTGATCGAGTTCGTCGCCGAGTTCCAGTTCACGAATGAGGTTGCGGTTGACCATGCGTCGGGGGGTTTCGGGAAAGCGGGTTGGGGGAGGGGATTTACGCGGGCCACGATCGGTCGAGCCTCGCAGTGTAGCAGCGGCCGGGAGGCCTCACAATCGAGCGTTTTTACCCCCGCCACCGCAGCCCTCCCGACCCGCAGGCCGCACGGTTCGGGCATCGGAGGCCGACCGGCAAGCCGATGCCTTTTCTGTTTGCCATCATGGGCTCGTGGCTGAACGGCCCGGGAGCCGGATGGCGAGCGGGATCGCCTCCGTACCTGGAGTCCCCCGGCTGCCGCCGGGGGCTTGCTGTGAATCGACTGTGCCGCGGGCCGCTGGTGCTCCTGACCCTGCTCGGTGCCGCGCTGGCCGCAGCGCCGGCGCGGGCGCAGTTCCTCGACGCCGAGGCGACCGCCTCCGGCCCCGGCCTCGGCGACGTCCGCACGCTCAAATATCGGGTCGGGCTCGTGGTCACGGCGGAAGGGGGGCCATGCTCCGGGCTCTACGCCACGCTGCCGGTGCCCGAGGAGTGGCCCGAGCAGAAGGTGCGGGTCGTCGCGGAAGACGTCTCGCCGACCGTGCGCAACCTCCGCTACCGCACGCTTCCCGGGGGCGTGAAGCAGATGGTGGTGGAGATTCCAGAACTGCCTGCCGGCAAGCAGGCCCGGGCCGTGGTGACCTTCGAACTCGACCGGGCCGCGATCGTCGCCCCGCCCGACACCGCCGGCCTGCGGATTCCGGAGAAGCCCGACCGGGCGCTCAAGGCCCACCTGGGCACAAGCCCCTACATCGAGACCCGCGACCCGAAGATCACGGCCCTCGCCAAGGCGGCTGGCAAGGACCTCGACGGCTGGCGGAAGGTCGAGGCGCTCTACGACACCGTCCGCGACAAGGTCGAATATCGCAACGGCGAATTGAAGGGCGCCCGCCGGGCGCTGGCCGACGGCTGGGGCGACTGCGAGGAACTGACCTGCCTGTTCATCGCCGTCGCCAGGGCGGAGGGCATTCCCGCCCGCACCGTATGGGTCGAGGGGCACTGCTACCCGGAGTTTTATCTCGTCGATGCGACGGGCAAGGGCTGGTGGTTCCCCTGCCAGGCAGCCGGCACGCGGGCCTTCGGGGCGATGCCCGACCAGTTGCCGATCCTGCAGAAGGGCGACAACTTCCGCGACCCCGACCGGCCGGGCAAGTCGCTGCGGTACGTCTCCGAGTTCCTCAAGGGCGCGACCGTGAAGGGCGCGGGTGACCCCCAGGTGGAATGGATCCGCGAGGGTGCCTGACGCCGCTCACTCCGCCGCCGCCGGGAGCCCGAGGGGCACTGCGTCGTCGCCGATCGGACGGCCGAACTGATCGCGGGCGACCGGCGTGAACCAGCGCGGCGCGATCGGCAGGCCGGCATCCTTCCAGGCAGCCTCGAGCCGGTCGCCGGCGAGCCGCACAATTTTCTCACGGCCGCGACCGGCGAGCGTCGCCCGATCGGCCCACGGCGTGACCGGGCCCTCGAAGCCCGCGGCCTTGGCGTGCCGGAGCACCGCCGCCGCGTCGATGACCCCCGTCTCGCCGGGCATCAGCCGCTGCGCGTGCCCGAGTCCCGCGGCCGCGCCCTCCCGGGGCGCGTCCGAGAGCCGGACTTCGACGAGCCGGCCACGCGGCGTCCGCTCGATGATCTCGACCGGCTCACCGGTGACGTGCAACGCCCAGGCGTCGGCGACCGCGCCGATCCGCTCGTGCGCCACGCTGACGAGGCCGAGCAGGCCCTCATAGGTGGAGATGAATTGATTCGCCTTGCCCTCGCGGGCCTCGGCCTCGGGCCGGATCGCCAGGCCGAGCATGATGCCGCGCGGGGCGAGCAGATCGCCGATCGTATGCAGCCGTGTGCGGTGGAGCTCGAAGAAGTCTTTGAAGGAATGCTCGTCGGAGGCCGGCGCGATCGAGGCCACGGCCCGCGTCGCCTCGGTGGCCTCGGCCAGTTCGAGGAACCGCGGCAGCGCCTTCATCTCGCGGTCGAACGTGGCCTCGTCGCCGGCCAGATCGACCGGCAGATGGAACACTCCCGCCTTGAGCCGCGCACTCACCATCAGCCGCCGGGCGTGGGGCACGCCGAACGTGTCGGCCTGCTGCTGGAAATCGAGGATGTCGATGTCCATCGCGTCGAACCCGAACGAGAGCGCCAGTTCGATGAGCTCGCTGGGACGACCGGAAAGGGGCAGGCCGACGGTGCTGAGATTGCGGAACATCCGGGGATAGGCTCCTGGTTCGGGAAAACGACGGGCGGAGTAGTATTACCTGACGCCGCCTGTTTTTGAAGCGGGCGCCGCCAGGTCGAGGCCCCATGTCGATTCTCGAGGCCGTCACGCTGGGCGTCATCCAGGGTTTGACGGAGTTTCTGCCGATCTCCAGCACCGCCCACCTCCGGGTCGTCCCCGCCCTACTGGGCTGGGACGACCCCGGTGCCGCCTTCTCGGCGGTCATCCAGGTCGGCACCCTGGCGGCCGTCTGCGTGGCCATGCGGCGGGACATCGCCGCAATCCTCTGCGACTCCCTTGCCAGCCTCCGCTCCGGGCGGCTGCCCGCGACGCCGGCTTCCCGGGCAGGCCTGTTCATCATCTTCGGCACCGTGCCGATCGTGGTCGCGGGTCTGCTGTTCAAGGATTTCATCAAGGGGCCGCTACGGTCGCTCGAAGCCGTGATCACGGCGTTGCTGGCGGCCGCGGTAGTGATGATGGCGGCCGAGTGGCTCTGCCGACGGCGCGGCCTCCGCGGCGACACGGGCCGCGACGGGCTCGACACCCTGGGCTGGACCGACTGCCTGCTGATGGGCTGCGCCCAGGCGCTGGCTCTCTTTCCCGGCACGTCGCGCAGTGGAATCACGATCGCCGCCGGGATGCTCGGCGGCCTCGACCGCCGCACCGCGGCCCGGTTCTCGTTCCTGCTCTCGCTGCCGGCGATCGCCGCGGCCGCGCTGCTGGAGCTCGTCGAGGAACGGCATGCGCTGCTCGGGTCGCGGGCGGCGGTGGAGGCGGCCGTCTGGGGCACGCTCACGGCGGCCATCGTGGGCTACGCCGCCATCCGGTGGCTCCTGCGGATGCTGACGAGCCACACACTGTGGCCGTTCATCGCCTACCGGATCGTCCTGGCCGGCCTGCTGGCCTGGGCGCTCGCGTCGGGACTGGTGCCGGCGACCGCCGCTACGGGGGAGGCGTCGTCATTGCTTCCTCATGCCGCCCCCGTGGCGCAAGCCTCCAGGCTTGCGAATGCGGGTTGCAGAGCCACAGGCCGGGACACCACCGTCGCAGACCGCCGCCCCAGTGCGATCGTGTAGCATGGACGCATGCATGACGCACCCCGCCGCACGTCCGCGGACGCCGCTCCCTCGCCCCCACGCCGCAGCCTCTTCCACTGGCTCCCCTTCCCGCTCGCCGCCGTCACGCTCGCCGGCTTCGGCGGCGGCTGGCACTGGCTCCTCGATCTCACGAGCCACTTCCGCTGGTACTGGCTGCTGCTGGCCCTCGCCTGCCTCGCGGTTTCGTGGCGGCAAGCCGGGCGGGTCGCACTCGCCTGCCTCGCCGTGGCCGTGCTCGGCAACGTGTGGCCGCTGCTGCCGTACTGGCTCCCCGCTGCAGGCGGCAGCGCGATCGCCGCGCCGACCGCCGCGGCCCGGCTTGATTCCTTGTCGATCGTTTCGGTCAACGTCCTCACGAGCAACGCCGACAAGCCGGCCGTGCTCGCCTACCTCCGCTCCCGCGACCCCGACCTCATCGTCGCCCTCGAAGTCGATACCGCCTGGGCCGCGGCCCTCGCCGGCCTTGCCGACCGCTGGCCGCATGCCGTGGTTCAGCCGCGGGACGACAACTTCGGCATCGCCCTACTGGCGAAGCAGCCGCCGCGCGAGCATCAGGTGCGGGAGTTCGGCGACGCCGGCGTGCCTTCGATCGTGGCCACGTTCACCGATCCCGCGGCCGCCTACACCGTGATCGCCACGCACCCGGTGCCGCCGAAGGGACCAAACTACGCCCGCGACCGCGACGCCCAGCTCCGCGCGATCGCCGACTTCGTGGCCGCAGCGCCGCTGCCCTGCGTGGTGGCCGGCGACTTGAACGCCACGCCCTGGTCGGCGGCATTCCGTGACCTTGTCACCCGCGGCCGACTCCACGACACGGCCCTCGGCCGCGGCGTGCAGGCCACGTGGAACGCCCGGGCATGGGTACCGCGGATCCCCATCGACCACATCCTCGTCCCGCCGGGCACCGAGGTTCTCCGCCGCGCCGTCGGCCCCGACGTCGGCTCGGATCATTTCCCAGTCGAGGCGGAACTGCGGCTTCCGGCGCGCAGGTAGACACAACCCGCATTCGCAAGCCTGGAGGCTTGCGCCACGTGGAGCGGCGGTCTCCGACCGTCGAATCCGGTTACTGGGAAGCCCGAGGCGCGAGCGCAGGTAGACACAACCCGCATTCGCAAGCCTGGAGGCTTGCGCCACGTGGAGCGGCGGTCACCGACCGTCGAATCCGGTTGCTGGGAAGCCCGAGGCGCGAGCCGAGGGAATACGCGCCGATCTACCGGAAGCCATCCGCGTTCCGCTCGGCTCACGCCTCGGGCTTGAATCACGCGCACCGGCGCCCGGCCACTGCGTCAGCGATCGGGAGCCAGGTCCGCGAGATTCATCCCGAGCCGCTTGGCCTTCTTGTAGAGCGTGGTGCGGTTGATGCCCAGCGCCCGGGCCGCGGCGTCGCGCCGCCAGTTCGATCGCTCGAGCGCCTCGAGGATCAGCTGCCGCTCCGGCACCGCCATCGCCGCCTTGAGCGGCGGAGCGCCGCGCTGGCCACCGTCTCCGGCGGCCACCGGCCCGCGGCCGATCACCGCCGGCGGCAGGTCACACACATCCACGAGCGATTCGCGGCCGAGAAACGCGGCCCGTGCCACGGCGTGCTCCAGCTCACGCACGTTGCCCGGCCAGCCGTGGCTCACGAGGGCTTCCAGGGCGGCGGGCGTGAAGCCTTCGACCCGCCTGCCGGCCTTCGCGGCCGCGGCGGCGAGGAAGTGGGCGGCGAGGAAGGGAATGTCGCTCGACCGGCTCCGCAGCGGCGGCATCTCCACGGTCACCACGTTGATTCGCCAGTAGAGATCGGCGCGAAAGCGGCCGTCGGCCACCAGTTGCTCGAGGCTCTCGTGCGTGGCGAGGATCACGCGGGCGTCCACGGCATGGGTGCGGGATCCGCCCACCGGCTCGAACGCCATGTCCTGGAGCACGCGCAGCAGCTTGACCTGCATGGCGGGCGTGGCGGTGGCGATCTCGTCGAGGAAGATCGTGCCGCCGTGGGCCTGCAGGAAGCGGCCCTCGC
The DNA here is from genome assembly GCA_021300535.1 of Planctomycetaceae bacterium. GTDB lineage: Bacteria > Planctomycetota > Planctomycetia > Pirellulales > UBA1268 > QWPN01. Next base: position 2,667 of record JAJTED010000095.1, on the reverse strand, counting down.
GATCGGCGGTGGCGCCGGTGAACGCGCCGGCCACGTGGCCGAAGAGCTCGCTTTCCAAGAGCGTTTCGCTCAAGGCACCGCAGGCCACCTCTACAAACCGGCCGGTCCGGCCGCTGGCCCGGTGGATCTCCCGGGCGAGCAGCGACTTGCCGGTGCCGCTTTCGCCCGTGACCAGCACCGTGGCGGGCGTGGTGGCGATCCGGCCCACGACCTCGAGCACGCGACGGAGCGCGGGATGGGAGCCGAGGACCGCCGGGGCCACCGACGCACCGGCGGCCCGATCAGCCGCGGCCGACCGGGCCTGATCGATGGCGGCGAGCAGATCGGCATCCCGCACGGGACTGGCAACGGCGGCATCGCCGACGACCGCAGGAGCCTCCGCGGCGGGCAGGAGCACGAGCAGGCCGGCACCACGGGCCGCGGCGGCCACGCGCTGCGCGTCGGCCATGGCCCCATCGAGGATGATCACATCGCACGCGGCGCGGGCCAAGGCTTGCACCGCCTCTGCGGCGGTGCCGGCGGCCGAGGCATGGTGGCCGAGGCCGCAGAGCCACTGGGCGAGATGTGACGCTTGTCGCCGGTCGTCGTCCACGACGAGCAGACGCATGGCGGACGAGGCGTGGGACAAACTGTCGATCATGAGGGGCTCCCGCGATGGAGGCGCGGGACACGCCTCCACGAATCTTTAGGTCGCGAAACGGCGACGGCAAAGTCGCCCCAGGGCGACAAGTCACCGGATTCGGCAGGGTCGCGGCCGCACGACCGGCACGACCGTCACGACAGGCGGCCCTCTCCCCGTGGCGCATGCCTCCAGGCATGCGAATCCGGGCCAAACTCTCCTCCCCTCAGCCCTCTCCCCTCAGCACTCTCCCCTCAGCACTCTCCCCTCAGCACTCTCCCCTCAGCCCTCTCCCCTCAGCCCTCTCCCCGTGGCGCATGCCTCCAGGCATGCGAATCCGGGCCGAACTCGGTCCAGCCGGCTGCGTCAGGGCTTGGGGGCGTCGTCGTGGTTCACGTCACCAAGATGGACGGCATCTGCGATCCGGTCCGCCGCCGGTCCGAGGAGGATCTCGCGGTTCTCGAACAACGCCTCGGGGTCCTGGTCGAGCATGCGGATCCGCCGCTTGCGAAACGAGAAAAACGCGACCACGGCCAGGGCGACCAGGGCCGCGAGGATGACGATGGCCGTCAGCCCCTTCTCCGCCGACTGGATCAGCCCCGTGATCCGGTCGCCGAACAGGTAGGCGAGGCCGAAGAATCCGCCGATCACGACCGTGGCGCAGATGAAGTCGGCGAGCAGGAACCAACGGTACTTCACCCGGAGAATGCCGGCCGTGAGGTAGAAGGGGCTGCGGAGGCCGACGAGGAACCGGGCCACGAAGAAGGCCTTGATGCCGTGCTTCTTGAGAAGGTCCTCGATCGTCTTCTCACGCTCGGGCGTGAGAAAGCCCGACCACCAGGGATGCTCCTTGAGGATCCGCGCCCCGAAGAACCGGCCGATGGCATACATCAGGCTGTCGCCGAGCAACGCCCCCACCATGCATGCCGGCAGGGCGTAGTACCACTTCAGGGCCCCGGCCTTGCTGGCCACGCCGGCAGCCACGATCGGCACCTCTTCGGGGACCGGCAGGCCGATGCCCGTGAGCGTGAGGAAGAGAACGATCCCCAGGTAGGAGGTCTGCTCGATCCAGTCCAGCATGGGGATGGTGGTGGGCGGGGAGGGGCGGAAAAAGTCGCAAGTCTACACGGCGCCGGTCGTTCAGCCACGCTCGAGCATTTCGACGGCGGCCTGCGGCTCCCACGCCACGTCCGCAGCGGCCAGGTTCGCCGTGACCACGGCCACGCGGCCCGCCGCGGCCGCGGGCAGCACGAGAATCGCCGCCACGTCTCCGTCGGCGGGTGCAACGGCATCCAGGCCGGCCGGACCGAGCACGTACAGCGCCGTCGCCAGCGCGTCGGCCGTGGCGGCGTCGGGCGCCAGCACCGTCGCCGAGAGCACGCCTGCGGCGGGCCGACCCGTCCGCGGATCGAGGATGTGACCGATTTTGCGGCCCCGGTCCACGAAGAACTGCGTGCCCGACCCGCTCGTGCCCAGCGCCCGATCGGCGAGCGTGAGCGTCGCCAGCCGCAGGCCCGGCAACAGCGGGTGCCGCAAACCGACCTTCCAGCCACGGCGACCCGGCCCCCCGAACCCCTGCGTGCCGCGGGCCCGCACGCTGCTGGAGCCGCCGTGGATCAGCACACTGTCCACGCCGCGATCGGCGAGCCAGTCCACGGCCCGATCAACGGCCCAGCCCTTGCCGATCGCCCCGGGGTTGATCTCCACGCCGGGCTGCGTGAACCGCACGCGGCGCGTCTCCGGGTCGAGTTCCACGTGCCGCATGCCGGAGGCGGCCAGGGCCGCGGCCTGCACTGCGGCGGCGGGCGTGCGGCCCTGCCGCTGGAGAAATCCCCAGGCCCTCACCAGCGCCCCTGCCGCGATATCGAATCCGCCGCCGGTGCGGTCGTGGAGTTCGCGGGCCCGCGTGAGCAGCGCGAACACCTCATGCGACACTGGCTGCCAGCCGGAGGCGGCCGTGGCGTTGAGGATCGCCAGGTCGCTCGTGTCACGGTAGACGCTGAAGGCGTTCTCGATCTCGTCCACGAGGTCGAGCGCCGCGCAGGCCA
>JAJTED010000094.1 GCA_021300535.1 Planctomycetaceae bacterium | reverse complement strand
GACCGACTACCACGCGCTCCGACCGGACGTCTGGAAGGAGTCCCACCCCGAGGCGGTCCGTGTCTACCGCCAGGAGGAGCGGGCCGCCCGGGCGGATGCCAAGGCGACCAGACGTGCCGGTCGCCGACGGGCGCGGAAGTAGCCCCACATTGCATCCGCTACGGCGTCACGCCGGCGGAAGGGGGTGGTTGTGCTGTGCGCACACGTGCACTATCCAACACCGCGCCTGCGGTCGGCGTTTCCACCGGTCGGCCAAGTGGACAAAGGCCATGGATGGCTTTGTCCGCGTACAGCGAGCAGGATGCTCGGCATGCCGGCCGTGGAAACCCTTGGCGTTTCCACCGGTCGGCCAAGTGGACAAAGGCCATGGATGGCTTTGTTCACGTACAATCAGTACGCCACGCCGGCGGCGCGGCGGGGCAGCGATCGTCCGTCGTCGCCCCGAGTGGGCAGGCGGCCCGTCTCCAGGTCGGCCCGCTCCAGCCCCAGCAGATCGAGCATCTCGTCGAGACCGACCACGCGGATGCCCAGCTGCCGGGCCGACTTGATCTCGCGATCGCGGCGTTTGTCGTCGACGTTCGTCCGCCAGCCGGGTGTCTTGCTCTCGCCGCCGGCGACCGGCTTTGGCACGCCGGCGTCGACGACCAGACTTGTGCCGGGTGTTACGGCATCGACCACCCGGCCGCCGGTCCGCTCGATCGCCGCCTGCAGGGTGTCGGTGTCGGGCGGCGCGTCGGCGTCGAGCTGCACGAAGCCGACGATCACCACCTCGGGAGCCGCGCCTGGCGCCCACAGGCTGCTCGCCACGCCGTCGCCGCCGAGAATCGGGTTGCGAATGGAGTCGCTGCGAACTCGTGCCCGCGCGACCGTCGGGCTTTCGACCGCGATCACTTCGAGCAGGCCCTTGCGGGCGCCGAGCCGCGGCCGCGGATCGGCCGGATCGTACACTGCCAGCAGCAGGCCGGGCCGCATGCCGCGGGTCGAGCGGCACGAGATCAACGCCGTGCGGTCGGCGGGATCGACGCTGACCACGCGGCCGTCGAAGCCGTCGATCCGATTGTCCTGGGGCGTGGCCGCCATGACCGCCGCCTGCACGGCCTCGTCGCCGCCCCGGAGCGTGGCCAGGAGCTCGTTCTGCCTCTCGATCACCTGGGTCCGCGCCCGGAGTGCCGCGTAGAGCACGCCGAGCTGCCCCTCCGGATCCTTCTTGTCGTCGAAATCCTTCTGCTGCTCCACATAGAGGAACTGCCGGCCCTTGGCGACCTCCGCCTTCAGCTTGTCGAAGGCGACGGTTTGATTGAGTGCCTCGTCCCGCTTGCCGGAGAGCTGCTGCTGCTGGGCCTCGTGCTGCCCGCGTGAGGCGTCGAACTTCCTCCTCTCCGCTGCCGCGTCGGCGACGGCTTTCTCCTTCTCCGCCGCCGCCCGAGCCGCCGCCGACTTTTCGGTCTCGATGGCTCTCTCCTTGTCGGCGACCACCTTCTCATGGTCGAGCCGCAGGCTGTCCATTTGGCCGTCCTTCTTGCGGATCGCTTCGGCGAGCCAGTCGACCAGCTTGAGGTAGGTCTTCGGTTCGGCGTCGAACCCGACGAACTCACCCGTGAACCGTTCGTTCGTCTCGGCCTCGATCTGTGCGACGGTCTTCTCCTCGGCGACGCCCAGGAGCTCCTGCAGCTTCCGCTTCTCGTCGACCGCCGTGTTGAGTTCCGTGCGGGCCTTGTTCGTCTCGGCGGTGGCGGCCTCGGCCTTTGCCTGTTCGTCGAGCCGCTGCTTGAAGAACAGGTAGGTCGTGACCGCGAGCACGAACGTGAGCATCACGAACACGATCAGCGCGATGCTGAGCGATGCGACGGTGCGGTTGGCTGGCATGCTAAATCACCCTGGCCGGCACGACAGTCAGATCGGTCCGCACGGCGCACGACCGGAGGAGGATCGTCGCCCGCGCGGCCGGGCATGCACCGCCGCTCGGATTGTAACGGTTATGCCGACATGGGGGGCGGGGCGAGTTCCGCCCAGCCGCGGGCCACGCCCGCGGTCGCCGCCTCGCGGCCGAGGATGGCCGTCAGGGTGCTGCGGCACAGGGCCGGGCCCTCGGCCAGCGGCCGGCCGTGCCGAATCGACGCCAGGAACGCGGCCATGCTGCGGCCGTGCCGTCCGCTGCCGGCCGTCCGTAGGTCGCAGGTGCCGCGGGTGCCGCGGACCATCTCGGCGATTGCGTCGCGGCCCCCCGCCCGCCGGACGATGGCGGCCTCGAAGGACCGGCCGTCGGAAAACACGTAGCGCACGGCCGTTCCGTCCGTCCCCGGACCGGTGAGCGGCTCGGCCCAGGCAGGCGGGGCATCGCCGAAGGCCCAGAGGAGTTTGTCGATGGCATGCACCTGATGCTCGACGAGATCGCCGCCGGATCGCGCGGGGCAGGCGATCCAGTTGCGAAGGTCGGTGGCGGGGAGCGGCGCTCCGTGCGGCGCGCACCGGCGCCAGGCCGGCCCGATCTGGCTCGTGGCGACGCCCGCGACCGGTCTGCCGAAGGCACCCGCCCGCAGCAGGTCGATCGTGCCGATCGTCACCGGGTCGTGCCGCCAGGCCAGTCCGCTGCCGAAGGCGAGCCCGCGGGCTGCGGCCAGCGTGGCGGCGGCGTGCACGGTGGCGACACCGTCCGCTGCGATCGCGGCGGGCGCCTCACAGAACACGTGCCGGCCGGCTGCCACCGCCGCCTCGACCTGTGCCGGACGGGCATCCGGCGACGTGGCGAGGATCACGATGTCGAGCGGGGCATCGATCGCCCGCCGCCATCCGTCCGCGCCGACGAACTGCCGCTCCGGCGGGCAGTCGAAAGCCCGCCCCGTGGTGCGGCCAAGCACCGCGGCGGCGGAATCGATGTGATCGGTGAACAGGTCGGCGAGCACCGTGATCCGCACGGCGGGATCGGCCGCGGCCGCCTGGATGGCGGCGCCGGTCCCCCGACCACCGCACCCGACGACACCGACCCGCAGTGCATCGCCACCGCCGGCAAAGAAGCCGCCGGCGGGGACCGCCGCGGTCGTGGCGGCCGCCAGGGAGCCGGCTGCCGCACAGGAATGGCCGAGAAACGCGCGACGGGGAAGCGGTGCAGAGGGCATGGGTTGGTCTCCGGGGTGATCTGCTGGCGGGCCGCCGGTGGCATACGCGCTCGGCTCCGCCGGATGTGTTGTATGGCTGCGCCGGCGGCGCTGGCAAACGCCTGCGGGCCTTTGCTACGGCCTGCGGGCGTGGAGTCGGGCCATCATCCGCTGCACCTCGGGCTCCAGGGCGTCGGGCGTGGCGCCGAAGGCGGCGGCGAACTCCTCCAGCCGCCGTTCCGGGGAATCGGGGCCGCAGGGCTGCTTGCCGGCGATCGTCCGCAGGTAGCCGGCGAAGGCGTCGCGCCTCGTCTTCATGAGGTAGTGCGTCAGGGCCCAGGCCCGGGCATAGGCGTCGAGCCCATCGGCCGCGCGGCGAAAGGGCTCGTCCCCGGCGACGATCTCGCGCAGCCCGCCAGGCCGGGAGCCCTGCAGGAAGCGATCGAGCCGCGCGGTGTTCACCCCGCCGATCCCCTTCCAGCCGCGGGCGTGCGCCAGGTCGGGCGTTTCGAAACAGGTGGCGATGCCTTCGCTCACCCACAGCGGCACCGGCGCCAGCCGCCGATGCATGCCGGTGTTGAAGGCCATCTGGTGCGTCGCCTCGTGGACGAGCGTGGCGACGAGGCCGGCCGCTTCGGGACTGGCGAGAATCTCCAAGCCGGCGTAGCCCGGGCGGCGGCCCGCCGGCCTCGGGAGCGAGTCGCTGCCGGTGAGGTCGAACGTCGTGACACGATTCGAAAGCAGGTTGTAGTAGCCGACGACGCGGTCGGCCGCCGCGCCCAGGTCGCGGGCCGCGAAGGCCTCGTAGGCCTGTCGGTCGGCGAAGATCACGACGACCAGGGGCCGGTCGGGACGGCGGATGTCGAGGCCGGCGTTGGTCCAGTAGGTGACGAAGGTCTCGGACAGACGCTCGAAGAGGGCGGCGCACCACACGGCGTATTCCCGCGAGGTGTCGAAGCAGACGACATAGTGCCTGGTGACGTGCACGTCGAAGCCGGCCGGCAGCTCGCCGAGAATCCGCCGGCCGAGCTCCCGCGGCGTCGCGGCGGGCCGGGCGGCGGCGCCGGGCCGCCGGGCCACGATCTGGTCGGGCTGCAGGAGTTCGTACCGCTGGTCGGCGAGTTCGAGCAGCAGCCCGCCATCCTGGGCCTCGACCACCAGTGTGCCTTCGAGCGTGCGTGGGCCTGCGGCTGACCGCACCTCCACACGCTCGCGCGGCGGTGGCGGCTCGTCGGCCGCAGCGCACGCGACGAGCGCGGTCGCGGCCAGCGACAACCAGGCGGCGGGGACGCATGTCCTGCTGGGCACGGGCGACGGTCCTCCGGCGGGGAATTGACGATGCAACCAGTTTGGAGCCGGGATCGCCAGACCACATCTCACGGTGGTGGATCGCCGGCCCGGGGGGCTGGGCGATTTCGGAAAACATGCCGCGTGCCCACTGCTCTGGCCGCCGGCCGGGCCGGCGGCTATCGTCCGCCGCCGCTGTTCGCTCCCCGTTCCCCCGAGCCGCTCATGGACACGCTGTTCACCTCGCGTCGGATCATCGCCTGCCTGGTGGTGGCCTGCCTGCTCGCCGCCGTCGGCTGCGCTGCCGGCCAGCCGTGGACGCCGTTTCAGGATCCCAAGAAGGCCGCCCGCGAACGGGAGCAATACGGACCCACGGCCGACGAACGGATCAAGCAGTTCAAGGCAGACGCCAAACAGGCGCAGGCGGGCTCGGCCCACGCGCAGCACGAGTTCACACAGACGCTCGTCGCGGCGCTGCTCGAAGAGCACGATCCGCGGGTCCGGGCCGAGATTCTCGAAATCGCGGCCGAGTTCGACACGGCCGCGGCCACGGCGATCTGCAAGGGCGCGCTCGAGGATCCCGACGAGCGGGTGCGGATGGCAGCCTGCTCGGCGTGGGGCAAGCGCGGCGGGCCGGAGGCGGTGCAGCTGCTCGCCGCGCGGTACCAGTCCGATGCCGAGTTCGATGTCCGCCTGCGGGCACTGCGCGAGCTCGGCACGCTCGGTGACAAGCAGGCCATCCCCGTCCTCGCCCGGGCGCTCGAAGACTCCGATCCGGCGGTGCAGTATCGCGCGGTGGCGGCGCTCAAGCAGGTGAGCGGCCGCGACCTGGGCGACGATGTCAACAAGTGGCGCGAATGGGCGGCCGATCCTGAGGGTAGCGCCGCCGAGTGGTCGATCGCCGAAGCCTGGCGGAAGTTGTTCTGATCCGGGGTCGCAGCCGTTTTCGCGCCGGCATTCCGTCCATCTGCTACGTTCTTCGCGTCCGCTCTTCGCGGCGGACCTCCCCACCGCTCTGCGGGACTGTTCTGCCTCCATATTCTCTCCGCTGCGTCTTCCGGGCTCTGCATCATGCGCCATTTCCGCCGCCACATGCTGCTCGCTGGCCTCGGTTTGCTGGCCCTCGCCGTGGGGCATGCGCGGGCCGACCTGCTGGCCGACTTCGACACCGGCGCCGATCTGCAGCGTTGGTCGGCTCAGGGCAGGATCACGGTGCAGCGGACCGAGGGCCCGCCCGGCCCGCAAGAGGCCGGCCCGAACGGACCGGCAGGCAGCGCCGCCCGGATCGACACGGCGGGAAACAGCGGGCTGTTCATCAAGGCCGGTCAGCTGCCTCCCGACCCGTCGGACTTCGACTCCCTGCGGTTCTGGGTGCACCGCGATCCCGAAGCCGCACCGAGCACCATCGAGGTGCGGTTCTACGAGGCGGACGGAACCGCCTGGTTTTGGCGAAAGGTCGTGCTCGACCAGCCGGGCTGGACGGAGGTCATGGTGCCGTTCAAGTGGACCCGTTGGAGTTCCACCCGCATTCCGCGCTGGGAGAAGGTGGACCGCCTCGGGATCTATTTTCGGGACGCCGCCGACATCCTCGTGGACTCCTTCTCACTGGCCGACGATCCGCCGCCGAACGGCCCTGACGACAAGCCCGTGCTGACTGCGACAGATGTCGCCGCAGTCGCTTTCGGCGCGGCTGCTGCCGACCCCGATCGGGTGCGGATCGTCACCGCCGACGGGATCACGGTGCTCACCGACGCCTCCGCCTGTGACGCCGACACGCTGCGGGCCCATCTGGCCAAGGTGGCCGCGGCGGTGAAGGCCGACCTGCCCTTCGCCGACCCGCCCGCGAACCCGCTCGTGCTCGTCGTCTTTGCCGCGGAGGATCGCTACCGGCAGTTTCCCGTCGCGCTGGGGGAACGTCTCGGTGCCGGCGCCGCACCGACCAAGGCGGCGGGCTACACCGTGCAGGGCATCGCCACGTCCTTCTGGGACCCGCGGCAGGGCACGCTACGGCCGGTGTTCACCCATGAGTTCGTGCATGCGCTGCTCTCGGCGACGCTCCATCTCGACAACACTTCGGAGTGGTTGCAGGAAGGCCTGGCGGCGCACTACCAGCTCCGCTTCCATCCGCAGGCCAATATCCGCGCGGTCGTGACCGAGAGCCTGGATGCCGCCGCCGCCGACACGCTGGCCAAGGTCTGCTCCGGCTCCCGCATCCCGCTCGATCGCTACTGGGTCGCCGCCACGGTCTGCCGCATGCTCCTGGAAGACCCAGCCCTCGCCGCCAAGCTGCCGACGGTCGTGGCCGCGGTGCAGAAGACCGGATCCACGGCCATCGAGCCGCTGCTGCCGGCGCTCGGCCTGTCGCAGGACGAGCTCGACGCAAAGTGGCGGGCCTTCTGCCGCCAGCATTACGGCAGCTGATCCGGCTCACACGCGAGCCTCGCGCACGAACCGCTCCCGGGCAACGACGGTCAGCGCGGGATTTTCCATGCCCTGGCCGCCCCCTTGGCCGCCGGCTCCGGCATGCATCGCCGCCTGAGCGGTGCCGCCGCATGTTTGGCCGGCGGGAGCACGTTTGGCAAGGCGGGAGGATTGCGTCGGGAGGGCGGGCTGACCGGACCCTCGGGCGACCGCCCGGTGGCGCAACGATCCGGCGGAGGTCGGTGCCGATACCCCTCACACACCGTTTCCGCCGCCGCCACCGTCCTGGTCCCAGATGGCGATCCACCCAGAGTCTGCATCCACGATGAGCGAGTCTTCCGTCCGGCCGAGCGGCCGGTCATCCGCCGTCGCGCTGCGTGCGGTGGCGATGCTGCTGGCGTGGGCGGTGCTCGTCGGCGGCGGGTTTGCGCGGCACGTGGAGGCGGCGGGCGCGAAGACCCGTTCACCCGCCCGGTTCTTCGAGAGCCTGCTCGGCAAGGAGCCACCGACTCCCGACTTCATTCCCTTGCCGCAGCCGCCCACCGCCGAGGAGGTCGCGCGGGTCGCACGGCTGGCGTCCGTCCCCGACAAGAGCCGCGTCAAGCCGGCCGCACCGGTGGCGCCGAAGCCGCGGCCGCCGGCAACCGAGAAGCCGGCGCGGCTGCCGACCTGGAATGAAACCGTGGCGTTCGGCACGGCGCTGCAGGTATCCGCACGGAAGGTGATCGGTGACGCCGCCAATCCCGAGTTCAAGCCGCGGCCCCGGCCCGCCGCGCCGCCGGCCCCGCCGACCGCCCTCGTGATCACGTCCCGCGCGGGCAGCCGCCGGCAGACGCCGCCGATCGTGGCCACGAAGCTGCAGGCCACCGGCATGCCGGCGCCCCGGACGCGGCGGTTCGAGCGGCTCCGGGCCACCATCGCCCGCACGCTCGCCACCTACCAGAATCGGCCGCTCAACACGGCGCAGCACACGCCCTGGGAAGTGATGCACGGCTTCATCGCCTTCGGCATCCCCACCCAGATCCGCGTCGGCGGCCCCGCCGGCGACCTCGTCAACGCCATTGGCTGGTCGAACATGGGCGGCCGATGTCGCGGCCAGGTGATGCTCGCCGCCAGCGGTGAGCGGCTCGTCGCCCTCAAGGGCATCGGTGTGCAGGGGCACTCCGCCCAGTACCTCGCGATCCTCGCCCAGTGCCGCGTCGCCGCCAACTCGCCGATCACGCTGCAGTCGAAGTCGTTCACCGTCGCCGACCTCATCGAGGAGGAGAAGCTCTCCTGCAAGGCGGGCACGGAGCTGACGTTCGCCCTCATCGCCCTGGCCCACTACCTGCCGACCGACGCCCGCTGGCAGAGCCGCGACGGCGTGGAGTGGTCGCTGGAGAAGCTCGTCGAGGAGGAGATCGTGCAGCCGATCCGGGGCGCCCCCTGCGGCGGCACGCACCGGCTCTTCGGCCTGGCCTACGGCTGCCAGCGGCGGCTGCGGGCCACCGGCACGCTCGACGGGGCCTATCTGCGGGCCGACAAGTATGTCCGTGACTACCAGAACTTCACGCTCGCGAAGCTCCAGAACCGAGACGGCTCGTTCAGCACCGAGTGGTTCAAGTATCTGGCCGACCGCGACGACGACATCGACCGCAAGATCCAGACCACCGGCCATATTCTCGAGTGGCTGGTGGCCTCGCTCGACCAGGAGCGGCTCTACGAGCCGCGGGTCGTGGCGGCGACGGAGTTCCTGGTGTCGGCCCTGGCCCGGGAGCCGTCGCGGGAGTGGAAGCTCGGGCCGCTGGGCCATGCCCTGCACGCGCTGAACGTCTACCAGGAGCGGGCCTGGGGCACGGTGCTCCCCGGCGGCATCGCGGCCTTCACCGGTCCGATGAAGGCCGCCTCGGCGCCGCCGATGATGGCCGCGGAGCAGGAGCCCGAGGCCGGCGGGTCGCGCCGCCGCTGAGCGGGCGTTCTTGAACCGGCCGGCGGTTGCCCGTAGGCTTGCGCCGCGGATGTGTGGCCCGTGCGACTGGCCGGCCCGCGCGTCGTCCGACGCGCCGCGCGACGTCCGCCGCAGGAGCGGACCATGGCACCGGCCGACATTTCGCCGCAGCTGGCCCAGTTGCTCGACGCCGCGGCCCGGCTCTGCGCGGCCACGGCGTCGGAGGCGATCCTCCTGCTCGTCGATCAGCGGCTCGACTGGGAGCAGGTCCGCCGCCTCACCGGCACCGTGACCGTGCTCGTGGCGGCGGACGACGAGGCCGATCTGGCGGGCACGACCGACCACGGCCTGAAGAAGATGCCGCTCGACGTGGCCGGGCTCCCGGTGCACGAGCGGCTCGCCCAGGCGCTGCTGGAGTGCGTGGCCGACGAGATGATCGCGCCGGAAGCGGCGGTCGTCGCGGTGTACAGCGGCTTCGAGGCCGGCACGATCGACTCGGTGAGCCTCCTGAAACTGGAGGAGCACCTCGGCCAGCTCACGAGCCGCGACCTGCGGAACCTGGAGACGAAGGTGCCCCTGGAGACGCTCAAGCTCGTCGTCGATCTGGCCGTGGAGATCGGCCGCGAGGGCCGCGAGGGCAAGCCGGTGGGCACGTTGTTCGTGGTCGGCGATGCGCGGAAGGTGCTGCAGGCGAGCCACGCCGCGGGCTTCGACCCCGTCCGCGGCTACAGCCGCTCCGAGCGCCGGCTCACCGATCCCCGGGTCCGGGAGGGGATCAAGGAGATCGCCCAGCTCGACGGCGCCTTCGTGATCGGTTCCGACGCCACGGTGGAGGGCGCCGCCCGCTACATCGACGCCTCGGCGGAGAACGTCTCGGTGGCCAAGGGCCTCGGCGCCCGGCATTGGGCGGCGGCGGCGGTCACGCGGCGGACGAAGAGCGTGGCCGTGGCCGTGAGCGAGACCAGCGGCACCGTGCGGATCTTCCAGAACGGCGAGGTGGTGCTGCGGATCGAGCCCTTCCGTCGGGCCATGAAGTGGAAGGATTTCGAGTACGAGCCGCCGGGTTCGGAATGAGCGTCCCCCGCGCCGCCGGCCCCGATCCCGACCTCCGCGGCAAGACCGTGTGGGCGATCGACACGCTCTCCCGGGCCTACCAGCTGTTCCACGCGTTGCCCGAGATGACGGCCCGCGACGGCACGCCGGTGTCGGTGGTCTTCGGGTTCACCCGCGACCTGCTCGACATCGTCGAGAAGAAGCGGCCCGACTATCTCGTCTGCGCGATGGATCCGCCGGGGCCGACCTTCCGCCACGCGGCGTTCGCCGCCTACAAGGCGAACCGGGCCGAGATGCCCGCCGACCTCGTGCCCCAGATCCCGCTGCTGCGGCGGCTGCTCGACGTGTTCGGCATTCCCTGCCTCGAGGTGCCGGGCTACGAGGCCGACGACGTGCTCGCCACCCTCGCCACCCGCACCGTGGCGGCCGGCGGCGGCTGCACGATCGCCACGTCCGACAAGGACTCGCGGCAGCTCCTCGGGCCGCACGTGCGGCTCTTCAACCTGCGCACCAACGCCAGCCTCGGGCCCGACGAGCTGCACGCGGAGTGGGGCATCCG
>JAJTED010000007.1 GCA_021300535.1 Planctomycetaceae bacterium | reverse complement strand
GTGGCTGGGCGGCCTGACCACGCTCTCCGACGAGGGGGCCAAGGCGCTGGCGCAGCATTCGGGCATGCTCCGCCTCGACGGCCTGCCGACATTGTCGAACGAGGCGGCCCAGGCCTTGGCGAAGCATATGGGCTGGCTGTCCCTCGGCGGCCTGACCACGCTGCCTGACGAAGCAGCCAAGGTGCTGCGGGCCAATCCCTTGATTGCCCTGCCCGAGAAGTTCAGGCGATAGCCGCGAGACGAGGGCTGGCCCATACCGGCCGCCGCTGCCTCTGAAACGGGCACTGCGGGCTCCGGACTGGCAGGATTTTTCGGCTCCGCGGCAGCGGTGGTCGGCGAAGGGAGCCACGTTCACGGCCTGGATCAATGGCGAACGGGTGAGCGAAATCCTCGATTCTTCCTATCCGCTCAAGAGCCACATCGACTTGGTGACGCATGCGGGAAAGAAGATGAAAATCGAGTTGCGAAACTTTCGCGCCACAGACCTGTGAGCCGGGGAAGGCCCTTGAAAAGGACAGGCAATCCGGGACGGGTGACATCCGCTTCCCAAAACCGGGTCACCAGCCTGGCGACGCCGATCAGCCGCCGAAGGCGGCATAGCGTCGCGTGCCGCGCCACCAGGCGATGCGGCAGGCGACGGCCATGACGACCACCCACGCCGCCTCGATCGCCAGGCCGCGGGCGAGCGCCGCCCCCTGCACCTTCCCCAGCCAGACCGCCGCGGGGAAGTAGGCCGTGAACTCGAAGGGCAGCCAGCGGACGACGTCGGCCACGCTCACGCCGCCGATGCCGGTGGGGATGCCGGCGAGCATGTCGATGGGGAACATGTGGCCCGAGAGCAGGTACTGCACGAGCATGTAGGCGAACACGATGCTCGAGGTCTCGAGCACCCAGAAGCCGAGCATCCCCAGTGTGGCCTCCATGAAGAAGCCGAGGAGGAAGGAGAGGACCAGAGCCAGCAGAAAGGCCGCGATCGTGGCGGCGTCGGGGGCGGGCGGGAAGAAGCCGCGGCACAGCCAGAACACCGCCGCGAAGGGCAGGATCGCCACGGCGTAGTAGACGAGCTTGTGGGCGACGCGGCTGCACGAGGTACTTCTTGATCGAGCCGTCGCGGATGCTGCGGGAGATGCCGCCGGCCAGGCCCGGCATGCTGGAGAAGGCCCGGGTGACCATCGTCAGCAGGTAGTAGGCGACGATGTCGTTCTGCGAATAGCCGGCGATGTCGGGGCGGCTCGTGGCGGTGAACACGGCGGTCCAGAGGAAGATCTGCGTGACGATCGGCAGGAACCGCATCGCGGTGCCGAGCATGAAGTCGCCCCGGTAGGCGAGCCGCTCCTCGAGGCTGATCGCCAGCATCGTCCACCACACGCGGAAACCGTGGAGCGGCCCGGGCCGCGTGGCGGGGGCGGTCATCGCACGGCCTCCACGGGCGACGCGGGGCGGCGATCGGCGGATCGGAACATGCCCGCCACGATCTCCTCCAGCGGTACGTCCTCCACCGAGACGTCGCGCACGCCCTGTTCGCGGAGCAGCTCGGGCAGCACGTCGGCGATCCGCGTGCGGTCGATCCGCAGCACCGCCTGCGGCCCGCGGATCTCGCACGGAAACCCGTACCGCTCCAGCCGCCCAGGGTCGGGGGGCTCGTCGAAGTCGAGCGTGACGATCTTGTGGGTCGTGAACCGGTCGACGACTCCGGCCAGGGAGCCGTCGTAGAGGATGTCGCCGTGCGTGATCACGACGAGCCGCTCGCAGAGTGCGGCCACGTCCTTCATGTAATGGGTCGTGAGGATCACCGTGACCCGCCGCTCGGCCTGCACGGCGCGGAGGAACTCGTGGATCGTGTGCTGCGCGACCACGTCGAGGCCGATCGTGGGCTCGTCGAGGAACAGCACCTCCGGCTCGTGGAGGAGCGCCGCCACGAGTTCGAGCTTCATCCGCTCGCCGAGCGACAGGTCGCGGACGGGCCGGAGGATCAGCCGGCCAACCCCGAGCATCTCCACC
This sequence comes from Planctomycetaceae bacterium, assembly GCA_021300535.1. Taxonomy (GTDB): domain Bacteria; phylum Planctomycetota; class Planctomycetia; order Pirellulales; family UBA1268; genus QWPN01. The sequence continues at coordinate 100,901 of JAJTED010000007.1, read as the reverse complement.
AGTTCGTTCCGCACCCGGGCGAAGCGGGCCGGATCGATGCGGTAGATCTCCTGGTGGAGCCGGAAGCTCTCCGCCGCCGGCAGGTCCCACCACAACTGGTTCCGCTGCCCCATCACCAGGGCGAACCGGCGGCGGAAGTCGTCGGCCCGCTCCCAGGGCACGTGGCCGAGCACCCGCGCCGTGCCCCGGGTGGGCGTGATGATTCCCGAGAGCAGCTTGAGGAACGTCGTCTTGCCGGCGCCGTTGGGACCGAGCAACGCCACGAACTCCCCGCGGCCGACCTGGAGATCGACGCCCCGCAGCGCCTCCACGACCCGGCTGGGGCGGTGAAACAGCCCGCGGACGCTCGCCAGCAGTCCCTCGGGCTTGTCGTAGACGCGGTATTCCTTCGCCAGCCCCGACACGGAGATCACGGGGTCGGCCGCCGGCGCGGGGGCATGGGGATTCGCGGCGGAGTTGTGCATGGGCGGAGTATAGGGGAAAACGATGCGGCCCTTTTTCCTCGGGAGACACGCGGGCATGCTTCGCATCGGCCTCGGACACGACACGCACCGCCTCGCCCCAGGCAACGGCCTGGTGCTCGGCGGGATCACGATCGCCCACTATTTCCCGACACCGACCCCGCCAATCGCGGCCGCGATTCCGCCGTCATGCTCCGGGCCGCGATGGACCGGGTGGCGGCCGGCGGCTGGCGGCTGGTGAATCTGGATTGCGTGATTTTCGCCCAGCGGCCCAAAATCCTCCCGCACCGGCCCGCGATGCGGAAGCGGATCGCGGAGGTGCTCGGCGTGGACGAGTCGGCCGTGTGGCTCAAGGCCAAGACGGGCGAGTCGGTCGGGCCGATCGGTGACGAGCAGGCGATCGCCGCGGAGTGCGTCGCCCTCATCGAGCGGTGAGAGAGCGGAGACAGAAAGCAGATGGCGGATGCAGCCGGCGACCTGCCGCGAATCGAGATTTACAGCACGCTGACGCGGAAGAAGACGCCGCTGGAGACGGTGCAGCCCGGTCACGTGGGCATGTACCTCTGCGGGCCGACGGTCTACAAGCCGAGCCACATCGGCCACATGGTCGGGCCGGTGATCTTCGACACGGTCAAACGGCACCTCGCCTACTCGGGCTGGAAGGTGACCTGGGTGGTCAACGTCACCGACGTGGACGACAAGATCATCGCCGAGAGCGCGGCCCGCGGGACGACGATGGCGAAGCTCGCGGAGGAGATGACCGCCGACTACCTGGAGAACCTCGCCACCCTGGGCGTGACCGGCATCGACGTGATGCCGAAGGCCACCGAGCACATCGGCACGATCATCGCCTTCATCGAGGGCCTGATCGCCAAGGGCATGGCCTACGCCAGCGACGGCGACGTGTACTTCGACGTCACGCGGGATCCCGACTACGGCAAGCTCACCAACCGCTCCGTCGAACAGACGCAGGGCGAGGGGGGATCGACGGCGGAGCGGAAGCGGTCGGCCGCCGACTTCGCCCTCTGGAAGCAGGCCAAGCCGGGCGAGCCGGCGTGGGACAGCCCCTGGGGGCCGGGCCGGCCGGGCTGGCACATCGAGTGCTCGGCGATGAGCAAGGCGATCCTCGGGCCCCACTTCGACATCCACGGCGGCGGCCTCGACCTCGTCTTCCCGCATCACGAGAACGAGATCGCCCAGAGCGAGTCGCTGCACGACTGCCCGATGGCGACCTACTGGATGCACAACGGGCTCATGCAGGCGGCCGGCGCCGCCGGCAAGGTGGGAGGCCGGCCCCGCGGCGGCGAGGGCTCCGCGGACGATGCCGCCGCCCAGGCCGCCACGAAGATCTCGAAATCGACCGGCGCCGAGCCCTTCAAGAACCTCCTGGCCCGCCACCGCCCGGAGGCGATCCGCGTCCTCCTGCTCTCCACGCACTACCGCAGCCCGATCCACTTCGGTGAGGAGCCGCTCGGCGAGAGCGGCCGGGCGATGGAGGCCTTCGAGCGGCTCTTCGCCCGCTCCGAGCGGATCACCGCCACGGACTTCTACGGCCTGCCCTGCCGCGACCGGCGGGCCGGCGACGCGGCCGTGGCGGCGGCGGGCGACGAGGTCACGGCGCTGCGGGCGAAGTTCCTGGCGGCGATGGACGACGACTTCAACACGGCGATCGCCATGGCGACGCTCTTCGACCTCGTCCGCGTGGTCAACAAGTTCATCGATCAGCATGGCCTGGAGACGAAGAAGCCGGCCGCCGAACTGGCCGCCCTCGGCGCCATGCTGCTGGTGATGCGGGAACTGACCGGAGTGCTCGGCCTGTTTCTCCAGCGGCCGCGGCAGGCCGCCGGTGCCGACGAGGGCCTGGTGGCGCAGCTCATGGATCTCGTCATCGAAATCCGGGCCAACGCCCGCAAGGCCAAGGATTTCGGGACGGCCGACCTGGTGCGTAACAAGCTCACCGCGGCCGGCATCGTGCTCGAAGACCGGCCCGACGGCACCGGCTGGAGCCGGAAGTAGTTCTCAAGAACACTCGCCTTCCTGTGGCGCAGGCCTCCAGGCTTGCGAATCCGGCCCAACGCTCCACCACCCGCATGCGCACACCTGGAGGTGTGCGCCACGTGGGCACTTCAGTCGACCTGCTCCCCTGTGGCGCAAGCCTCCAGGCTTGCGAATCCGGCCCCGAGCCAGCGTCAGGTGCCGGCCTGGATGACCGGCAGCGGCCCGCCGTTCGCCTCGGCCGCCGCCATCTCGCGGATCTCCTGCGAGATCTTCATCGAGCAATACTTCGGGCCGCACATGCTGCAGAAGTGGGCGCTCTTGAAGGTCTCCTGCGGCAGCGTCTGGTCGTGATACTTCCGCGCGGTCTCCGGATCGAGTGCCAGGCGGAATTGCTCGTTCCAGTCGAAATTGAAGCGGGCCCGGGAGAGGGCGTCGTCGCGGACGCGGGCATTTTTCCGATGCCGGGCCAGGTCGGCGGCGTGGGCGGCGATCTTGTAGGCGATCACGCCCTGCTTCACGTCCTCCGCGTCGGGCAGGCCGAGGTGCTCCTTGGGCGTCACGTAGCAGAGCATCGCCGCCCCGCTCCAGCCGGCCAAGGCCGCGCCGATGGCGCTGGTGATGTGGTCGTAGCCGGGGGCGATGTCCGTGACCAGCGGCCCGAGCACGTAGAACGGCGCCTCGTCGCACTCCTCCATCTGCCGCTTCACGTTCATGTCGATCTGGTCCATCGGCACGTGGCCGGGACCCTCGACCATCACCTGGCAGCCCTTCTTCCAGGCCCGCCGCGTGAGCTCGCCGAGCACGTGCAGTTCAGCGAACTGGGCCTCGTCGCTGGCGTCGGCGATCGAGCCTGGCCGCAGGCCGTCGCCCAGGCTCCAGGTCACGTCATATTCCCGAAAGATGTCGCACAGGTCCTCGAAGTGCGTATACAGCGGGTTTTGCTGCCGGTGGGCCATCATCCAGCGGGCGATCAGCGATCCGCCACGGCTGACGATGCCGGTGACGCGGTTCATCGTCAGGTGGAGATGCTCCTGGAGCAGGCCGGCGTGGACGGTCATGTAGTCCACCCCCTGGCTGGCCTGCTTCGCGCACATGTCGAGGAAGTGCTGCGGCTTCATGTCCTCGATGTCGCCGCCGAGCTCCTCGAGCATCTGGTAGATCGGCACCGTGCCGATCGGCACCGGCGAGGCGGCGATGATCGCCTGCCGGATCGCATCGATGTCCTTGCCGGTGGAGAGGTCCATCACGGTGTCGGCACCGTAGTGGACGGCCATGTGGAGCTTTTCCAGCTCGGTCTGCTCGTCGCTGGTGACCGCCGAGTTGCCGATGTTGGCGTTGATCTTGGTGAGTGCCGCGATGCCGATGGCCATCGGCTCGAGCTGCTGCGCGAGGTGCACCTTGTTGGCCGGGATCACCATCCGTCCGCGGGCCACTTCGCTGCGGATCAACTCCTCGGGAAGTTCCTCGCGGGCGGCGACGAACTTCATCTCGGGAGTGATCTCCTGGGCACGGGCGCGTTCGAGCTGGGTCATCGATTGATCTCCGGTTTCGGATGCGGAAGCACGTACTTTAGCAGACTGTGGAACAAGTCTGCCCGAGCAGGATGCGATGGCCGTCGACCCAGAAAACCCGCGGCATTTCCTGCGGTCGACCCCAGGTGAAAAAAGGCCATGCAGGGCTTTTTCCGCGGACAGCCAGCAAAGCGATTCCGGTCTCGCCCAACGACCCGGTGTCCCGTCGCTTCCGCGACGGGCTTTTCGGGTCCAATGTGCACGCTCGAGGACAAGCCCCGGTCGGCAGCCCGGGGCCACCGCCTTGGAATGGCTGACGAGCGGTCCGTGCCGACGGGCGGCCACGACGTCCACGGTCACAGCGTCTTCAGGTACTCGAGCACGGCGGCCTTCTCGGCGTCGTCGAGCGCCGCGGGGAAGTCGTGCCCGGCGGCCGACTTGCCCGGCTTCCGCGTGTCGAAAAACCGCCGGCGTTCGGCGGGCGGCAGCTTCTCGGCCGGCATGACGTCGCGCTCCTCGACCTCGAGACCGACCCGGCGGTCGTCATAGCCCGTCGCCGACCGCCGCCAGACGACGGGCCGCGCATCCGGGTGCAGCAGATGCCAGAGCGTGGGAACCGAGCCGTTGTGGAGATACGGCGCGGTGGCCCACACCCCGTCGAGCGGCGGCGCCACGTAGCCGGTGCCCGCCTCACGGGCCGGCAGATCGACGTCCGCCGCCCGCCGCTCGGCACCGAAGTGGCCGAACCAGCTGGCATTCAACGCGGCGCGATCCGCCTCCGACAGCGACTGCAGCCGCACCGGGTCGGTCGCGATTTCCGCCAGCGGCACGAGCCGCTCGGGATAGCCGCCGTCGGCGCCGTAGGTGCCGTGACACTCCGCGCAGTGCCGCCCGAACACCCCCCTGCCCCGCTCCGCCAGGGCCGCGTCGATCGCCCCCGGCCACCGCGGCGGCTCGAGGGCAGCGATCCAGGCCTCGATGTCGCGAAACTCGTCCTCCCAGTCGCGAAACTTCTCCGGCCCGTTCTCCTTGACGAGCAGAAACTGCATCAGCACCCGATGCCCCTTGGCCGCGAAGCCGTCCACGTACAGGCTCTTGCGCCGGCGGTAGTGCCACCAGGCCGGGGCGTCCATGTCGTGGTGCAGGAGGTCGAAGCGGGGCGGCCGCTGCACGATGGCGAGGTCCGCGTCGCGGTGCCGCATCAGGGCGACGCCGAAGATCACGGCATTGGTCGTGCCGACGGTCGTGCCGAGCGGCAGCAACAGGGAGCCGAGATCCATGTGGCCGAACGCCTTCCGCTGGCGGACCTTCACGGCCCGCACTTCCTCGGTGAGCGTCTCCAGGGCGTAGGTGGAGTTGGGCACGCCCGGAATCGCTCGGCCCTGCACCTGGCCCTGGTGACAGGCCAGGCAGCTCATGGTCCACGCGCCGTCGGCCCCGACCACGTACTGCAGCGACCGCGACGGGTCGTCCGGGTGGGGCGTGAGCCCGTAGCGGTCCATCGCCATCCGGCGACGTTCGGCGATCGGCGCCCGCGCCGCCCGCTCCCTGAGCGGCTCCTCCCACGTCGTCCAGAGTTCGTCGAACACCTCCTGGTCGAAGTCGGCCGGCAGGTAGGCGTGCATGAGCAGATGCTCCCGGCCCCGCGTCGCATCCCCCCCGTTCGCGGCCGTGCCGACGCCGTACATGACGACGAAGAAGCACGCCCACAGGAAAGGGTTTCGGCGTTCGATTCTGCGGTCGTTCATGGCATACTGGCCCGGCTTCGCATTTGCCTCGCAGTATAGGCCCGTCCCGTCTGCCGACCTCCCGCCATGTCCGTCGCCAACCCGATCCTCATTCCCGAACTGCGGGTGATGCTCGCCGAAGGCGACACGGCCGGCCTGCGCGAGGTGGCCGCGGAGCTTCACCCCGCCACCGTGGCCGAGTTTTCTGAGGGGCTCGAGGACGGGGAGCTCTGGCAGATGCTCGAGGCCTTGCCGGTCGAGCGGCAGGCGGAGATCTTCCCCTACTACCCGATGCCCCGGCAGGTGGAGCTCGTGAAGGCGGGCGACCGGGCCCACCTCGGGCCGCTCATCGAATGGATGGCCCCCGACAACCGCGACGACCTCCTCCGCGAGCTCGACCCCGAGCTCGTCGAGGAGATCCTGCCGCTGGTGGCCAAGGCGGAGCGGCACGACATCCGCATGCTGCTTTCCTGCCCGGAGGGCTCGGCCGGGTCGCTGATGACCACGGAATATGCGTCGCTGCCGGCCGACGTCACGGCCGGCGAGGCGATCACGCGGCTCCGCTCCCAGGCCCCCGACAGCGAGTCGATCTACTACATCTACGTGCTCGACGGCGAACGGCAATTGCTCGGCTTCGTGTCGCTCCGCGACCTGATCCTGGCCAAGCCCACGGCCCTCGTCGCCGACCTCATGCAGCGCGACCCGATCAGCGTGCGGGTCGAGGAGCCGCGGGAGAAGGTCGTGGAGAAGCTGGCCCGCTTCGACTTCATCGCCATTCCCGTCGTCGACGACCGCAACCGGCTCGTCGGCATCGTGACCCACGACGACGTGCTCGACGCCGTCCGCCAGGAGGCGACCGACGACGCCCAGCGGATCGCGGCCATCCAGCCCCTCGGCGAAAGCTACCTGGAGGCCGCGCTCGTCTCCATGACCTGGAAGCGGGGCGTGTGGCTGGCGATCCTGTTCGCGACCGCGGCCGTGACGGCCATGGTGCTCGCCAAGTGGCGGTCGCCGCACGCCTGGCTCGTGGCCTTCATTCCCCTGGTGATCGCCAGCGGCGGCAACTCCGGCAACCAGTCGGCCACGCTCGTGATCACCGCGCTTTCGACCGGCGACTGCCGGCTCACCGACTGGCCACGGATCCTGCGGCGGGAGCTGGCGCTTGGCCTCCTGCTGGGCGGGCTGCTGGCCGTGCCGGGATACCTCCTCGCCCTCGCCTACGCCCCGACCGCGGCGGCCGCGGCCGTGATCCCGCTGACGATCGTGGGCGTGGTGCTCATGGGCACGCTCGTGGGATCGGCCCTGCCCCTGCTGTTCCGCTCGCTGGACCTCGACCCGGCCCTGATGAGCAACCCCTTCGTGTCGGCGATCGTCGACATCGTGGGCATCGTGCTCTACATGTCGGTCGCCCTCGCCCTGCTGGGGTGAGACGGCTGCGACGCTCGCGGCCTGTTGCATGGTGCGCCGTGTGGCTCGACAAAGCGTCGTTGCTGCAGAAATCCAGCTCCGAACCGAGGTCTGGCGACTCGTTGAACAGTGAATCGGTTGCGTCACAGTTCCAAGAAGCCCCGGGCGGGAGCCCGGGGACTTCGGGTCCGAAAACCATCCCACCTTCCATGCCGGATGACGGCACGCAATTTCCCAGTTCAAACCCACATCTCATGGCACCCGGGAAGGCATGCCACCCGGAGTCCCCCGGCTTCCGCCGGGGGCTTCTTGTGTGAGCGCCAGGCCCGGAGGGCCGGGTTGACTGTGAGCGGGCGGAGGCCCGCCAAGCGAACTGCGGCACGATGCCGCAGGGTCGCGTACATCATCCCCCCCGGCTTCCGCCGGGGGCTGCTTGGATCGTTGGCCCGCGTCATGTCGACACGCAAGCCCGGGAGACCTGCAGCACCAAAACGCGGGGCCCGGAGCCTTCACTGCCCCGCCGGGAGCGTGTCGCCACGCTTCTTGGCGGCGGCGCGGGTCGTGATCACGATCGTCTCCGCGCCGTCCTGCTTCCGCACGAAGAACACGAGCTTGCCATCAGGGTTGGCCTTGGCGAGGATCGCCCGCAGCACCGCCACGGCGGTCTTGTCCCGCTCGTCGAGGCCGAAGGACTGATTCTTCGTGATGCCCTCGAGCTGCAGATCGGTGCCGATGATCTCCATCGGCACGCCGATCTCCTCGGAAATCAACTGGATCGAACGCTCGAGCGTGTCCTTGACGAAGGTGAGCGTGATCTTCTTCTGCAGCCTGCCGAGGGCGTCCTGCGCGGCCGCGGGCCCCGAGACCGGCGCCGGAGCGGATCGGCCCGGCGACTGGGAGAGGGCGAGTTCGGTCGCCAGGGCGAGGTTGTGCGTGGCGTGCCGCGGCAGGTAGGCGTTGACCACGACCCCTCTGGCCTCGGCGGCCGCGCGGAGGTTCGCCCCCAGCATGCGGATCATCTGCGGCAGCCGCATCACGAGCTTGCGGCCGTACGCGGCCGGCTCGAGAGCCACGCAATACTCCTCCACGGCGTCGGGCGCGGCCGCCACCGCGGCCTTGAGCGCCGGGGCGAGCCGGCTGGCGGGGGCGTCGGCGGTGGCGACGGCGTTGAGCTCGGCGTAGGCGCTGGCGCCGAAATGCAGCGACAGGGACGCGGCGCGGATCGCGTCGCCGAAGAAGGCGGCCAGCGGGTCGGCGAGGCGGGCCAGCGGTCCGGCGAGAAGGCGGCGGCCATCGTGCACCAGGTAGTGCGGCGACCCGAAGAGCGTGAGGTGGCGATCGGCGTCGAGCATGCCCACGAGCGTCTCCGTGTCCTTCGGCAGGCTGGCGGCGAGCCCCTCCGCCGGAGCAGCCGCCGCCGCGGTGACGATCTCCCGCAGGAGCATTTCCGGCGCCACCACCAACGTGCGTCCCTGCTCGGAGGTCGGTCCCCAGAAGCAGAGCCGCTCTCCCTTGTGGATCGTCTGCCCCTCGACGTCGACGGCGGTCGTCGCCCCCCATGCGGCCCGGCGGGCCGCCTCGTCCTCCGGAATCCGCCGCGTTGCGACGACCCGCAGCATGAATCCTTCGAACACGTCGCCGGTCGGGCCGGCCTGCCAGCCGACCTGCAAGGTCTCGATGTCGGCGAGATCGCAGCCGCACCACGCGGCCAGCGTCTTGCACGCCGACTCCGCCGCCGGCCCCAGCGCCCTGTAGAACAGCCGCCCCTCTTCGTCGCCGAGTGCCGCGGCGGGACGGGCGAGCAGCACGAGTTGGGAGCCGGGCGGCAGGAATGCCAGCCGCGGCGGGGTGCCGGACGTCGGCGATGCCCAGGGGAGGGTCGAGTCATCCACGATGATCTGGCGTTCGATGGCAACCGGCTGCGCCGCTGCGGGCGACGCCGGCTCCCCACCGGGCTGCGTGCCCCCCGCGGGCGACGAACCAGCGCTCGACGCAGAGCCGGCGGCCGCAGGCTCCGTGGCCATCCCGGGGTCACCTTCCGGACGGGCAGCCCGCTTGCCCTCGACCCGGCGGACCGTCGCCTTCGGCTTGCGGTTTTTTTCGCCAAAATCGAGTCGCGACACCACGAGCCCGGCCGCCGCCACGAACACCAACGCCGCGATCCCACCGCCGACCAGCCGCAGCCGCGCGGCGCGGCGGCGGGCCGCGAGCGGCGCGGCGGCACCGGCCGGAGACGGAGCGACCGCCGCCGACTCATGAGGGCGGGCCGGTTGCCAGACGAAGCCCTCGGCGAAGTCGGTGCCCTCGGTGCGGATTGGCTGGCCACCGACGGGGCCGCCGTGGGCGTCGGGCCGGGACGCAGAATCCTGGGGTTCGGGCGTGGCGGATGGCGGCGCGGTGATGCTGCAGCAATCGGCGATCGCAGCGGCCGCTTCGCCCGCCGATTGATAACGGGCATCGGGGTCGCGGGCGGTCATGGCCTGCACCAGGGCGGCGATCTCCGGCGGAATCGGTGGGCCCAACGGCTGCGGACCGGCGAACGCGGCCTGGCGGAGCGTGGCCTGCGGGTCGCCCTGCCAGCACGGCGGCGCGCCGGTGAGCAGGGCGTGGAAGATGCAGCCCAGGGCATAGACGTCGGACCGCGCGTCACACGGCTGCTCGGGCAGCAGCAACTCCGGCGCGATGAACGACGCCCTCCGTCCCAGGGCGGCCACCTCCGCTTCGGTGGCCACGGACGCCCGCAGCGGAATGACATGCGGATCGCCGACCAACGGAAACTGCAGCAGCCGCACACGACCGTTCCGCTCCGGGCCGCCGGCAGCAGCCGGCTCGCGAAGGAGCACGTCGAGCGACAGTCCGCCGTGCACGGCCCCGGCCGCATGGATATCCGCCACGCCGCGGGCCACCTGCAGGGTAAGCACCGCCGCCTGCAACGGCGGCAGCGGCCCGAGCCGCGTCAACTCGTCGGCCAACGGCACCCCCGTCACGGCCTCGCACACGATGAACCGGCTGCCTTCCACCTGCTCCAACGCCCAGGTGCGTGAAAGCAGCGGGTCGGTCGCCTGATGGGCGGCTGTCGTGCGGCGGACGATCGCCGTCCAGACATCGAGCTCCTTGCACCGCTTCGCGTTGAGGAGCATGAGGGTCACGACCCGACCGGAAGGATCGTGCCGCGCCGAGAAGAGCAGCCCGTCCCCCTGCCGTTCGTGCCGTTCGAGGAGCCGGTAATCGCCCAGGAAGAACGGTCCCTGGTCACCGAACGCCAGCCGCTTCGCCTGCCACCGCGTGATCACGCCGCGGTCCACGAGCCACTGCGCCGTCGCCTTCGTGTCACCGGCCGGACCGGCCGCGGCCCGCGTGGCGCGAAGCGCGGCGACGGCGCCGGCATCGACGAGCCGGCTGCGGGCCAGTAGGTTCCAGAACTCGTCGACGGAAGGAGTGGGCATCGGCATCGGACCTCGAATCCACGCATGGTAGCGTGTGCTGACGAAAGCCGCCGCGCGGCCGTTCCTTGTGAGCCAGCCCCCACCCCCGCTACCATTCTGCGGCCGGCCGTCGACAGGCCCGCCCCCACCCAGCGAGGCACGACGCCATGCGCGCCAGCGAAGCCACCCGCATCTCCTTCGACCGGGCCGCCGACCAGCTCGACCTTTCGGAGAGCATGCGGCGACTGCTGCTCACCGCCAAGCGCGAGGTGCAGGTGCAGATCCCGATCGAGCGGGACTCGGGCGAACTGGCGACGCTCATCGGCTACCGCGTGCAGCACAACGACGCCCGCGGCCCCATGAAGGGGGGCCTGCGCTACCATCCGCACGTCGATCTCGACGAGGTCCGGGCCCTGGCCTCCCTGATGACCTGGAAGACGGCCGTCGTCGACATTCCCTACGGCGGTGCCAAGGGGGGCGTGTCGATCGACCCGGCCCAGTGGTCGCAGCGGGAACTGGAGCGGGTGACCCGGCGATTCGTGGACGCGATCCACGACCTATTCGGACCCGACGTCGACATCCCGGCCCCCGACATGGGCACGACGGCCGACACGATGGCCTGGATCATGAACCAGTACGGCCGCTACCACGGCTTCGCTCCGGCCTGCGTGACGGGCAAGCCGGTGGAGTATCACGGCATCCCCGGCCGCGACGAGGCGACCGGCCGCGGCGTCGGCGCCCTGACGCTCAAGCTCTTGAGCCGCCTCGGCCGCCGCATCCCGGGCACGCGGGTGGCGATCCAGGGCTTCGGCAACGTCGGCACCCACACCGCCAAGTTCCTCCACGACGCGGAGTGTCTGATCGTGGGAGTGAGCGACGCGGGCGGCGGCTTCCATCGGGCCGCGGGCTTCGACGTCCTGGAGCTCCTGCGCCACGCCCATGCCCACGGCGGCCGGCTGGAGGGGTTCACGGGGGGCGACGCGATCACCAACGCGGAGCTGCTCGCGCTCGACTGCGACGTGCTGATTCCAGCCGCGCTCGGCGGGGTGATCACCGCGGCCAACGCCGCCGCGGTGCGGGCGCCGATCATCGTCGAGGGGGCCAATGCGCCGACCGATCCCGACGCCGACACCATCCTCGAAGGCCGTGGCGTCGTCGTCCTGCCCGACATCCTCGCCAATGCCGGCGGCGTGACGGCCAGCTGGTTCGAGTGGGTCCAGAATCGGCAGCACTACCAGTGGGGCATCAACCGGGTGCGGCAGGAACTCGACCGGATCCTGGGCGAGGCCTTCGAGCAGGTGTGGCAGCTGGCCGGCTCCCGCAAGGTGCCGCTGCGGACGGCCGCCTACATGCTCGGGGTGGGCCGCGTCGCCCGGGCCACGGTCCTCGGCGGCGTGGCCTGACGGCCGCCACCGAGCGGGCCGAGGCCTCTGCACGTCGGGCAAAACTGCCCCAGCCTTCCCGGGCCGGCAGCGGCTGATCCATAATCCCGCCCGGAAACCTCGAGCACAGGAGATGAAACCATGGGACTGATGAAAGAATTCCGCGACTTCGCGATGCGCGGCAACGTCATCGACCTCGCCGTGGGCGTGGTCATCGGTGCGTCATTCGGCAAGATCATCAGTTCGCTGGTGTCGAACATCATCCTGCCGCCGCTGAATCTGCTGACGAGCAAATATGGCGTGAACTTCGCCGATCTCGCCTACCGGATCCGCACGGAAGCCCCCAAGCTCAACGCCGACGGCACGCCGGTGCTGGATGGCGGCAAGCCCGTGATGGCCTTCCAGGATTATCCGATTCTGAATTACGGCCCCTTCATTCAGTCGGTGGTCGATTTCCTGCTCGTGGCGGCGTCGCTGTTTCTCGTCATCAAGCTGATCAACACCGCGAAGGCCCGCTTCGATTCGAAGCCGGACGAGGCGCCGGCCGCCCCGCCGGAAGACGTGGTGCTGCTCCGCGAGATCCGCGACGCCCTCACCCGCCGATGAGCCCCGCGGCCGCTCGCCGCTGCTGACGGGGTACGGGCAACGCCTGCCGGGCGACGTCAGTCGTCCTCGTGGGCGGGCCGGGGCAGGCCGGCGGCGTCGAGGACAACGGCGTGGGTCTCGAACTCGACCGGCTGCCCCTTGGCGAACGTGAGCCGCGCCACCCAGCCGATCCACTCGGGTGGATCGACCGGATAGTAGTCGAAGGCAAAGTTGCCCAGGCTGTAGACGATCGGCGCCCCGCGGTGCACGTCCACCGTCTGTGTGACGTGCGGATGCCCGCCGATCACGGCGGCCGCACCGGCCGCGATCATCTTCCGGGCCAGTGTCCGGTCGGCCGCCCGCGGCTGGGCGACGAGTTCCGGCCCCCAATGCACGAACGGCACCACGAAGTCGGCCACCTTCCCCGCGGCGGCGATGTCGGCGAGCAGTGCCGCCTCGTCGAGGGGCGCGACGCCCGGCGTGGTCGCGGTCGCGGCCGACTTCGCGGCCTGGAAGCCGTTGGCTGCGACGATCGCCACCTTGATGCCGTGCTGCTCGAGCACCAGCGGCCGCCGGGCTGCCGCGAGGTCGGCGCCGCCGCCCACCTGCGGGATGCCCTCGGCCGCCAGGATCCGCAGGCACTCGACGAGCCCGTCGGGACCGAAGTCCATGGCGTGGTTGTTGGCGACGGAGACGGCGGAGAAATACCGCTTCACATACTTGGGTGAATCGCTGGCGGCGCGGAACGTGTATTCCTTGAGCACCTGTTTGCCTCCCTTCCCGAGCACGCACTCCAGGTTGCCCACGGTGAAGTCGGCGTCGAGGAGCAGTTCCGCGCAGGCCGCGAACGGATCGCGGCCGGAGGCGATCGCATGCCCGGGCCCGTTGTCGAGCATGATGTCGCCGACGAACGCAATCGCCACGCTCCCCGGCGGCGACGCCTTCCGCGCCGGCGGAGATTCCTTCCGCGCCGGCGTCTCGTCCCCGAAAGCAGCACCCGCGGCGCCCAGCACCGCCATCGTCATCAGCCACGTGTTCAAGGACATGCGAAACCTGCAAGGTTGTTGAGAAAGTCGTCCGAAATCGGCGGTCACAGACCGCCGGTCCAGATAGTGGCACCGGCGGTCGATGACCGCCGGTGCCAATCGTCTTCCTGAATCATAGAAAGCCCTCCAGGCTGCCGCACCCCGTCTACGGCGTCCCGGGAGGGGTTGCCCCTGCCCCAGGAGCCGGCGTAGGTGCCCAGCGCAGGCCGACCAATCCGCCTGCGGCGGATCGGTGCCCGCCGCAGCGCCCGGCACCTCCGAGTGAGCGCAGGCCCGGAGGGCCGCAGCGAACGTCCGGCGATGGGGCAGGGGCAACCCCTCCCCGCCCCGCTACTCCGCGGCAGCCCCGCGCGCGTCGGCCGCCCGATACCAGTCGCCCCGCAGCCAATCGGCGAGGATCTCGATCTGCGCCCGTGGCATGGCCTTCTCGAAGGCCGGCATCCGGTCGTTGGAGTCGCCATAGAACCGCTCGTGCGTCGGGTCGGCGATGATCCCCACGAGCCAGTCGCGGCCGGCCCAGCCGGTGAGGTCGGGCGCCGTCCCCAGCCCCGTGCCGTTGCCGCCGAACTCGTGGCAGGCGCCGCAGCGGTCGCCGGCGGCGATCAGGGCCCGGCCCCGCTCCACCTGGGCGGCCGTGGCGGACGGATCGGGCAGGCCCGCCTCGGCGGCGAGCGCCACCGTCACCGCCGCGATCTCGTCGGGCTTCCACTTCTCGCGGTCGGTCATCTCGTCGCGGACATACGTCACCATGTCACCGTCTTTGTGGGCCGTGTTGCCGAAGTACTCCGGCCCCGCCACCCGCATCGGGTCGAAGAGCCCGCGGACCCAGGCGGCGGTGCCGAAGCCGTGGAGGTTGGCGGCGGAGGCGGCGGCGAACTTCGCGGCCGCGTCGGGCGTCGCGGGATCGACGTGGGCGTGGCAGCTCGCGCAATCCTTGCCGTCGAGGAGGCCGAAGAGCTTCGGCCCGCGGAGCAGCGGGTCGCGGCGGACGAGGTCGAGGCCGCCCGTGGGCGGGATCCGCTCCGGCCGACCGGCGAGCTCCACGGCCCGCTTGGCCTCGACCTGCGCCCGGCGCGAGGCGGCGAGGAAGGCGTGGGAGTTGCGCCAGGCCTCGAGCTTGGCGAGCTGCTTTCGCATGGCGGCGATCTTCGCCGGGTCATTACCGAGGGCCGCGGCGATCTTCTGCTCGTCGCCCCCGGTCTCGTCGTGGAGCTTCTCGGCGGCGGCGAGCGTCGCCTTGTCGATCCACAGCGAGCAGTAGTCCTCGTTGAGGGCGAGCCCCGTGAGCAGGCCGGCCCCCGCCAGGATCGCCAGCGTGAAGGCGACGTTGAAGCGGTGGCCGAGCCGCCAGTTGCCGATGATCGGCATCAGGAACATCACGCCCATGATCAGGCCCGGGACGACGATCGCCCCCAGAAACTCGCCCGTCGCCCCCCAGCCCTCGAAGACCTTGAGGAACTGGAAGAGGAAGAGGAAATACCACTCCGGCCGGGCGGCGGCGTACGACTCGGCGGGATCGGCCGGGGCGCCGAGTTCGGCGCCCACGTGGCCCCAGTCCACTTCGCCGCCGGCGAGCATCGTCCGCACCGCCGGCACGAGGATCACACCGAGCACCACGGCCATCACCGCCAGCATTGCCACGGCGTCCTTGAGCACCTGGTCGGGCCAGAACATCGCGTCGGGCCGCGTGATCGGCTGCTTCGCATGCAGGCCGTGCCTGCGGAACAGGGCCAGGTGGACGACGAGAAACAGCACGAGCGTCGCCGGGAGGAACCCGGCGTGCAGGGCGAAGAACCGCGTCAGCGTGTGGTGGCCGTAGTCGCTGCCCCCCACGATCAACTGCTGGAGCGAAGGCCCCACGACGGGCACGATCCCGGCGAGGTTCGTAGCCACGATCGTGGCCCAATAGCCCTTCTGATCCCAGGGGAGCAGGTAGCCGGTGAGCGCCATGCCGAGCACGAGCATCATGAGCACCAGCCCGAGCCAGAAGTTGACCTCGCGGGGCGCCTTGTAGGCGCCGTCGATCACCACCTGGAGCAGATGCAGGGCCAGCAGCACCACCATCGCCTGGGCCATGAAGTGGTGGATGCCGCGGAGCAGCCAGCCGCCGGTCATCTCGTGCTGGATGTAGTAGACGCTCTCCCAGGCGGTCTGGGCGCTGGGGGCGTAGCTCGCCCAGAGGAACAGGCCCGTGATCACCTGCGTCATGAAGGCGAACACGAGCGTGCTGCCCCACACGTATCGCCACCGGGCCCCGCCCGGCACCCGCTCGAAGAGCGCCTCGTGGACGAGCCCACGCCAGCCGGTGCGGTCGTCGAGGAAGTCGGCCAGCCGGCCGACCGGACCGCGGCGGGAAGGAATGCCGGGCTTCATCGCTTGGCCACCTTGTCGGCGATGCCCGCCAGGAAGGCCTGCCATTGCACGGCAACGGCGCCGTCCTTGCCCACCCGGCAGTCGAGTGCGTCCATGGACCGCGGACTCGGGCTCGGCTCGACGATGCTGCCGCCGAAGGTGAACTCGCTGTTGTGGCACGGGCAACGAAAGCAGGTGCCACCGGCGGCCATCTCCACGGAGCAGCCCGCGTGCGGGCAGGTGGCCGAAAGCGCCTGCACGACGTCGCTGCCCGGCTCGCGCCGCAGCCACACGGCGCCCACGGGCTCCGCGGCGTAGCCGGTCCAGGCGTCCTTGCGGTCCGTCACCACCGGAAACCGGCGCGGCACGCCGTCGGGGGGAATGGCCGCCAGTTCCGCCACGGGCACGAACCGGGCCGCGGCGGACCGCCGGCCGAGCGGATCGAGAAACGCCCACAGCCCGGCGGCCAGCGGCGTGAGCGTGGCGATGCCGCCGCAGGCGATCGCCGCCAGCTTGGCGAGAAAGCCGCGCCGGGCGTCGGCGCCGGGTGGTTGACGATTGGAAGTCGATTGATTCATAGCTGCTCCAGAATCACCGCGTGTCGCACCGCGGTCAGGCGGCCGCCGCCTGCAGCGCGAGCCAGGCCTCGTCCACCGCCGCCACCACCCGCTCGTGGGCCGCCTCGAACGGCCCGTTCACGATCGTGCCCGCCGCGGCCTTGTGGCCACCGCCGCCGAACCGAGCGGCCAGGGCGTTGCAGTCGAGCCGGCCGCGGCTGCGGAAGCTGACCTTGATGCGGCCGTCGGGCTGCTCGATGAGGATCACGGCCACCTCGGTCCCCTTGACGGCGAGCGTGAGGTTCACCAGATCCTCGGTATCTGCCGGCTGCGCCTTGACCTCCTTGATGTCCTTTTGCCGCACCGTCGAGACGATTACCCGGCCGTCGTGGGAAGTGACCGCGCCGGCGATCGTGCGGCCCACGAGGTGCAGCCGGGCGAGCGAATCCTGTTCGAAGAGCTCGCGGTAGATCGCGGTCGGGTTCGCGCCCGCGTCCACGAGCCGGCCGGCGATCCGGAAGCTCTCGCCGCTCACGCTCGGGAACCGGAAGCCGCCGGTGTCGGTGGACAGGCCGGCGTAGAGCGGCGTGGCGATCCGTTCCGTGAGCGGCACCCGGAGCCGGAGGCCGATCTCGTAGACGATGCGGGCGGTCGCCTCGGCGGCCGTGTCCTTGAACCAGCGGTCCGAGAGGTCGTCTTCGCTGACATGGTGGTCGATGACGAGCACGCGGTCACGCATCGCCTTGGCCACGTCACCCATCGCCCCGAGCTGCGCCCAGGCGCTGGTGTCGAGGACGACGAACAGGTCGCGGTCGGCGAGGTCGGCGGGCTTCACGCCCTCCGCCAGCGACTCGATCCGCCGGTCGGGATCGATCCACTTCAGGTTCGCGGGCGTGGCCTGGGCGTTGACGATCCGCACGTCCTTGCCGAGGGCCTCGAGGATCCCACGAAGGCCGAGCTCACTGCCCAGCGCGTCGCAGTCGGGCCGCACGTGGCTGGTGAGCACCACCCGCTGGCACGACCGCAGGATTTCCAGCAGGCTCGCCCAGTCAAGTCGCATGGTCACTCCGTGGTGCAGGACCCGTGGCCGGCGGCGCCGCGATCCGCGCGGTGGCCTCGACGTCGGACCGCATCTGGGCGACCAGATCATCGATCGCGTCGAAGCGTCGAGTGTCACGCAGACGCGCGAGGAAGTCAACGTCGAGGCGGCTGCCGTAGAGATCGCCGGTGAAGCCCACGAGGTGCGCCTCCACCGACACCGCCGTCTCGCCGAACGACGCATTGGGACCGATGTGGACCGCGGCGGCGTGCACGCGGCCGTCGGGCAGCACGGCGCGGGCGGCATACACGCCGGCCGCCGGAAGGAGGGTGGCGATGGCGGCGAGGTTCGCCGTCGGAAACCCGAGCGCCGCGCCACGGTGGGCCCCGTGCCCGACCTCCCCGGTGACGCGAAACGGCCCCGTCGATAGCCGATTCGCCCCGGTGATGTCGCCGGACGCCACGAGCTCGCGGACCCGGGAGCTCGAGACGGCCGCCCCGGCGGCGACGACCGGGGCGACGATCTCCACCGCGACGCCATCGGCGGCGGCCAGTGCGGCGAGCAGGCCCACGTCGCCGCGCCGGCCGCGGCCGAAGTGAAAGTCGGCCCCTTCGACGATCGCCCGGACGCGCAGCCGGTCCCGGAGCAGGTCGTGATAGAAGGCCTCGGCCTCCAGGGCCACGAACCGCCGATCCACCGGCTGCACGAGGACCGCGTCGATGCCTAATGCCAGCAGCAACTCGGCCCGCCGCGCGGGCGTGGTCAACGGCACGGGCGCGGCGCCGGGCCGAACGATGGTGGCCGGATGCGGGTCGAACGTGAGCACGGCGGCCGGTACGCCGAGGCGATCCGCCGTCGCCCGCAGTCGCCGCACGATCTCCGCGTGGCCGAGGTGCACGCCGTCGAAGTTGCCCACGGCCAGCGCCAGGCCCGACGTGGGCGACCAGCCGTCCACCCGCGGGTACACGACAGGGGCGGCCGGGGATGACGCGGAATCGAGATCCATAAAGTTGCAAGAGTCGCAGGGAGACGGCGGGCGCAACGGGCAGGGACATGACGCCCGCGCTGGCACGCCGTGGAACCAGTCTGCCGCCGCAGGATGCGGCGTGAATCGACCGCAGGAACCCTCGGTGTTTCCGGCGGTCGATCCGGTGGAAAACGGCCCCGAATGGCTTTTCCCACGCGCCGATAGTGTAGTGGACGGAAGGTATGATCTTGGCGAAGCCCCTCCAGGAATACGGCATGGACCACCCGGTCGAGGAAAAGCAGATCTACCTGTCGGCCGAGATGGCCTCCCGGCTCGCGGCCATCGACATCGGTTCCAACAGCGTGCGGCTGCTGGTCGCCGAGGCCCTCCGCGGTGGCAACTACCGGATCCTCGACGAGGAACGGGAGCCCACCCGGCTGGGGCGGAGCGTGTCGTCGCAGGGCCGGCTCGACGAGGAGGCGATGGACCGCACCGTCGCGGCCCTGAGGACCTTCAAGGAGATCGCCTCCGGCTACCAGGTGAGCAGCCTGCGGACGATCGCCACCTGCGCCGTCCGCGAGTCGCGGAACGGCCCGGAGTTCTGCCGCCGGGTCCGCGAACAGGTGGGGCTCGACGTGGAGGTGATCTCCGGCGAGCGGGAGGCACGGCTGGCCTTCGCCAGCGTCCAACACGCCTTCGACCTCACCGGCAAGAACGTGATCGTGGCCGACATTGGCGGCGGCAGCACGGAGCTCGTGTTCGCCACCGGCAACCTCATCGAGTCGATCTTCTCCACGCCCCTGGGGGCGGTGCGGCTCACCGAGCAGTTCGGCCTGGGAGAAGGCTCCGAGGGGGCCGCCTTCCAGGAGGGCGTCGACCGGCTGGAAGACGACATCGCCGCCACGCTCAAGAAGCGGACGACGCGGCCGTTGTTCGCACCGCACTTCCTCGTGGGCTGCGGCGGCACCTTCACGACGCTCGCCGAGCTGGTGATGGCCGGCAAGCGGCAGGTCGACGTGCCCGTGGCGGGCTACAAGGTTTCGCAGGCCGAGGTCCGGCACCTGCTCGACCGCCTCCGCAAGATGCCGCTGCGGGCCCGGCGCGGCATGGCGGGCATGACGCCCGACCGGGCCGACATCATCGTCGCCGGCCTGTCGATCGTCGACGCGTTACTCAAGCGGTTTCGCGTCAACACGCTCGTGATCCACACCCGCGGCGTCCGCGACGGCCTGGTCCGCGAGATGCTCGACGAGGCGGCCCTCTGTGGCGCGGCCGCCGACGACCCCGCCCTGCGCGAGGAGGCGATCGAGCGGCTGGCCGCGGCCTGCTCGGGCGAGTTGGAGCACGGCCGGAAGGTGGCGGCCCTCGCCGGGCGGATGTTCGAGCAGCTCGCCGGCCCGCTCGACCTCCCGGACGGCGACCGCCTGCTGCTCGAGTGCGCGGCCCGCCTTCAGGACGTGGGCTACGTCATCAACTACGACCAGCACCACAAGCACAGTTATCACCTCATCCGCAACAGCCGCCTGCCCGGCGTGCGGCCCCACGACCTGGAGCTGATCGCCAACGTGGCCCGGTACCACCGCGGCGCCCATCCCAAGCGGAAGCACGAGAACCTGGCCCGACTGTCCGCCGACGACCAGCGCCGGGTGCAGCGGCTGGCGGCGATCCTGCGGCTCGCCGGCGGCCTCGACCGCAGCCGCTCGCAGCAGGTGAGCGACGTGCGGGCCCGGGTCGCCGACGGCCGCGTGGTGATCGAGGCGGTGGCGGAGGTGGAGCCGCAGGTCGATCTGTGGGGCGCCGAACGGCGGACCGAGCTGTTCGAGAAGGTGTTCGGCCTGCCGCTGGAAATCCGCTGGGCCGGCGCCCCGGCCCGCAACGGCCGCTCGAACCACAAGCCGGCCAAGCCCGCGAAGCCGGCCCGCGGCAAGGCAGCTGATCCGGGCTGACCGTCGGCGTGCATAGCCCTCCACGGCCGTTCGGGCTCACAGCGCATGGCCCCTGGGAAGGCATGCAACCCGGAGTCCCCCGGCTTCCGCCGGGGGCTTCTTGTGCCGAACCCGAGAAGCCCCGGGTGGCAACCCGGGGACACCGGGCGCGACAACCACCCCACCCTCCATGCCGCACGGTTCCACGCTTCCCCAGCTTAAACCCACATCGCATGGCACCGGGCAACGCTTGCCGCCGGGAGTTGCATATCCCGCCCCGCCCGTCCCTACAACCGGCGCCATCGGCGCCGCTCGCGCCCGTGCGGATCGGGCAAAGTTGACCGGCTGCTTCTGACGATGCCCTCTAGAACTCATCCACCGTGCGGAGCAGTCTCGATGCCGCGCCACTCGTCCCGTCCGCTCCGCAGCCTGCTGTGCGGCGCCATCCTGGCGACCCTGCTCCCCGGCACGGCCGCCCATGCCGCCGGCCGCTGGTTCGCGGGGCCCCGCTCTGCCATGTCGCTCGGCACACCCCAGCGACAGGCTCCCTACGCGCCCGGCGCATCGCCCTACGTCACCGGCCACGGCACGCGGCCCAAATACTTCGTGCCCCCCACGAATCCCCGCACGCCGACCTGGAAAATGTATGGCACGCCCCCGGGGGTAGCCCCGGGCGATTGGCCGCGGTACGCTCCGTTGGGGTTCGGTGGGTATCGCTTTCCGGCCGCCGGCAATCAGGCGTATCGGTAGGCCGCTCACGTTTTCGCGCCGGCCGCGCCCAACCCGGCTCGGGTGCGGCATGAGTTGCGTCACTGGCGAAGGTCCGTGTCTTGGCCTTGCGTGCCTCGGCCAAGCCAGTCCGCATCCTCACGCCGACACCCGCGCCGGCCACTGCTGGTTTAGGTGGTGGACGATCCGCGAACACTCCGACAGTTTCGGGAGCGACGGGCGAAAAGCCGGTGCCTGGAGGGTGAGTTGCCGGATCTGCTCGAGGTGACCGAGTCGGGGCTCTACTGCCCACGGGGCGACTTCTACGTCGACCCGTGGCGCCGGGTGCCGCGGGCCGTCATCACCCACGCCCATGCCGACCACGCCCGGAGCGGCTGCGATCGCTACCTGTGCGCGGCGGCCGGCAAGACCGTGCTCCGCACGCGGCTCGGCGGCGCGGCCACGATCGACACGCTCCGCTACGGCGAGTCGCTGTCGATCAACGGCGTGAGCGTTTCGCTCCATCCGGCCGGTCACGTGCTCGGCTCGGCGCAGGTGCGGATCGAGCACGGGGGCGTCACGTGGGTCGTCACCGGCGACTACAAGCTCCAGGCCGACCCGACCTGCGCGGCCTTCGAGCCGGTCCGCTGCGACGTGTTCGTCACCGAGTCGACCTTCGGCCTGCCGGTCTACCGCTGGCAGGAGCCGGCCGTCGTCGCCGCGGAGATCGACGCCTGGTGGCGGATGAACCGCGACGCGGGCCGCACCAGCGTGATCCTCGCCTACGCGCTGGGCAAGGCGCAGCGGATCGCGGCCCTGGTCGACCCGACGATCGGCCCGATCGTGGGCCACGGGTCGGTGATGAAGCTGGTCGAGGCCTATCGCGCCAGCGGCGTGCGGCTGCCGTCGATCGACCGCGTGCCGCCACAGGCCCGCCGCGTCGGCGGCGGACGGGCGCTGGTGATCGCGCCGCCGAGCGTGCTCGGCAGCCCTTGGCTCAAGCTGTTCGGGGAATCGAGCGTGGCCATGGCATCGGGCTGGATGCTGCTGCGCGGCGTGCGCCGGCGGCGCGGCTTCGACCGGGGATTCGTCGTCTCCGACCATGCCGACTTCCCGGGCCTGCTCGCCGCCGTGGAGGCTTCAGCAGCCCGCCGCGTGCTCGCAACCCACGGCTTCGCCGATGCCTTTTCCCGCTTGCTCCGCGACCGGGGCCTCGACGCCGCCGTGCTGCCGACGCGGTTCGTGGGCGAGTCGGCCCCCGATCCGGCCGCGGTGGACGAAGAGACCGCGGACGAAGAGACCGCGGACGAGCCGGCCGCGGCCGAAGCCGCCACCGATGAGCCGTGATCGCAGTCGCTAGTCCAGGGGCATGAGCGGCACCGGCGCCGCGGGCGGGCCGGCACCGCGGACCACCGGCCGCGACCGGCGAACGGGGGGCCGAGGAAACGTGCCGGTGACCGCGGCTCCGCCCTTCGGCCCCCGACGGAACGACGTCACGACCTTCACCGGATCCCCCGACCGCAGCACGACGTAGAACCGATCCTCCTTGCCGTCCACGAGCGTCACGACCTCGACCTCCGTCGGATCGCCGCCACCCCAGTCGCGGTAGTGGTGGACGGCCACCGTGTAACGGCCCAACGGGGCCGCCCCGCGGCCCCAGAACACATTCTCCACGGGAGTCCGCGTCGTCGGCTGCACGTTGCGGTCCACGTCGAGGCAGCCGCCGGCGATGCCCACGCGGTTCATGAAGTTGATGATCGAGTTGCCGGGCCGCGGATCGAGCGGCTCGACCAGCACGTGGAGATCGATGTCGTTGACATTGCTCCACGCGATGGAGACCTGCACGTCGCCGGTCCCCGCGCCGGCGGCCTTGAGCCGGCGGCCGATCTCACCGCCGATCGCCGGGACGGCTCCCGCTCGATTGCCCACTCCCCCGGCGGCGCCGCCGGCCGTCGCCGGCACCGGCACGTCCACGAGCAGCGCCGTCGCATCGAGTGCGGCCGGCGGGTCCTCGATCGAGAACAGCGCCGGCTCGACCGCATCGACCTCGACGGGATCCAGCTCCATGGCGGCGGGTTCCGGTTTCGGTACGGGCGCGGCATCCTCCACGACCTTCAGTTCCGCAGGCTCGAAGGCGGGCAGTTCCAGCGTTGTGACGTCGGGCTCGATCTCCGCTCCCGCGGCCACGAAGTCGAGGGCGATGGCCGGCGGCCGCGGCAGGTCGGGCCGGATGACGATCACCGCCAGCAGGAGCAGCCCGGCGACGTGCAGGATCAGGCTTTGCACGAAGCCGGTGCGGTAGATCGTGAACACGAACTCATCGACGGCATCGACGAGCTGCCGCGGCATGCCGCGCTCGATGGACGCGCCAGCCAGCGTCGGGCGGGCCGGCGGAACGGGCGGCGGCTGGATCGCGGCCATGATCGTCTCCAAGCCTGTGCTCCCGCAGTGGGCTATCTGTCTGTCCGTGGAAAAAGTCATCCTCGACCTTTTCCCACGCGATCGACCGCAGGAAACGCCGAGGGTTTTCTCGTTCGATGGCCATCGCGTCCTGCTCGGGCAGACTTGTTCGACAGTCTGCCAACCAGCCCCAAGTCGACACGATCGTCGCAGCACCGTCCAGTTGACCGTAGACGCCCCCTTCGTGCCCTCGTCCACGCGGCCGAAAGGCCGTGGACTTTGTGCCAGGCACAGCCGGATGGCATGATGCGTATGGCGGAATCTGGCCGCCGGTCCGCGCCGATGAAACGCTTCACCGAACTCTACTGGCGGCTCGACGCCACCTCCCGCACCACCGAGAAAGTCGACGCCCTGCGGGAGTACTTCGCGTCGGCCCCGCCCGACGACGCGGCCTGCGCCCTGGCGGTGCTGTCCGGCGGCCGGCAGCTGCGGGCCGTCTCCACGACCCAATTGCGGGCCTGGGCGGGCGAGGTGAGCGGCCTGCCGCCGTGGCTCGTGGAGGAGTGCTACGCCCATGTCGGCGACCTCGCCGAGACGCTGGCCCTCGTGCTGCCCGACGCGCCGACCGCGGCAAGCGACGATCCGCCGCACGGCGCCGCGGAAGACGCTGGCCTCGCGGAGATCATGCGGACCACGATCCACGGGCTGCGGTCGGCCGACGAGGCGCACAAGAAGGACGTCGTGCTCGCGGTCTGGCAACGGCTGGCCCCGCGGGAGCGGATCGTGTGGCACAAGCTGCTCACTGGCGGCTGTCGCGTCGGCGTGTCGCGCACGCTCGTCGCCCGGGCGCTCGCCGAGATGGCGGGCGTCGAGCCGGCCGTGATGGCCCATCGACTGATGGGCGGTCATGTGGCCGATGGCGCCGCCTTCACGCGGCTGCTGGCCGCCGAGCCGGGGCCGGCCGACGCCCGGCGGCCCTATCCTTTCTTCCTCGCGTCGGCCCTCGACCGCACGGCGCCGCCCGAGGTGGCCGCTGACCTCGGCCCCGTGGATGCATGGCAGGCCGAGTGGAAGTGGGACGGCATGCGGGCGCAGCTGGTGTGCCGCGGCGCTGACGTCACGGTCTGGAGCCGCGGCGAGGAGCCCGTCAACGAGGCCTTCCCCGAGGTGGTGCGGGCGGGGGCGATGCTCCCGGCCGGCACCGTGCTCGATGGCGAGCTCCTCGCCGTCCGCGACCGGCGGCTGCTCGGCTTCACCGCGCTCTCGAAGCGGGCCGGCCGGCGCCGGGTGACCAAGAGCATCCTCGCCGCCATGCCGTGCGCGTTCGTCGCCTACGACGTGCTGGAGGCCGACGGCACCGACCTGCGACCGCGGCCGCTCGCCGAGCGGCGGGCGGTGCTCGACAGGCTCGTGCCCCACTGCTTCGCGGAACTGCTGGCCGGCGGCACGACGGCGGCCGAAAGCGAGGGCATCTTCCGGTCGCCGGTGGTGAGCGGGGCATCGTGGGAGGCGCTCGCCGCCCGCCGGGCCGAATCCCGCGACCGCGGCGTGGAGGGGCTGATGCTCAAGCGGCTGGCCAGCGGCTACGGCGTGGGCCGCGTCCGCGGCGACTGGTGGAAGTGGAAGATCGAGCCGCTGGAGATCGACGCCGTGCTCCTCTACGCCCAGGCCGGCCACGGCCGCCGGGCCGGCCTGCACAGCGACTACACGCTCGGCGTCTGGCACGACGGCCGGCTCGTCACCATCGCCAAGGCCTATTCGGGCCTCTCCGACGCGGAGATCGTCGAGGTGGACCGGATTGTCCGGGCGACCACCTTGGAGAAGCACGGCCCCGTGCGCATCTGCATGCCCAGGCTGGTGTTTCAACTGGCCTTCGAGGGCGTGGCCGCCTCCACGCGGCACAAGTCGGGCGTGGCGGTCCGCTTTCCGCGGATCGTCCGCTGGCGGCGGGACAAGGAGCCCGCCGATGCCGGCCACCTCGCCGACTTGAAGGCCATGATCGACGCCGGCCAGCCGCCGTGATCCCGGCTCGAGCGGATGCGAACGAAGGTGGAGCGGTTCCCGAGCACCTTGAGAAAGGGAGGCGAGGGGGTCGGCGAACGCTCGACGAGCGTGTGGCCGCCGCGGCCACAGCGAGGCGACTTTTGCCGCCCCCGAAGCCGGTGCTCCACCACATTCGAATGTGCTCTCGCCACCGCCGGCCTTGTGCATCTTGCCCCGCCCACCGGGCCGCATGCACGGATCGCAACGATTCTCATTCCCCGTGCCGGATGTGCCGAATGATTCGGGGGACGACCGCTCGTGGAGCGAACTGCCGGGATGGGGGGAGAATTGGAATCCATGCGTCGCAACGCCCGTGCTCTCGCAGCGCTCCTGATCGGCACCGCGTTGGCGGTGAACACGCCCCTGCCGGCGGCCGAGCCGGAGGCCTATGCGATCGCCGATGTGCTCTTCCTGCAGCGCGACAACCAGTCCACCGACCAGCCGCTCGCGGCGAGCGCCGGCAACGCGATCCTCACGACGAGTCAGTTGCAGTTCCCCACCCAGCCGGGCCTGCGGCTGTTCTACGGCAGCGTCAACGACGGCGACGCGGGCTGGGAGGTGGGCTACCTGGGCGTGTGGAACATGTTCGCCTCACGGACCGCCGGCGGCCCCGACGACGTGCAGGCGCAGGATCCGCTCGCCCTGCTCGTGCCCGAGTTCAACGGCCGCGGCCTGGCGCGGGCGACCTACGCCGCGACGCTCAACTCGATCGAAACGAACGTCTTCACACGGGCCGCTGACGGCGGCTACCGCCGCGACGCGGCCGAGCCGTGGCGGCGGTGCGACGGGTACTGCCGCGGCACGTTCGACTGGCTGGCGGGCTTCCGCTGGGCCGGTCTCGACGAGTCGGCCGGCCTCACGCTCACCGGCGGCGGCAACCCGCTGCCGGGCGTCTATTCCCTCCGCAGTTCTTCAAACCTGTTCGGCGGCCAGCTCGGCGGCCGCGGCCGGATGGAGTGGGAGCGGTGGGCGGTCGAGGGCTGGGCCAAAGCGGCACTGTGCGGCACGGCGATGTCCCAGTCCCAGGATCCGATCGTCGACGCGGCCGTGCCCGACCCGCCGATCCGCCCCGCGCAGTCTTCCAATGAAGGGGGCGTGGGCTTCATCGGCGACATCAACGCCACGCTCGTCTATCGCCTCACCGAAACCTGGGGCCTGCGGGCCGGCTACAACCTGATCTGGCTGTCGGGCGTGGCGCTGGCGCCCAACCAGTTCGATCGTCGGTCCCCGGGTTTGCACCCGGGGCTTCCCGACGCACCGTCCACAAAAAGCCCCCGGCGGAAGCCGGGGAGCATGATTCACGCGAACCCGCGGCATCGTGCCGCGGTTCGCTTGGCGGGCCGCCGCCCGCTACCGGGCAAACCGGCCATCCGGGCCTGACGCTTACACAAAAAGCCCCCGGCGGAAGCCGGGGGACTCCGCGTCGCAGCTCTTCCCATCTGCCATGCCATATGGGTTCGAACCGGGAAAGCGCCCCCGGTCGTGCGGCATGGACAGCGGGGTGGTTTTCGTACCCGGTGTCCCCGGGTTTCCACCCGGGGCTTCCCGACGCACCGTCCCCAAAAAGCCCCCGGCGGGAGCCGGGGAGCACGGTCAGAGACCGCCGCTACAAGGGGCAAACCGGCCCGCCCTCGAAGGCGTCAGGTCGTCGCCAGCAACTGGACGTCGAACACGAGCGTGGAGTTCGGGGGGATGTTCGGCGGGCTGCCCACCGCGCCGTAGGCGAGGTTTGCCGGGATGATGAGCTGCCGGCGACCGCCCACCCGCATCGACGCCAAGCCCTCCGTCCAGCCGGCGATCACCCCGTTGAGATTGAACTGGGTGCCATTGTTGCCGTCGAACCGCGTGCCGTTCAGCAGCCTGCCCTCGTAGTTGACCGTCACCCGTGCGGTCGATGATGACGGCCGGGCCCCCGTGCCGACCACGAGATCGCGATACTGCAGACCGCTGGCCGTGGTGACAATGGCCGGGTTCGACGCCGCGCCGGCCGCGTCCACGCGGCCCGCGAGCGGCGTCAGGCTGCCGAGCGCGAGCCCCGCGGCCGAGAACCGGCGCACGGCTTCTCCGGCCTGGGCGACGAGGAACTCGTCGGCGCGACCGTCACCGTCGGTATCGGTGGCCGTGGTGACCGTCGGCTCGGTGCCACGACCGGCGAACGCGGTGAATGCGGCGAGGCGGGCGTTCGCCGCGGAACCGACGCGGCCGTCATACACCTCCACCCGTCCGCCGCCCCGCCGGCCGGCCGAGACGATGACGTCCGGCACGGAATCGAGGTTCACGCGGGCCGCCGCCACAGACACGCCGCCGAACGCCGTCGGCGTGAACGGCCGGATCGTGTCGATCACGGGCGCCGCCGGGGTGGAGAGGTCGCGCACCTGCACCTCGGCTGCGACCGTCGGCCCGCTGCCGATCAGCAGCTCCGCCCGGCCGTCGGGCACCGTGGCATCGACGGTCGTGCCGCCGGAGAACGTGCCGAGGTCGGCGAAGGCGACGGTCGCGCCGCCGAG
This sequence comes from Planctomycetaceae bacterium, assembly GCA_021300535.1. Taxonomy (GTDB): domain Bacteria; phylum Planctomycetota; class Planctomycetia; order Pirellulales; family UBA1268; genus QWPN01. The sequence goes on along the minus strand of JAJTED010000007.1, from coordinate 72,861 downwards.
AGAGGTCGCCGCGAACGGCCGGATCACGCGATACGGAGCGTTTGCCACCGGATCGGCGCCGGCCTGCCCGCGGAACACGCGCACCTCGCCGTCACCGCTGGCCTTGGCCGCCACGAAGTCGAGCCTGCCGTCACCGTCCGCGTCGCCGACGTCGATGTTCAAGCCGCCCCGCCAGGCGGCGCCGAAGGGCAGCGCACGGTACTGTGGCAACTCGGCGCCGTCGAGCGTGAAGACGCGGATCTCACCGGCCCGACCCCGGCCCGCCGCCGTGACGATCTCGGGCCGGCCGTTGCCATCCACGTCGGCCAGCACCGTCTGCACGCCCCCGCGGAAGCCCGGCTCATAGGCGAAGAACCGCGCCCGCTCCACACCGGTGGCCGGATCGACCACGCGGACCGCCGAGGTGCTCGCCGCCCCGCTGTCGTCAGTCACGACCAGCGGCCGAGCGACGAACTGGAGCGTCTCGCTGGCGGCGTTATTGGCGGTGTTGGTGTCGCCGGCCACGGACACGCTCGCGGTCGACGTGAGCGGGCCGCTCGCAGCGGTGCCGATCGTCGACACGACGGTGAACGTGGCGGTTCCGCCGGCGGGCAGCGTCACGGTGCCCGCGACGTTGCCGGCGCCGACCGCGGGCCCCGAGCCACCGGCCGAATAGGCGGCCGTCCACGTGCTCCGCGTGATCTGGCTGGCGAGCGTGGTGGACACGGCCGCTCCCGTCGCCGTCACGTCGCCGGAATTGACCACCGTCACCGTGTAGGTGACCTGGCTGCCAGGCATGTACCACACGTGCGCGGAGTCGAGGGCGACACCGAGATCGGCCGCCAGCAGCGCGCGGGCTTCGAGCGGCTCATGCCCCACCCCCAGGCCCAACCGCTCCCAGGAACCGAGGGTACGCCCCCGCCGTGGCGGCTTTTTGCCGCGGCGAATCGGCCTGCAATGGGAGTCTGACGGCTGGGCAAAAGGCATCGTGGGTCGCTCCGGGGGACGGAGGCTATACGATGAACGGTAGTTCGCGGTTCGCAGCAGGTCCATTTTTCGGCTGAAAACGTGCCGGCGGTGCAGGGAAACGTCGCCGGCCCCTTCATCCGGCCGTGCAGGGAGAGCCCTGGTGACGAGCAAGGCCAAAACCCGGACGCGGCGGGCCAGAGCGACCCCGGCGGGCCACACGCCGGCAGACCCGCCGGCTCGGGAACGCTTTCGGGCGTGGTTCGCCGCCCAGGGCTGGGAGGTTTTTCCATTCCAGGAGCAGGTGTGGCGGGAGGCCGCGGCCGGCACCAGCGGCGTCCTCCACGCGCCGACCGGCACGGGCAAGACCCTCGCCGCCTGGCTCGGCGCGGTCGCCCGGGCGGAGGCGGTGGCTGCGCCCGTGAACCCGCGGCGCGGTCCGCTGGTGGTGTGGGTCACGCCGCTCAAGGCCCTCGCCGCCGACACGGCGCTGGCCCTCGAGGAACCGCTCCACGGCGCGGGCCGCGTGGTGCAGGGCTGGAGCGTAGGAGTGCGCACCGGCGACTCGTCGGCAGCCGACCGGCGCCGGCTGCGGGCCCGGTGGCCCACGGCGCTCGTCACCACGCCCGAGTCGCTCTCGATCCTGCTCTCGCTCGACGACGCCCACGAGATCTTCGCCGACCTGCAGACGGTGGTCGTCGACGAGTGGCACGAACTCCTCTCCACGAAGCGCGGCGTGCAGACGGAACTCGCGTTGGCCCGGCTGCGGTCGCTGCGGCCGGAGATGGTGTCGTGGGGCCTGTCGGCCACGCTCGCCAATCTCGACGATGCCGTCGCGGCGCTCGTCGGCCCGCCCCGCGCTGCCGCCGCCCGCCTCGTCTCGGCCCACGTGCCGCGGCCCCTCAAGATCGAGACGCTGATCCCCGATCGCATGGAGCGGTTCCCGTGGGCCGGCCACATGGGCATGCGGCTCCTGCCGCAGGTCGTGGCGACCGTCGAGCGGGCCGCGACCACGCTCGTGTTCACGAACACCCGCTCGCAGGCCGAGCGCTGGTTCGAGGCAATCGCGGCGGCCCGGCCCGACTGGCGGAAGGCGATCGCCCTGCACCATGGCTCGGTGGACCGCGACCTGCGGACAAAAGCGGAGGCAGGCCTCCGCGCCGGAAAACTGAAATGTGTCGTCGCCACGTCGAGCCTCGACCTCGGCGTGGACTTCGGTCCCGTCGAGCAGGTCCTGCAGATCGGCAGCCCGAAGGGCATCGCCCGCCTCCTGCAGCGGGCCGGCCGCAGCGGCCATGCGCCCGGCGCCGTCGGCCGGCTGGTGTGCGTGCCGACGCATGCGCTCGAACTCATCGAGTGTGCCGCCGCGCGGCGGGCGGCCGAGGCGGGCACGGTCGAGGCCCGTCCCCCGCTCACCGCCGCGCTCGACTGCCTCGCCCAGCACATCGTCACCGTGGCCTGCAGCGGCGGCTTTCGCGAAGCCGAACTGCGGGCCGAGGTCCAGGGCACGCGGGCCTTCGCCGACCTCGACGACGCCTCCTGGCGGTGGGCGCTGGACTTCGCGGCCCGCGGCGGGCCGGCCCTGGCCGCCTATCCCGATTACGCCCGGATCAAGGAACGCTTCGGCCGCTGGTACGTCGCCAGTCGGGCGATCGCGCGGCGGCACCGGATGGCGATCGGCACGATCGCCGGCGACGCGACGGTGGAGGTGAAGTGGGTTCGCGGCGGTCGGCTCGGCACGGTGGAGGAGTCGTTCGTCTCGCGGCTCAAGGAGGGCGATCGCTTCCTGTTCGCCGGTCGCCCGCTCGTGCTCTTTCGGTTCGACGGCCTCACCGCCTGGGTGAAGCGGGCGCGGACCACCGCCCCCCTGCAGGTGCCGCGTTGGAACGGTGGCCGGATGCCGCTCTCCACGCTGCTCTCGTCGGCGGTGCTCGACCTCGTGGCCGGCGCGACCTCCCCCGGCGGCGGGCGGCACGCGCCGCGGGAAGTGGCCGCCGTGCTGCCACTGCTCGCCGTGCAGTCGAAGTGGAGCCGGCTGCCCGACGCCGACACGCTGCTGGTGGAGCGGTGGCAAGGCCGTGACGGGCTGCACTTCTTCCTCTTCCCCTTCGCGGGGCGGCTCGTGCACGAGGGGCTGGCGGCGCTCGTCGCCTGGCGGATCGCCCGCAGCAATCCGGCCACGCTCACGATGGCCGTCAACGACTGGGGCTTCGAACTGGCGGGCCGCGACGCCTTCGCGGCCGACCCGCGGGCCTGGCGGCGGCTGCTCTCCCCCACGAACCTGCTCGACGACCTGCTCGCCTGCATGAACGGCACGGAGATGGCGCGGCGGCACTTCCGCGAGATCGCCCGCGTGGCCGGGCTCGTGCAGGGCGGCCGGCGGAGCGACCGGCAGACGCAGGCCTCGGCCGGGCTGATCTTCGACGTGCTCGCCGAGCACGACGCCGACAACATGCTCCTCGCCCAGGCCCGCCGCGAGGTGCTGGAGCGGCAGTTCGAGTTTCGCCGGCTGCACGATACGCTCGAGGCGGTCGCGACGCGGGACATCCGCATCGTGGAGACGCCCCGGCTTTCGCCGCTGGCGTTTCCGATCTGGGCGGAGTTCGTCCAGTCGCGGCTGACGACGAAGGACTGGCTCACCCAGATCGCCGACATGGCCCGCGACCTGGAGCAGGCGGCCGACGGCTGACCGCGGCCGGCGCACGGAGGATGCCCATGCAGATCGCCATCGCCACGCCGGCGGAAGCCGGCCACACGGAGGCCGGTATCGCTCTCCTACCGGGCCGTGCCGCCTTTCTGCCCGCGTCCGCCACGCTCCTCGTCGCCGACCTGCACCTCGGCAAGGCGGCGACTTTTCGTAAGGCCGGCATCCCCGTGCCCGAGGGCTCGTCCCAGGCCGACCTCGCCCGCCTCGCACGGCTCGTCCACGAAACCTCCGCCCGGCGGCTCGTGATCGTGGGCGATCTGTTCCACGCGAAGAGCGGCTGCACGGATCGCGTGTTCGCCGAGTTCACCGCGACGCGGCGGCAGTTCACCGCGACGGAGGTACTGCTCGTGATCGGCAACCACGACCGCACGCTCGGGAAGGTGCCGGCGACGCTCGGCATCGACGCCTGCCTGCCGCATCTGGCGGATGGCGAGTGGCACTTCGTGCACGAGCCGTCCGCGCCGCTCACCTGCTCCGACCACGCCGGCTTCACGATCTCGGGGCATCTGCACCCCACGGTCTCGATCCGCTCACCCGGCGGCGACCAGATCGCCGATCGCTGCTTCGTGGCCGAAGCCACCACGCTCGTGCTGCCCGCCTTCGGGTCGTTCACCGGCGGCCACCGCGTGACGCCCGCCCCGGGCCTGCGGCTGTGGATCGCCCGCGATGACGGCGTCGCCGAGGTCACCCGCCTCGCCGCGCTGGCGCGGCGAAGCTGAACCGCTGTCCTCAGTCATCGCCTGCGATGCCGGGCCATCAGTTCGGGCAGGTGTTCAGGACCGCACTCGGTCAACTCGATGGCCCCGTAGCGACGCGTCGTCCACGAGTGCCGATCCTCCGCCACGAGCCAAAACGCGGCCTTGGGGTGGAGCGTGGCGAACGAGTGCATGGCCGTCGGATCGAACCGCGCCACCCGCCACTTGCATTCGATCGCGACGGGCGGCCTGCCGCGAGGCGTCCAAACGAAGTCGACCTCATGCTTCTGTTTGTCGCGCCAATGGCGGATTTCCTCGGCCCCGGCTTCGAAGAGCAGTTCGTCAAGAACGAGATGCTCGAAGAGAGGCCCCTTGTCGTCGACCCGGAGCGAGTCGATCGAGCGTGCGTGGCAGACGAACCCCGTGTCGAATGCATAGACCTTCGGCATGGCCACGATTTCACGCGTGGGATGCGTGGCGAATGGCCGCAGGACATGCACGACCCCCGTCGCCGCGAAGATATCGAGATAATTGGCGAGTGTCTGCCGGCTCGCCTCGCAGGGGGCCGTGAACTTGGTCAGTTCGCACAAGCCGCCACTCTGGGCCCAGAGCAGCTCGAGGAAGCGGAGAAAGGAGTATCGTTTGCCGATCGAAAACAGTTCGAGGATGTCGCGGGCCCAAAACGCCTCGATCCACTCTGCGAAATCCTTCTCGGGCAGACCGGTCGCCGTCAGTTGTTCCGGCAGCCCCCCGTGGAGGAGTCGTCGCTCGGGAGAACCGATGCCAAATGCCGACAGCTCGCGATGCAGCACCGGCAGCAGACGGACCGTGCGTTTGCGCCCGGCGAGCGTGTCGCGAAACCGGGCGCTGGCTCCGAGCATCGACGACCCGGTGGCCAGCACGTGCACGTCGGGAAAGTGGTCGGCCGCGATCTTCAGCAGCGCCGATGGGTCGGCAAGACGGTGAATCTCGTCGAGCACGATCCGCCGGCCACGATGCCGCCGCAAAAACGCCTCCGTGTCATCCGCATCCCTGCGAACGCTCGGCAGGTCGCAGTCGAAGTAGGCGATGTCGGGCAGCGACCGGACGAGCGTCGTCTTGCCGAGTCGGCGCGGGCCGGCGAGCCACACGACCCGCCGCTCACGCCATTCCTGCTCGATGCGACCTCGCCACAGCGGCCGATCGATGGCGCGGGAAGCCTGCTGCATGTGGTCCTCTCCTCACTGCATGATAGCGTTTAGAATTACCAAACGCCAACAGACAATGCCAGCGGCGTTGCCGCCTGCAAAGACATTCCGGGGATTCCCGACGCCGCGACCACCGACCGACGGGGAGCGAACCCGTCCAGATGCACGACGATCGCGCGGGCGGCCGAGACCGGTGTCGGATGGAGGCGGGCCGCAGAACCTGTGGGATGGCACGGGATCAGGGCATCGACGGTCAGCGACCGCCGCTACTGGGGGCGGCAGTCGGCCGCGCGGAAGCCCACGTGCAGCCGATCGAGGAGGTCGCGGGCCGTCATCGAGATCTCGCCCAGGTCGGCCGCCGCGGCGTCGCCCGCCCGGCCATGCACCCACACGCCGAGCCGGGCCGCGTCGAGCGGCGCGAGGCCCTGACCGAGGATCGCCGCGATCACGCCCGCGAGCACGTCGCCCGTGCCGGCCGTGGCCATGCCGGGGTTGCCCGTGTCGTTGCGGGCCTGCCGACCCGGGGCGACGACGAGCGTGCCCGCGCCCTTGAAGACGACGACGGCGTCGATCTCCGCGGCCGACAACGCCCACAGCGCGTCGGCGTCGAAGACGACGGGTGCGGAGACGTCGCGCCACAGCCGCCGCACGATGTCGCGAACCGCGGCGGTCCGGCCGATGCCCGGCCCGACGACGCCCGCATCGGCGGCTGTGAGCCGCGCGACGAGGGTGTCCTCGGCCGCGGCGGCGAACCCCCCCTCGGCCTCCGCCGGCAATCCCCGCGTCATCACGCAGGGATCGAACGCCGCCGCGATCGCCGCGACCGAGTCAGGCACCAGCAGTTCGACGAGCCCGGCGCCGCTCTTGAGCGCCGCCATCGCCGCAAGCGCCGGCGCGCCGGCCATGCCTGGCGCGCCGCCGACGACCACCACTCGGCCATGGTCGCGCTTGCTGGCCTGCGGGTCGCGCGGCGGCAGCCTGACGAGGTCTTCAGGTGGGGGCTCGGTCGGCATGGTCGGGCTTTCGGCCCCACAAAAAAGGGCCGCCTTTGCGAGGGGAGCCGCGGGCACTGATGCCCTGCGCCCCGCGACGAAACCTGAGTTTACCTTGACTGAAACCGCGCCAGCGGGCTACCTTCCCGCGACTTGGCCGGCACGCGGCCACGGGTCTGGAGACCAATCGAACCGCCATGTGTGCTGCACAAAATCCCGGCGACATCTTCGACGTCAAGAAGGTCCGGCGGCTGATCGAGCTCATGAAGGAGCACGATCTCTCGGAACTCGACCTCAAACAGGCCGACAACCGCGTGCGGATCCGCCGGGGTGGCGAGGTCGTCGCCTACTCCGCCCCCGCCCCGGCCGCACCCCGGCCGGCCTCGGCGGCCGCCGAGGCGGCCCCGGCCAAGGAGTCCGCCGCCGACGCCCGAATGCTCGTCATTAAGAGCCCCATGGTGGGCACCTTCTACCGGGCCTCCGGCCCCGATGCAGCCGCGTTCGTCAAGGTCGGTGACCGGATCGGCCCCGAGAAGACGGTTTGCATCGTGGAGGCCATGAAGGTGTTCAACGAGATCCCCGCCGGCCTGTCGGGCCAGGTGGTGGCGATCCTCGTCGAGAACGGGGCGCCGGTCGAGTTTGGCCAGCCACTGATCAAGGTCGATCCCGAAGGCTGACCACGCAGCAGCATCCATGTACAAACGGATCCTGATCGCCAATCGCGGTGAGATCGCCCTGCGGGTGATCCGCGCCTGCCGCGAGCTCGGCGTCGAAACGGTGGCCATCTTCAGCGAGGCGGACCGCGGTGCGCCGTATCTGGAGCTCGCCGACGAGGCGATCTGCGTCGGTCCGGCCCGGGCCGCCGACAGCTACCTGCGGATCGACCGGGTGATCAGCGCGGCCGAGATCGGGAACGTGCAGGCCATCCACCCGGGCTACGGCTTCCTCTCGGAGAACGCGCACTTCGCCGAGGTCTGCCGGTCTTGCGACATCGGCTTCATCGGCCCCACGCCCGAGGCGATGCAGCGGGTGGGCGACAAGAACTCGGCCCGGGCGCTCGCCCGCGAGGCGGGCGTGCCCACGGTGCCCGGCAGCGAGGGACTGATCGCCAACGAGCAGGAGGCGGTGCGGATCGCCAAGGAGATCGGCTTCCCCGTGCTCCTCAAGGCCACGGCCGGCGGCGGCGGCAAGGGCATGCGGGTGGCGGCCAACGACCTGGCCCTGGCGAGCGCCTGGCAGCAGGCCTCGGCCGAGGCCCAGGCGGCCTTCGGCAACCCCGGCATCTACATTGAGAAATACGTCGAGCGGCCGCGGCACGTCGAAATCCAGATCCTCGGCGACCAGCACGGCAACGTGTTCCACCTCTGGGAGCGCGACTGCTCGACCCAGCGGCGGCACCAGAAACTGATCGAGGAGAGCCCCTCGCCCCGGCTCCCTCAGGCGATCCGCCAAAAGATGGCGGAGGCGGCGGTGCGGCTCGCCAAGACGGCCAACTACTTCTCCGCCGGCACGGTCGAGTTCATCGTCGACCAGCAGGACAACTTCTACTTCATCGAGGTCAACGCCCGGATCCAGGTGGAGCATCCCGTGAGCGAAATGGTCACGGGCATCGACCTCCTCAAGGCGCAGATCCGCGTGGCGGCCGGCGAGAAGCTCGACCTGAAGCAGGCCGACATCGTGCCCCGCGGCCATGCGATCGAGTGCCGGATCAACGCCGAGGATCCCGACGCCAACTTCCGCCCCTGCCCGGGCCGGATCGAGCGGATCATCGCCCCCGGCGGGTTCGGCGTCCGCTGGGACTCCCACGCCACCACCGGCTACGTCGTCCCCCCCCACTACGACTCGCTCGTCGGCAAGCTGATCGTCCATCAGCACACCCGCAAGGACGCGATCGATACCATGATCCGCGCCCTCAAGGAGCTGCGGATCGAGGGCATCAAGACCACCGTCCCGCTGCACCTCAAGGTGCTCTCCAACACCGCCTTCCACGAGGCCCAGGTCGACACCACCTTCGTGGAACGGATGCTGGCGGGGTAGGCGGTTGAAGCACGGTAGCGACACCGGCACGTCCGCCACGGCTCGGGGACGGCATGAGTTGGCTCGCTGACGGAGGACCGCCACGCTCGCCATCCTCACGCCGATCCCCTCGCCTGCCCCCACTGTTCCGCAGACGTCATCCCCACGGTTCACGAACCCACCCTCGCCGCCAGGAGATAGAGAGACTCATGCCCGAATCGCTGTCCCGCCCCCCGAAGGCCGCCCACCACTTCCGCCGCGTCGCCATCCTCTTCGCCGGCGGCCCCGCCCCCGGGGCCAACGCCGTGATCTCCACCGCCGCCACCTCCTTCATGCGCGAGGGCACCGAGGTGATCGGCATGAAGCACGGCTACTCGTCGCTCGCCGACTACTCCCCCGCCAGGCCGCTGGCCGAGGGCCGCGACTACATCAAGATCACGCCCGAGTTCCTCAAGCGGACGCGGAGCGGCCAGGGGATCATGATCGGCACGGCCCGCACGAATCCCGGCAAGCACGTCTCCCATCCCAGCCATTTCGACGACGCGGAGCGGGTCGGGCCGCTGAAGAACGCCTACGAGGGACTGCGGTCGCTCGGCGTCGAGGCCCTGATCTCGATCGGCGGCGACGACACGCTGAAGACGGCCAACAAGTTCAAGCTCTACCAGGACCGGCTGCCGGCGGGGAGCAAGCGGATCCCAGTCGTCCACCTGCCGAAGACGATCGACAACGACTACATGGGCATCGACTTCACGTTCGGCTACTTCACCGCGGTCGACACGCTGGGTGGCGAGATCCGCAACCTCCTCTACGACGCCGAGGCGAGCCGGGCCTACTTCCTCTGCGAGACGATGGGCCGCAGCGCCGGCTGGCTGTCGTACGGCGCCGCGATCGCCGGCGAGGCGAGCCTGGTGATCAGCGTGGAAGACATCCACGGCAAGTTCCGCGGCGAGGAGACGGTCACCGGCCCGAACGGCGAGACCCGGGTCAAGCCGGTGATGAACATCGACGAGGTCGTGGCCCGGATCGTGAAGACGATGCGGGTCCGCGAGGAACAGGAGGGCAAGCAGTACGGCGTGATCGTGATGGCCGAGGGGCTGGCCGAGTACCTGCCCGCCAAGGCTCTGGAGGGCATTCCGCGGGACGACCACGGCCACATCTCGATCTCGCACGTCCAGCTCGGCCGGATGTTCGCCAAGCTCGTGAGCGATGAGTTCAAGAAGCAGACGGGCCGGTCGCGGAAGGTGGTGGGCCTGCAGCTCGGCTACGAGGCCCGCTGCGCCAAGCCCCATGCCTTCGACGTCATGCTCGGCAGCCAGCTGGGCGTGGGCGGCTACCGGGCGCTCGCCGAGCGCGGCCTCGACGGCGTGATGGTGAGCGTGTCGGGCCAGCTCGACCTCAACTACGTGCCCTTCGAGGAGCTCGTCGATCCCAACACGCTGGTCACCGTGGTGCGGTACGTGGACCGTGGCAGCGACTTCCACAGTCTGGCCCGGTTCCTCGAGACGTACGTCAACGAGTAGCCGCGGCCGGCGCACGTGCGGCATCCCCTGGCATGACCGCCAGACGGCGACGGCAAGGTGGCTGGCCGGTCCCGCGAGTTACGTCATCCAACCGCCCCCGTGCGGGCCCGCAAGAAACGCCCACGCATGCAAACGCTGACCGCCTCTCACCACTTTGGTATCCTCCGCGCATGACCGCGGTCCTGCGACCTGCCGTGATTGGCCTCGACTGGGGCACGTCGTCGCTCCGCGGCTATCTCTTGGCCGCTGACGGGGGCGTCATCGACTCGATCGCCAAGCCGTGGGGCATCCAGCACCTGCCGGCGGGCGGGTTTGCCGGGGCGTTTCACGAGGTCGTGGCGGCCTGGCGTGGCCGTGATCAGGCGGTGGCTTCACTCCCTGTGGTTGCCGCGGGCATGGTGGGCAGCCGCCAGGGCTGGCGGGAGGTGCCGTACGTCGACTGCCCCGCCGATGCTGCAGCGATTGCTCGTGGGCTGCTCGCCTTCGATTCGGAGGCGGGGCGAATCCATCTCGTGCCGGGCGTGATCCAGCGCGGGCCGCTGCCAAACGTGCTGCGGGGCGAGGAGACGCAGATCGTGGGCTCATTCGCCCGGGAACCGGCCCTCGCCACCGAGTCGCTCGTCGTGCTGCCGGGAACACACTCCAAGTGGGTGCGGGTGCGTGACGGACGGATCACCAGCTTTGACACGTTCATGACCGGCGAACTTTTCGCCCTGCTCCGGCACCACTCGCTGCTCGGCAAGCCGGCACGGGAGGCCGGAGCCGACACGATCAGCGCCGCCGCGACGGCAGCCGCGTTTGCCCGGGGTCTCGCCGTCGCCCGGGAGAGCGGCCCCGAAGGCGTGGCGGGTCGGCTCTTCACGACCCGCAGCCTCTATCTCACGGGCGCACTGCCGCCGGCCGCCGCGCTCGACTACCTCTCCGGACTGCTCGTGGGGGAAGAGATCAGGAGCGCGATCGCGGCGTACCGCGGGCAGCCGCTGCCGGCGATCGTGCTGATCGGCGACGAGGCACTCTGCGGACGATACTCGGAGGCGGTCGCGGCTTTCGGCGTGCCCCAGGCCCGCGTGCTCGGCGACAGTGCGGCTGCGGGCCTCTGGCAGGTTGCCAGGGCGGCGGGGCTCGTGTCTGTTACTGGCCATTCGTCCCGGAGTGCCGCGCATGGCTGACCAGCGTGCTGCCGATCCCCACTTCACGACCCTGCCCTTGATCGCGATCCTCCGTGGCGTCATGCCCGACGAGGCCGTCGCCATCGGTCAGGCTCTCATCGATGCGGGGTTCCGGGTGATCGAGGTGCCGCTCAATTCACCGCAGCCGCTCGAGAGCATTCGCCGGCTTGCTGCCGCATTCGGTGATCGAGCCCGGATCGGCGCGGGCACCGTACTCACCACGCAGCAGGTGCACTCCGTGGCGGCTGCTGGCGGCACGCTCATCGTGTCGCCGAACGCGAATCCCGACGTGATCCGGTCGACGAAGGCCGCCGGCCTCTGGAGCGCACCCGGCGTGGCCACGCCCACCGAGGGCTTTGCGGCGCTCGATGCCGGCGCCGACATGCTCAAGCTCTTTCCCGCCGAGCAGATCGGCCCTGGCGTGGCGAAGGCGTGGCGGGCCGTGTTTCCGCGGGACGTGCCGCTCGTGCCCGTGGGGGGCGTTTCACCGGAGAACATGGCCGCGTTCGTCGCCGCCGGGGCGAACGGCTTCGGGCTCGGCGCAGCGCTCTACAAGCCCGGAATGAGCCCGGCCGACGTCCGCCGGGCCGGCGACGCATTCGTCGCCGCCTATCGCGGCTGCCGGCCAACCTGAGGAGTCTCGGCCATGAAGATCACAAAGCTCACGACCTATATCGTGCCTCCGCGGTGGTGCTTTTTGCAGGTACAGACCGACGCGGGCATCGTCGGCTGGGGGGAGCCGGTGGTCGAAGGCCGGGCCCAGACCGTGGCCGCGGCGGTGGATGAGCTGGCCGATTATTTGATCGGCAAGGATCCGCGCCAGATCGAGGATCACTGGACCGTCCTCTACCGCGGCGGCTTCTACCGCGGCGGCGCGATCCACATGAGCGCGCTGGCGGGCATCGACCAGGCCCTGTGGGACATCAAGGGCAAGGCGCTCGGCGTGCCGGTGTATGAACTGCTCGGTGGCAAGGTTCGCGATCGGATTCGCGTCTATTCCTGGGTGGGCGGCGATCGCCCCGGGGAGACGGCGGCCCAGGCGCAGGAGCGGGCCGCCCGCGGATTCACGGCGATCAAGATGAACGCCTCTGAAGAGCTGCAGTTCATCGACACCCACGACAAGGTCGATCAGGTGCTCGCCAACGTGGCGGCGATCCGCGAGGCGCTCGGGCCCCACTTCGGGATCGGCGTCGATTTCCACGGCCGCGTGCACAAGCCGATGGCGAAGGTGCTCGTGAAGCTGCTCGAGCCCTATCGGCTCATGTTCATCGAGGAGCCGGTGTTGAGCGAGCATGCAGAGGCCCTCGCCGAGATCGCCCCGCTCACGAGCGCCCCGATCGCCCTCGGCGAGCGGCTCTGCTCGCGGTGGGATTTCAAGAAGATTCTCGAGGCCGGCCACGTCGACATTCTGCAGCCCGACCCGTCACATGCCGGCGGCATCACGGAAACCAAGAAGATCGCCTCGATGGCCGAGGCCTATGACGTGGCGATCGCCCTCCACTGCCCGCTCGGCCCCATCGCGCTGGCCGTGAACCTGCAGCTCGACGCCAACTGCTACAACGCCTTCATCCAGGAGCAGAGCCTCGGCATCCATTACAACCAGGGCAACGACCTCCTCGACTACGTCAAGAATCCCGAGGTCTTCGACTACGCCGACGGGTACGTGAAGATTCCAAGCGGCCCGGGCCTCGGCATCGACGTCAACGAGGAGTACGTCAAGGAGCGGGCGGCCGTGGGCCACCGCTGGCGGAACCCGATCTGGCGGCATGCAGACGGGAGCTTCGCCGAGTGGTAAGCCCAGGCAGCGAGACTACGGAACGGCCGACGCGGGCCCGCTCTTTCGTCGCGGTGCTGCTCTTCGTGTCGGTGGTGATCAATTACCTCGACCGGGCCAATCTTTCGGTCGCGGCCCCGCAGCTCGCGAAGGACCTCGGGTTCGACGATGCCCAGAAGGGCTGGATCCTCGCCGCCTTTGGCTGGACGTACGCAGCCCTGCAGGTGCCCGGCGGCTGGCTCGTGGATCGCATTCCACCGCGTGTGCTGTATCCGGTTGCCATCGCCCTGTGGTCGCTCGCGACGATCGGCCTGGGCTTCGTGGGAAGCGTGGCGGGGCTGATCGGCCTGCGGCTGCTCGTGGGGGCGCTGGAGGCGCCGTCATATCCGATCAACAGCCGAGTCGTGACAACCTGGTTTCCGGAGCGGGAGCGGGCCACGGCCGTCGGCTTCTATACATCGGGCCAGTTCGTGGGCCTCGCCTGTCTCTCTCCCCTGCTCTACGCGGTCCAGAATGCGTTCGGCTGGCAGATGGTGTTTCTCGTCACCGGGGGGGTGGGCGTTCTCTGGGCGGCCGTCTGGTATGCCCTCTACCGTGAGCCGCTGGAGAGCCGAGCAGCGAACGCCGCCGAAATCGCGCTGATCCGCGCCGGCGGCGGCTTCGTCGATCTCGCCGCCAGGCAGAAGACGAGTGCCGATGGCTTCCCCTGGGCTGACCTCGGCACGGTGCTCTCCCATCGGAAGCTCTGGGGGCTTTACCTCGGGCAGTTCTGCCTCACCTCCACGCTCTGGTTTTTCCTGACGTGGTTTCCCACATACCTCGTCGATTTTCGCGGCATGGACTTCATCAAGGCGGGCCTGCTCGGCTCCGTGCCATTCCTGGCCGCGTTCGCGGGAGTGAACTGCTCGGGAATCCTTTCCGACCGGCTCGTGCGTGCCGGATGGTCGCTCGGCCTGGCCCGCAAGCTGCCGATCATCGCCGGGCTCTTGATCTCGTCGAGCATCATCGGGGCGAACTATGTCGAAAACCCCACGCTCGTGATCCTCTTCTTGTCGCTCGCCTTCTTCGGCAACGGCCTGGCGTCGATCACCTGGTCGCTGGTGTCGGCGATCGCGCCGGAGCGGCTCCTGGGCCTCACCGGCGGGATGTTCAACTTCGTGGGCAACCTGGCGAGCGTGGGTGTGCCGATCGTGATCGGCCAGCTCGTGAAGGGGGGCGACTTCGCCCCGGCCATCACGTTCATCGCCGCCACGGCCCTCGCCGGCGCCATCTGCTACGGCCTCGTGGTGGGCAAGGTCGAACGGATCCGCGCCTGATCCCCTCGGCGGCAGCCTGCGCCCGCCGGTCAGCAGTGCCGCGCGGAGCGCAGAGACTCGCCGCCATGCGTGACATCGTCGCATGCGGACGCGTTCGATTCGGCCTCCAGTCGGGGAGGCGGCGGAAAGCCCAGGCTCTACGCCACGCCCTGGGGGGCAGAAGCCACGGTGACCGCATCGAGCCCGATCAGAACTGGTATTCGAGGCCGATGTTCAGACCCGTGGCCCAGAAGTCGCTCGTGCGGAGCCTGAATGCAGGGGCCGCGGTGCCGACCACGGATCCCCCGCCGAACGGCGTGGGGTTCACGGCCCGGTCGATCTGGCCCGCGGCACGGCCGACGGTCGTCCAATAGAGGAACGTGAAGCCGAGCGAGAGGCGGCACTGCGACCACAGGGCGTAGTCGGCGTTGACGCCCGCCTCGCCCACGGCCGCGAACAGCGTCGAACCATAGCCGCCGATGTTGCTCGGCTGGGCGAGCAGGCCACCGGACGTATCGGACACGATCGACGTGCCCGCGGCCGTGGTCTGGGTGGTCTGCGTCTGGCCGTTGATCGTCGTGCCGATTCCGCTGGCCCCGAGGGCTACCTTGCCCGTCACCGCCAGCGACATCCGCTGCCGCCACCACCGCTCCATGATCCCGATCTCACCGCCGTTGAACTGCGAAATGGACCGGAACGAGTCCCTGGCCACGATCGTCTGGAGAGGCAGGCCGCCAGGGGTGCCCGTCGAAATGCTGGCGGCGTCGCGGATCGTGACCGCGTCGTCGAGCAAGAGGTAGCGGTAGCCGCCGACGAGGTAGCGGCGATGGAACTTCTCGCAGGCCAGCGCGTGCATGAGCAGCAGGTCGAAGCCGCTGAAGCGGGCCACCTGCACAGCCGAGATCTCCTGTGACAAGAGCGACACGTCGGCAGGGACCGTGGCCGGCGGCGGCACCACGACCGCTGCCGGCAGGCCGGTGGTAGCGTCGACAAAGGGCCGCGCGAGCCACGGGCTGCCCGCCGCCGATGGAAAATTCCCGCGGTCGCTGGCATTGGTGAGCCCGAAATATTCCGCCCGCACGCCGCCGAGCTGCCTGGGGTTCCACCAGTAGCCCATGGCGATCCGGCCACCGGACCGCATCGGGCCATCGGCCGTCTCGTTGCCGAAGAGAATCTGCGTGCCCGGCCTGCCGAGAACGCCGATGTCGGCCGGCAGCGTCCCTGCCGGGCTCGACGTCACGAGCGGCGGCAGCGCCTGCGGCGACGTCGCCCAGAGGAGATAGTCGGCCGAGATCCAGAGCCGTTCGAGGATCTCCGAACGAAACGCCCGCGAGTGGTCGCGGGAGCAGTCGCAGCGGGTGTCGGAAAGCCGATAGGCCAGTTCACCGGGCCCCATCCACGCGGGATCGACGAGCGTGCGATCGCAGGGCGACGCCGGCACCGGCTCCTGAAACCAGGCGAGCAGGCCCTCCGGGGTTTTCGCTTCGGCCGGCGCGCGAAACGGGTCGAGGCCCCCCGGCACCTGTGGCTCGTCGGCCCGCCGCACCGGCACTCCCGAGCGCGGCGGGTCGCCCACCGATTCCGGGTACCCGAGCGGATCGGGCTGCCCGCCGCAGGCCGCCGCGACAACGAGCGCATGCGCGACCGCGATCGATCGTGGCACGAACAGTGCGAGCGGTCTGGCAGCGCGAGCCATCGGGGCGTGTACCGGGCTTTCGTGCGCATGGACCCCGGGCGGAGTCGGCCACACACACCATGCCGAAAATATCGGCTGGGAGGCCTGTGCGGCCTGAGAAAAGCCTACGGCCGAGCACCGCAAACCACCCCCGCCGCCCAGCCTGCATATCCGGTAAAGTTTCGCCCCGCTTTTGGCCGATCCATATGAGGACGGCCGACACAACCACAGGGTGGCCGCCGCACTCGCGGCCCTGGCCGCCTGCGCGGCTTCCGGCTGCACCCGCGGCCGCTTCTATGCCCAGGCCGACCGCGAGGTGAGCACGCTGCTCGCGGAAAAATCCTGCGACCCGCGGTGGAACCTGCCGGCGAACTACAACGTCCGCCAGGATGAGCGGAGCCGGTTCTACGACGCCTATAGCCAGATCAAGCCGCCGATGCCGCCGGACGATCCCACGGCCCATCGCTACATGCACTGCGTGGACGGCAAGAAGGGCTGGCCACGGTGGCACGCCAACGGCGACCGCACCACGCTCGACAATCCAGACTGGCGGGCACGGCTCTCCGAAGTGGTCGAGCTCACGGATTCGGGAGCCGTCAAGCTCACGCTCGACTCGGCCCTCCGGCTCGCCTACCTGAACTCGATCGACTGGCAGAACGAACAGGAGGAACTCTACCTCTCGGCCCTCGACGTCAGCACCGAACGCTTCGCGTTCGACGTGCAGTTCTACGGCGGCAATGCCACCCGCTATCGCACCATCGGGCCCCTCGGGGCTGGCGGACCGTCCACGACCTGGAGCACCGACACGAACCTGCAGGCCCGAAAATATTTTGCGACCGCCGGCCAGCTCGTCGTCGGGGTCGCGAACTCGATCATGTGGCAGTTCGCGGGGCCGGATCGGTATCGCAACGTCTCGCTCGTAAACTTCAACCTCGTGCAGCCGCTGCTCCGCCGGGCCGGCCGAGCCTGGGCCCTCGAGCCGCTCACCATCGTCGAGCGGACGCTCCTCTACAACCTCCGGTCGCTGCAGTTCTACCGGCAGGGATTCTTCCTCAACGTCGCCTTCGGTATTCCGGCGGGCGCAGGCGTTCAGCGGCGCGGCGGGTTCTTCGGCGGCACGGGCTTCGAGGGATTCACCGGCACCGGCATCGGCGGTTTTGGCAACGTCGGCGGCACGTTCTTCGGCGGCGGCCTGCTCGGGTTTCCTGGAGCCGGCGGAGGCGGTGGAGGCGTGGGCGTCGCCGGCGGGGATGTCGGCAACCTGGGAGGGTTTTTCGGACTGCTGCAGTCCCGGCAGCGGATCCGCAATCTCGAGCAACTGCTCGCCGACCAGGAGCGGTCGCTCGTGAAAATGGAGGCCCAGCTCGACGCCGGCCAGATCGATCTCGTGCAGGTCGACCAGCTCCGGCAGAACGTGCAGACGAACC
The DNA here is from genome assembly GCA_021300535.1 of Planctomycetaceae bacterium. Classification (GTDB taxonomy): domain Bacteria; phylum Planctomycetota; class Planctomycetia; order Pirellulales; family UBA1268; genus QWPN01. The sequence goes on along the minus strand of JAJTED010000007.1, from coordinate 55,459 downwards.
GGGCGAACCTGGCGACAGCAAAGACGCAGCTCACCGACCGCGTGGAAGCCTACAAGGTCACCACGCTCTCCATCCCCTCCGACACACCGGTGGCCCTCGACGAGTCGTTTCTCGCGGCGTTCCAGTTCGTCAGCCCGCCGTTGCTGGCCCTGCAGAAAGAGCTCGGCACCTTGCTCGCCGCAGAAACCGGCGGCGAGAACGAGCCGCTCGAGGCGACGGAGGATCCGCGGACCAAGGATCCCCCCGGGCCGCTTGAACTGCCCGCGCCGGCCGATGCGACCGAAGACAATCGCGATGCAGCCGCGGCCCGCGACGCCCGCGAGGACGAGGCCGATCGGGAACTGATCCGCACGGGCATCGCCAGGCTCGGCGAACTCCGCGGCCGCGTCGAGGCGCAGGCCGCCGCCGTGAACGGCGACCTCGAGCGGGCGGCCACGCAGGCGGCGGGGCGGCTGGCCGGCATGCAGCCCGCCGAACGGAAGGCGTTCGACCGCGAGATGCGCATCCTGGCCGACGACCTCGCGGAGTTGCTGGCCCGGATCCGCAGGGCCGACGAGGAGATCAAGCGGCTCGAGCCCGCGGGACAGCCGACCGAAACCAGGCTCCGCGACACGGCCGACAAGGTCGTCGCGCTCGTGTCCGAGATCTCGGGGGCCGTCGACGAGATGTCGCTGATCCAGGCCCGGGCCCGGGTCGAAGCGATTGGCGTGACCCCAGAGCAGCTCGACCCCGACATGGCGTTCGAGATTGCCCGAGCCAACCGGCTCGACTGGATGAACACCCGGGCCGCGCTCGTGGACCAGTGGCGGCTCATTCAATACAACGCCGTCAAGTTGCTCGCGGACCTCGATCTCAAGCTGGAGGGGGACATCTCGACGACGGGTAACAACGCGGCCCGCTTTCGCGCCCCCACCGGCTCGCTCTCGGCGGGCGTGCAGTTCGACCCGCCGCTCACCCGGCTGCAAGAACGCAACAGCTGGCGGCAGGCCATTCTCCAGTACCAGCAGCAGCGGCGCCGGCAGATCCGGTTCGAGGATCAGGTCAAGCTCAATCTCCGGCAGCTGCTCCGGCAGCTGGAGCTCGACCGGCTGAATCTCGAGACGCAGCGCCGGGCGGTCATCATCGCCGTCCGCCGCGTTGACGAGACGCGGCTCACGCTCGGGCAGCCGGCGCCGCCTCCCCCCCCGCCCGCCGCCGACGGCACGGGTGCCCCCCAGCCGGCCACTGACCGGCTCGGCCCCACGACGATCATCAACTACGTCACCGCCACGGATGCCCTCCGCAACAGCCAGGATGCCCTGACGAGCGTGTGGCTGCGGTACTACCAGACGCGGGCGGTGTTGGCGCGGGAACTGGGCGTGATGGAACTCGCCGACGACGGGCTCTGGATCGACAAGCCGCTGTGCCGCGCCGACGACGCGACAGGCGAGGACCTGGAACTCCCGCCCCCGGTGCCGCAGGAGTGGCTCGACCATTTGGAGGAGGTGAAGTCGCCGCCGCCGCTCGGCGCCGACGCCGACGGGAAGCCTCCGGCGGCAGGAAAGCCCGCCGCCGAGCCGCTGCCAGCGCCGGCCGCCGACACGCTAGACTAAACGCAGCCTCGCAACGCCTCCGAAAGGCCCCCCATGGCAGATGCGATCGCGGAATCGAGCGTGCAGTCGCGACCCGCGGTGGCGATCCCCGCGAACGCCATCGCCGCGATCCTCGACGGCCCGCCCGTGGCCGAGCCGGCGGCACACCGGCGGATGCCGTGGCGGCTGCTGGCGATCCTGGCCGCGGCCGGCGGACTGGCGGCGGCCACGCCCGCGATTCTGGCCCGCTTCGATTCCGGCGCCGCCCGTGACCCGTTTGCCAATCACCCCTCCCATACCGTCGCCCGGCAAGACCTGACGATCTCCGTCACCGAGACCGCGACGCTGTCCAGCGACGAAAACGTCGACATCCGCTGCGATGTCAGGGGGGGCTCGACGATCATCGAGCTCGTGGCCGATGGCTCCCAGGTGAAGGTTGGCGACACGATTGTCGTGCTCGACTCGGCGAAGATTTCGGAAGATCTCACCGCCCAGAAAATCGCGCTGGAGAAGGCGCGGGCCGCGCAGATCCAGGCCGAGAAGGACCATGCGGCGGCGGTCATCGCCGTCGAGGAGTATGCCGAGGGCACCTTTCGCAAGGAGCAGCACAAGCTGCGGTCGGATCTCACCGGGGCCCGCGAGCGGCTCCAGGCGAACCGCAACCTCGTCACCCACTTCGAGAAGATGTTTCGCAAGGGCTACATCACGCCGCAGGAGCTCGAGAAGCACAAGTCGGCAGCCGAGCGGGCGAAGCTCGACGAAGACACCGCCACGATCGCCCTCGACGTCCTCGAACGGTTTACGAAGCCGAAGATGATGACGGAACTCGAAAGCAAGCGGGATGCCAATGCCGCCAAGAAGGAGAGCGAGACGGCGGCACTGACGCTCGAGACGTTGAAGCTCGAACGGCTTGAACAGCAACTGGCGAAGTGCCGGATTACGGCCCCCAAGGACGGGGTCGTGATCTATCCGCCGACGCCACGCTGGGATCGCGACGGCGGCATCAAGATCGGAGCCAAGGTCAACGAGGCCCAGACGATCCTGCAGTTGCCCGACTTGAGCACCATGCGGGCGGACGTGGGCGTGCATGAATCGCGGGTCGAGAAGATCCGCCCGGGCATGCGGGCCCGGATCGATGTGCAGGGCAACCAGTTCACCGGCAGTGTGACGAAAGTCGCCACCCGGCCCAACTCCACCGGATACATGGACACCGCCAAGCGGTACGAGGTCCGGGTCAAGATAGACGACCAGTCGCCGCTGTTGCGGCCGGGCCTGACGGCGGAGGTGGAGATCGTGGTCGCCGCACTCGAGGCCGTGATCGCCGTGCCCGTGGCGGCGGTCGCCGAGCAGCGGGGCAGCCATGTCTGTGCCGTGCAGAAGGCCGGGGGAGTCGAGCGGCGGACCGTGAAGCTGGGGGAGGCCAGCGAGGCGTTTGTCGAGATCACGTCGGGCCTCGAGCCCGGGGAGGTGGTGCTCCTCAATCCCCGGGCGGTGCTCGGCGACGCTCTGCCCGAGGGCGATGGCAACCCAACCAGGGACCACCATGGCGACGGAGGGGCGAATCCGGGCCTGCGGACACCGGCCGCCGCGCGGTCGTGAGCATCTGGCAGCAGTTGCGGGCCGGGGTTCGCAGCCTGCTGCTGCACAAGCTCCGCTCGGCGCTGGCGGTGCTCGGGATCCTGATCGGCGTCACGGCCGTGATCTGGTTGGTGGCCATGGGTGAGGGGGTCGCCATCCAGGCTCAGCGGCAGATCGAGGCCCTCGGCGCCACGAGCATCATCGTGCGGAGCATCAAGCCGCCCTCCGACCCGAACGAGAAAGCCAGCGATGGGTTCGGCATCGCCTACGGTCTGCTGCGGGCCGATGAGGACCGGATCCGCACCAACGTTCCGGGACTGGTGCGGGCGGTGCCGCTGCGGCAGATCAGCCGGGAGGTGCGGTGCGGCGAGCGGGCACTCGACGGCGTCGTGATCGGCTGCACGCCGGACTACTTCGCGGCCAACAAGCTCGCGATCGCCCGCGGCCGCGGGCTCTCCGACCATGACCTCGACCGCTGCGACAACGTGGTCGTGCTGGCCCACGAGGTGGCCGAACGGCTGTTTCCCATCGACGATCCGCTCGGCGCGGCCGTGCTGGTGGGACAGGAGTTCTACGTGGTGGTCGGCGTGGCCGCCCCGCGAACCGCTGCGGCGGCCATCGGCGGCAGCCTCGCGGCGCGGCAGTTCGACCGCGATGTCTACCTCCCGCTCTCCACGTTCCGGGCCCGGATCGGAGATCGGATTGTCGCCGAGCAGCAGGGCTCCTGGACCGCCGAGACGGTGGAGCTCGACCAGATCACGGTCGTCCTCGCCGACCTGGCGCGGGTGCCGGCGACCGCCGACATGATTCGCGACCTGCTCAAGCGGTATCACAAGACCGAGGACTACGCCGTGGTCGTGCCCCAGGAACTGCTCGAGCAGGCGAAGACGGTGCGGATGATGTTCAACGTCCTGCTCCTCGTCATCGCCGGCATCTCGTTGCTCGTGGGAGGGATCGGGATCATGAACATCATGCTCGCCACGGTCACCGAGCGGACGCGGGAGATCGGCATCCGGCGGGCCCTGGGGGCCACGCGGGGGGAGATCATCCGGCAGTTTCTCTGCGAGACGATCGTGCTCTCCGGCGCCGGCGGCCTGCTCGGCGTGGCGGCCGGGTTTCTCTGCCGGCCGGCGGTGGCGCTGGCACTCCGGGGCGTGGAGTCGTTGCTGCCGCGGGTCTGGGCCGCGCTGCCGCCCGACATCCGCGGCCTCGACCCGCCGCTCGTGCCCTGGTCGATCGCGGTCGCGTTTGCGATCTCAGTCGGCTTAGGGATCGTGTTCGGCCTCTATCCAGCCCGGCGGGCGGCCGCCCTGGACCCGATCGAGGCGCTTCGCCATGAGTGAACCGGCCGCCGTCGCACAGGGAGCGGACGTCGTGGCCAGCATCCGCGACGTGTCGAAGCTCTACCGGCTCGAGGGGCAGGAGGTGCGGGCCCTCGACCGCGTGTCGCTCGATCTGCGGCGCGGCGACTTCGTGGCGATCATGGGGTCGTCGGGCTCGGGCAAGAGCACGCTCTTGAACGTGCTCGGCTGCCTCGACCGGCCGACCTCCGGAAGCTACGTGCTGGCGGGGCGGGATGTGGCCCGGCTCGACGATGCGGCGCTCTCCCGCGTTCGCGGCCGCACGCTGGGCTTCGTTTTCCAATCGTATAACCTGATCCCGCAACTGAGCGTGGTGGAAAACATCGCGCTGCCGCTGGCCTATCGGCCCAGGCAGCCGGGCGACCACGGCCGCTGCCTGGCGCTGGCCCGGCTGGTGGGCTTGGCCGATCGACTCGGCCACCGGCCGACCCAGCTTTCCGGCGGTCAGCAGCAGCGGGTGGCGATCGCGCGGGCCCTGGTCAACAATCCCGCGCTCATCCTCGCCGACGAGCCGACGGGCAATCTCGACACGGCGACCAGCCACGAGATCATGGACATGCTCGCCGCCCTCAACCGCGCCGGCCGTACGATCGTGCTGGTGACCCACGAGCCCGACATCGCCGCCCGGGCCCGCCGGGTGGTGCGGCTGCGGGACGGGCGAATCGAGAGCGTGACGGAGAATCCCGCGGACGACCGGGAGAGCCACACCGGCGACTCGTAGCATGTGGAACAAGTCTGCCCGAGCAGGATGCGAGGCATGCCGGCCGGGGAAACCCTTGGCGTTTCCGCCGGTCGGCCCAGGGGACAAACACGTGGACAAAGGCCATGCAGGCACCTCTGTTCGGCACGACATGTGCGGCTTGACGGCAGCGTCGCCGATCTCGCCTCTCCTCTCGGGGAGAGGCCGTCCGGAGGCCGGGTGAGGGTGCTGCCGAAGCTGCGGCGATTGCCTGCACCCTCACCCCGCCCCTCTCCCAGAAGGAGAAGGAGAGGGAGAAACCGCAACCCTCGTGCCGAACAACAGTGCCATGGAGGGTTTTGTCCACGCACAGGTAGACCGCATTCGACTTGGGCATAACTCGCACTTCTCGCCCCGTCGTTGAGCCAGTCTGCCTCTTGGGACTGGTGTTGCCTCGGCGAATCGTGTTTTGACCACCCGTACACAGGCGATCGGTCCCGTCACCGGCCCAAGAAGCCCCGGGTGGCAACCCGGGGACTCCAGGTGTGAAAACCATCCCGCCGTCCATGCCGCATCACGCACCGTGATTTCCCGGTTCAACCCCACATCGCATGGCACCCGGGATGAGATGCAACCCGGCGTCCCCCGGCTCCCGCCGGGGGCTTTTTGTGCCGTTCGCGCATGTCAAACCGAGCCCACGACTGGAGAACCCGCAACAGCACAAGCCGCGAGTAGGTTACGCCCATTCGACTTTGATGGAGCACCGGCTTCGGGGGCGGCCAAAGTCGCCGCTGCACTTCGCCATCCTGGCTGCGGGTGGAGCGACGCGGATTCCCTCATCTGACGATTCGGGCTTCCCGGCAGTCCCGCGAGCACCCAGGCTCACGCCGGCTCCGCGGGGCCGGGCGGGCTCAGGGCGCCCGCTCCGTCGGCCTGAAGCCCGCGATCTTCGGCAGCAGCCGCTCGGCGATCAAGGCCGACGCCTCCTGCAGCGCCGTCTTCGCGGCGATCTGCTCGGTGAGGTCGGTGGCCACGGTCGTCTGCCGATCGATGGCCAGCACCTTGCCCGTGGCCTGATCGACCGCCTTCACCTCCAGCCTGGCCTTCGCCGAGATCAGGTTCCCGTGCCGCACGGCGGGCTCGCTGATCGCCTCGCCGAGCACGAGCACCGCGGCCGCGGACCGCTTGCCTTCCTTGGGGTCGACGACCGCGAAGCCGGCCTCCTTCGCGAACAGCGTCATCTCCGTCTCCGCCGCGGGATCGATGACGACCAGGCCCCCCGGCCCGGCGACGATGGCCACGACCGGGGCGATGTGCTGCTCCTTGATTTCCACGAACAGGGTCGGCCGCTCCCCCGCCGGCAACGCCTTTTTCAGATCCGCGAGCCGGTCGTCGCGGGTCACGACCTTGGGCAGCAGCTCGCCCCCCCGCTCGGTCACCACCTTGACGATCTCCGTGGCCAGACGGTCGGCCAGACCTCCGAGGTCGTCGCGGGCCGTGCCCTTGACGCTCGCGCCGAGCACGCGGCTGGTCTCGGTGCCGATGATCTTGGCGACGAGATACTGCGAGTTGTCGACGCGGAACACGGAGCCGGCGATCAGGATCTTGGCGCCGGTGAGCTGACCGACGCGGGTCGCCGTGGCGGGGTTGGCCAGACCCGTGAGGTTCAATTCCTGCTCGTCGAGCAGCTTGCGGATGTCCTCACGCTCGATGAGCATCAGCGCGGGCTCGACGACCAGCTCCGCGAACAGGAGGTCGGTGACCTTGCCGCCGTCGCCGACCGGCCCGCCGGGACGGGGCGCGGCCCCCTCGGTGGCGCGATCTTGGAAGGGCAGGAGCGCCACAGGCACGAGTGGCGTCGCGGCCGCCTGCTCGGCGACCGCGGGTGCCGCCGCGAGCACGACGGCGACCAGGGAAACGACGCATTTGAGGACGCGGACGACTGCAGGCCGAAGGGACACGATGATCATCGGGGGCTCTCCTGATGGGAACGGGGATCTGGTGACGGGCCGGCGTCGGCGGCCGGGGGCGTGAGGCGGGCGAGGAGCGCCGCGAAAAGGTAGCGGGCTGCCGGCGTCTCCTCCCAGTGGGCGACGATGCCGAGGCCGCAGACGACGAACGTGCCCGCCGGCCGGCCTGACTCGCGGTCGGCAAACCGCGCCTCGAGCCACGGCCAGCCGCGGGGCGTGCCGCCGGCCCGCGCCACCACCGCCTCGCGGTCGGCGACGATCGCCAGGCGGCTGACCACGGTGGAGCCGCGCGCCGACCAATCCCGCCAATCGAGCCGCCCGTCGAGGTCGCCGACGACGTCGGCCTGGCGCAGCGCGAGCCGGTCGGCGACGCCGTCGCCGATCGTGTCGGCAGGGTCCGGCAGCGGGAACGCTCCGGTTGCGGGGGCGAGACAAAGCACGTTCGTGCCCCGGCCGCAGAGGCCGACGAGATCCGCTGCCAGCCGCGGATGCTCGGCCCACGCCAACCCCTCGCCGACGATCACCACCTGCGGCCGCAGCGCGGCGATGTCGGCGTCGGCCCGCGCGAACAGCAGCGGCACTCCCGCGGCGGTGAGCAGCTTCTCGGTACCGCCGTCCGGATCGACGACCGCGATCCGCAGCCCTTCGAGCCAGCGCCGGCGGTCGAAAAACGGATCGGCCGGAAAAATCCGCACCGGCCGCGTCGCCGTGCCGAGCCGGTTGCCGGCGGCGTCGGCCAGAACCGTCGTCAACGTGGCCTCCGCCACCACGCCCTCGCGACCGGCGGGAAAGGGCACCGTGACCATGGCGTTCGTGGCGCCACGGCCGGGATGCCGCACAGCCACGGCGCCGTTCGCCAGGGAGCGGCCCCCGACCGCCAGCACCCATGCAAGGCTGCCCTCGACGGCGGCGCCCCCCCGGATGACGGTGCCACAGTCCGCCGCGCGGCCGGCGAAGTAGTTGGTGCGGGCATCGGACGGCGCCACCACGAGGGCATCGTCACCGGCTGCGACGTCGGCCACGACGATCGCAAGGCTCGCCGCAGCGACGCCGCGGAGAACTGCACCCCGGAGTGTCATCCGACCTCCTTCCCGGTCGCAGGACGAAGTGGCACCACCGTCTGGATCACCTGCCACTCGACGTCCGCCGCGCCGTCGCCGGTCACCCGGCGCGGGAGGCCCGCCTTCTGGACGCCGCCGTAGGAAGCCCGCAGCGGCACCGCATGCATCGCGAGCGTCAACTCACCGTCCACCGCGATCGCCCCGTCGGGCAGGCAATGGGCCCACAGTTTGAGCCGCCCGTCGCCGTGGGCGCCGGCGGCGACGTCCACGACCTGCTCGTCGCGGACAACGACGTCCGTCTGCCACGCCGGCTCCCACCGCGCGGCCGGGCCACGCCGGGTGAGCACGACGATTCGCACGGCGACCGACGTGGCCGCGGCCGAGCCGTCCGCCAGCCCCACGGTCACCGTCTGATCGTGCTCCGCAACCCACGCGAGCCGCCCCGCGAACGTCTGCTCCATGCCGGCCAAGACCTCGGCACGGGCGGCGATGTCGGCGGCGGCGAACCGCACGCTCGGCGGCCAGTTCGCCGTCTCGTCGCTGGCTCCATTTCGCCACGCCACGCATGCCACCATGGCGGCCGCCGCGAGGCCCGCAGCGAACCAGCCGGTCCGCTCAACCCAGCGGACGGGCGGAGCGATGGCCGGACGGATCGCAGCCACGTCGGCGGCGCGGACCGCCGCTGCGATGCGCCTGACGCGGCCGGCTGCATCCGCCGCCACGTCCCGGCGGCGGCGCCACTCGCGAAGGCGGACGTCGATGTCGGGGCCGGATCGCGACGGCTGTCGCGGGTCGGGCGTCATGGTTTCACCTGCTCCCGCAGGGCGTGGGCGAGCCGCTTGCGGGCTTCGTGCAGCCGCCAGTAGATGGTGGCCCGCGTGCAGCCCTCGATCCGCGCGGCTGCGGCCGGGTCGAGTTCCTCGATCGCCACGAGCACGATGGCGGCGCGGAGTTTCGGCGGGAGGGCCTGCAGCGCCCGGCCCACGGCCCCGTCGAACTCGTCCCGCTCGACTTCCGCCCCGACGCCCGCGTCCCGCACGGCCGCGTCCCGGGGCAGTTCGGCCCGATCGTCGATGGGCGAACGTCGCCTGCGGTCGAGCGCGTCGTGGACCGTGTTCATGGCGATCCGGTACAGCCAGGTCGTGAACTTGGACCGGCCCTGAAAGTCGTCGAGGCTGCGAAAGGCGCGGAGGAGCACGTCCTGCGCCAGATCGTCCGCGGCCGCATCGTTGAGGATCATCGAATGGATCATGCGGCGGACCGTGGTCAGGTGCCGGACGGCGAGCTCATCGAGCGCCCCGCGGTCGCCGGCCTGCCGCCAGGCGGCCACGAGTTGCTCGTCGGACGTTTCCAAACCGATACCGCTCCGTGTCAATCCATGAGACGGGCCGGACGGCCGCATCTTGGGTCCCACCGGTTCGCGATCCACGGGTTGCGGTGCCCCGACCAGCCCGGCTAGTCTGACCCGTCACGGAGCCGGGGCCAAGATCGGCACAGGTCGCCGGTCTTACGAAGGTGTCGGCCCTTCGGCGTTCCCCCGCCTTCCGTCACCATGCACATCGTTTCCGTTTACCGTGCGGCTTGCCTGGCCTCGATCGCGGCCTGCGGCCTGGCATGGGTTTCCCGTGCAGCGGCCGCGGAGCCTCCCCCCCCGACGGTGGCCATCGTACCCACCGCGGCGACGCGGGCCCCGCTCGCCGATCTGCTCACGACCGACCTGTCGAGCGACGCGGGCGTGCGGCTCGTGGAGCGGCAGGCCGTCGCCCGTGTGGTCGATGAACTGAAGTTGGCCGCTGCCGGCGACGCCGCGGCGGGCATGAAACTCGGCCAGCTGCTCGCGGCCGACGCCATCGTGATGCTCGACGCGGGCTCCGCGGAGACGCCGCCGCGGGTGCGGGTGCGGGTGGTGGAGACCCGCACCGGCATTCGGCTCGCGGACGGCGAATGGGCGGCCGCCGACCTGCTCGCCGACCGGGCAGTGCTGCTGGCGGACCTGCGCACGGGCCTGCGAAAACTCCGCGCGGCCGCGGAGAGCCGCCGGCTGGTCGGAATCGTCGGCCTGCGGAGCGAGGAGGAGACGGGCTCCACCGTGGCCACCGCCCGGGCGCTGTCGGTGTTCGCCGCGCAGGATCTGCAGCGGCTTCCCGACGTCGTCGTCCTCGAGCGGGAACAGCTCCGCCGACTCACCACCGAGCGCGACCTGACCGGCACCGAGCTCGATCTCCGGGCGTCGGCCTTGCTGCTCGAGGGTAGCCTGCGGCGCGAGGGGGACACGTTCGTGATCGCACTGGCCCTGCTGCCGCTCAAGGACGGGAAGCGGCGGGAGCGGACCGTCAGCACGCCCGCCAAGACCGGCGCGGCCCGCGATGCGATCGCGGCGGCGTTGGCCGACATGTTGGCCGGCGCGGTCGAGCCCGAGACCGCCAGCCCGACCGCGGAGGCGAAACTGCTCCTCGAACGGGCACGGCGGCTCGACCGGATCGGCGACGGGCCGCAGGCGTCCCGGCTGGCCGAAGCGGCCTACGTTCTCCATCCCTGCCGGGAAACGTTCGACCTGGCGAACGCGTTCAGCCAGGCGGCCCTGCCGGCCGATGCGCGGCCCGTGGACGTGGCGCAGGCGCGGCTGCGACAGGCGGAGTTGATCGGCGACTTCTACGAGCGGACGACCGAATCCCTGGCCTGGGAGGCGCTGTTTCCCGTCGAACTGCTGCACAGCATCTGGTCGCCGACGCCGGCCCCCGCGTCGGCAGAGGAGGCGGAGATCCGCGACCGCATCCGTGCCGTGGAGCGGGCGACCGCGGATCGCGTCCTCGCGTTTCGCCGCGCCGCCGAGCGGCCCACGACGGGATTCGTCCTCGTGCGGCAGCTCGCGCTCGTCGACCGTCTCGTCCCGGGAGCGCCGCGTCCGACCGCCGCCGAGTTCATGCGGTACATCACCGGCCTGCAGCGGGAACTGGCGACGGAGGCGCTGGCCGATCGACTGCCGAACGGCCCCAGCTTCACGGTGTGGCAAAAGGACGCCGGGGTCGTCATCGCCCGCGAGGCCTTCGCCAATCAGTATCACACCGCGCTCTTCATGGCGGTCATGGATCGCCCCGCTCGTCCGCCCTTGGACGAGATCACGCCGCTCGTCGATGGCCTCGTCGGCGGCTCCGATCCGGCGCTGCAAATCGTCGGCCTGTCGTGCCTGCTGAACCAGCCCGGCGCCCGGAGCCTGACGGCGGCGGAACGCATCCTCGACATCTATTTCCGGAAGGCCGATCCGCCATGGACATTCTTCGAGATGGCCGCCTACAAGACCGTCGCGCAGATCGCCGCCGTGGCGCTCCAGCGACTCGCCTTCGAGGGGCGGGCGACGGCATACGCGGAAGCGCTCGTCGCCACGGCGGAGCAAAGCGGTGACGGCGGTCTCCTGATGCGCAGCCCCGAGCTGTTCGCCCATGCGGTGGTCATGACCGAGGGCCAGGCCGGCGGCCTGCACCGGCGCGTCGAGGCGTTGCTGAAGGCACGGGCGTATTCCGGCGAGACGCGGTCGCAGATCGCCCGCTACCGGCGGATCATCGGCAACCGCTTCGATCCGCAGGCCGGCAAGGGCGAGGTCGCCCCGCCCCCGCCGCCACCGGTCGGCCCCTGGGCAGATTACGTGATCGAGCCGGTGACGTTCACCAACGCCCCGCCCGGCCAACCGCGGCTCGTCGCCGCGGCGGTCGATCGCCAGGCGGCCGACCAGGGCAGCTCGATCCTGTTACTCTGGGCCGCGGCGGCACCGAAGGGGGGCGGCCCCGGCGCGGCTCTGGCCTGGCCCCACCTGTTGACCCGCTGCGGCCCCGGCGGCGGGCTGCTCGCCGAGGTGGCGGCCTTCGACCTGCCGACGGAGGCGGTCACCGGGCTGGCCGCCGGTGACGGCCGGGCATTCATCGGCACCTTCGGGCACGGCCTGTTCGTCGTCGATGGCCGCGGCCTGACGGCGGTCGGCGAACAAGACGGTCTGCCTTCGAACAGCATCGGACGGATGGCCTGGCTCGACGGCCGCCTGTACATGGCCGTGCCGCGCGGCCTGGCGACCTACGCCCCGGACACCGGCGCCGCGACGTTCGCCTCCACTGCCGCCGTTGTGCCGCGTCATCAGCTCGATGGCGGCGAGCCCTACGAGATCACCGGCATGCTGGCCGATCCGGTGCGGCATCGGCTCTGGCTGACCGTCGGCGGCGACCGGTCACGCAGCGGCCTGTGGTGCCACAGTCTCCGGGACGGTGGCTGGCGGCGGGTGCTCATGGGCAGCATCCGCGGTCTGTTCTGGGACGGCGGCCGCAAGGCGGTCGCCAACTGGTCGCTGTATTCACGCGTGCCCTACGAGATCGACCTCGACGACTGCGGACACGTCCCGCTGCTGGGGTTCGTCACCGAGGAACAGACCTTCGTCCCCGAGGTGTTGGCGGGCATGGCGGTGCTCGACGGCCATCTGTTCGCGGGCCCCGGCCGGCTCCTCGACACCGACGGCGTCTGGTATCTGCCACAGCCCGACTCCCTGCGGTGGACGAACATCGAGCGGCTCGGAGACACGCTCGTCACCTTCAATCTCCACGAAAACGCCGTGCACCGGATCCGGCGCCGCGGCGCGGCCACTCCGCCGCGGACGCCGGCGGACGCCGAGGCCGCCATGCGCGGCGACGCGAAACTGCGGGCCGCCGTCGCGGCGCTGGGAGCCGATACGCCGCCTGCGCGGCTGGCTGGCCTGAAGGCCTACCAGGAACGACGGGCCGCGATCGATCGACTCGTCTCGGACAACCGGCCCCAGTTCCGCTGCCACGGAGACGAGGCGTTCGCGCGGATTCTGCTCGACAACTCCCGCCCGACCGAGCAGCTCGCGGCCATCGACGTCCTGCGCCGGCTCGACGCACTGCGGATGGTCGATGCCAAGGTGCTGCACCGTCTGGCTGCGGACGGCCCGCCGCAGGTCGCGGCGGCGGCCCGCGGTCAGCTCTCCCGATTCGGCACCACCTACACGTATCTCGTCGAGTATCCCGAGGTCGACACCCACAGCGCCGATCCCCTGAAGCGGGCGGCCGCCGTGGCGGAGATCGGCAGGCAGGCGCTGGTGGTGCCCGCCGCGCTGCCCGTGCTCGTGCGAATGCTCGACGACGAGGTCGATTTCGTCGCGCTCGCGGCCGTGGCGGAACTCGATCCCTACGGCGACGAGCCCCTGCCCGCGATCCTCGACGCGGCGGCCCGAGCCGCCGGTCGCGGCGACGTGCGCCGCGCCGCGCGGATGCTCGCCCGGCGTCTGGAGCCGCCGCCAGACGCCGCGATCGATGCGGCCGCCTCGATCACGTGGATGGGGGAGCGTCTCGCCGAACTGGCCCGGTCGCCGAACACCGCGCTGGCCGCGGCGGCCGGCCGCGCCCGGGCGGCATGTGAAGCGATGATCACCAAGCAATCGGCCACACCGGCCGGAGGTGGACAATGAGACCGCAGCCGCGGCCTGCGCCGGGTGCCCGTCGCCCCGCGACCGTCGTGCCCTGGCTGGCCTGCGGGGCCTGGCTCGGCATGACGGTCTTGTGCGGTCTGGCCCGAGCGGCGAATCCCGTGCCGCCGGTCGATCTCCTCACGATCACTGAGCTCACCGCCAAGGACGCGGCCACGATCCGGAGTCAGCAGGCCGCGAAGCCGCCGCTCGCCGGATCGAGCGACGCCCAGTTCGAAGCCGCCTTCAAGGCCGCCGGGATGACACCGGAACAGATCGACCGCTTCTGGCAGGAACTGTCCCACGCACCGCGGCGGGCGTCGCATCAAGGACTGCTGCTGTTGAGGGTCATGGATTTTTTGGCGGAAACCCGCGCCCCCGAGTGGCAGCGTGTCGCCAACAACTGGTCGGATTTTCTCCATCTGCCCGCCGTCGAGCGGCTGTCCCCCGAGGCGGCCCGCGGCCTGGGCAGTTTCAACGGCCGCCTGCGGCTTCCCGCGATCACCGCCCTGGAACCGGCAGCCGCCTCGGCCCTGGCCGGGGTTCGCGACGTGTCGCTCCCCGGTCTGACCAGCCTGCCGGAGAACGTGGCAGCGGCGATCCGGGGCCGCGGCCACCCGCAGGGCGGCATTCTCCGGCTCACGGGCCTCGGCGAAATCTCGGTCGCGGCCCTGCGGTCGCTGGCCACCTTCAAGGGGACCGTCGACCTTTCGGGCCTCCAGCAGCTCACGCCCGACATGGCGCAGGCGATCCACGCCGGCACGGCCGGTGCCATCTGGCTCGACGGCGTCGCGACCCTGACGCCGGACGTGGCGGCCCTGCTGATGCGGCCCGAGCCCAAAGGCCAGTTCGCCACCATGTTCAGCTTCGGCGGACTGCAGTCGTTTCCACCTGAAGTGGCCCGGCACTGGGCGGGCGTCCACACGTCACTGGCGCTGGCCGGGATCACGGAGATCTCGGCGGAGACCGCGCGGGAACTGGTCGCCTTTCCGGGGGAACTCGAACTCGGCGTGACCGCGGTCACGCCCGAGGAGGCGCGGCTGCTCGCCGAGGGACCGTCCCGCCTCGTGCTTTCCGGCTTGGAACGCCTGGATCCTGAAGTCGCCCGGGCACTCGGGCGGGAACAGGAGGGGCTCGACCTGCCGAATCTTCGCCGGCTCGATGCCGTAGCCGCCACCGCCCTGCTCGAACCGGAGGACGGCCTGCGTCGCGGCACCGACGCGCCGCGTGGCGGTGGTGTGTACATGGGCTCGCATGCGCTGCTGCGCCTGAGCGGCTTGGAATCGATCGGGCCCGAGACGGCCGACGCGTTGGGACGGAAGACCGGCCCCCAAATCCAGCTCCACGGGATCGCGCGGCTTTCGCCGGAAGCCGCCCAGGGACTGGCGGCCGTCGAGATGTGGGATGGATGGCTGCCGCGGATCGGCCATCTCACCACCGGCGTGGCGCAGGCCTTGGCGTCCCGACGCGGCACGATCCAGCTGCGCGGCCTGGTGGCGCTCGACGCGGACGCGGCGGCGGCGTTCCGTCGGCATACCGAGACCCTGGAACTCGGTCTCCGCCACATTCCCGAGGACGTCGCCCGCGGGCTGTGGCGGCAGCGGGGCAGTCTGCGACTGCTGGCGGTCGAGTCGCTCACGCCGGAAGCGGCAGCCTGGCTCGGCCGACACGTGGGGGTGGAGCTCGTCATGCCCGGGCTGAAGTCGCTGTCCGTGGAAACGGCCCGCGCGCTGGCCGACTGCCCGAGCTTCAGCGCCCAGTTCCCCGGGATCACCGACCTGTCGGGCCCCGATTCCGCCGCGATCGCCCGGGTGGTCGTCCGCGCACCCGGCTATCTGTCGATGTCGTCCCTGCGGACCGTATCGCCCCAGGCGCTCGCGATCCTCCGCGAGCGGCCCCAGACCGGCCTGCCGCTCGACAAGGACATCCGCGTCATCGGCGGGCCACCAGCCAAGCGGCCCGGCGGCCGTTGAATGGTGCCGCCGCCTGGGCACGCTCACTTGCTCGTGAGCGTGCGCCGACTGCACGCCGGCAAAGCCATCCTGGCCTTTGCCGGCTGGGCCGGTCGCGGGCAACGCCAAGGGTTGCCCGGACCGGCCGGGCACGCTCACTTGCTCGTGAGCGTGCCCTTCGTACTCGGGATGCCGGGCTGGCGGGGGTCGGGCTCGACAGCGACACGGAGACCGCGGGCCGCGGCCTTGAAGACCGCCTCGGCGATGTGATGGCCGTTGCGGCCGTGGTGCAGCACGGCGTGGAAGTTCATGCCCGCCGTGGCGGCCACACTCTCCCAAAACACCTCCACGAGCTGGGCGTCGAACGTGCCGATCGTCGGCACCGGGAACTCCACGGCAAACACGCACGCGGCACGGCCGCCGAGATCGACGGCCACGGTCGCCAACGCCTCGTCCATAGGAATGATCGCGTGGCCGTAGCGGCGGATGCCGCGCCGGTCGCCGAGGCACTCGACCAGCGCGGTACCCAGGGCCCGGCCCACGTCCTCCACCGTGTGGTGACCGTCGACGTGCAGGTCGCCCGTGCAGGCCACCTTCAGGTCGCAGAGCGAGTGCCCGGCGAGCAGCGTGAGCATGTGGTCGAAGAAGCCGATCCCGGTGCGAATCTCGGCGGCGCCGATGCCGTCGAGGTCGAGCGTGAGGCGGATGTCGGTTTCGGCGGTCTTGCGGGAGACGGTGGCGGCGCGGGGCATGGGATGGACCGGCGGGAACGAGAAATGGGAAACCTGATCAGAGGGAACGCATGCGGGCGAGGAAGGCGTCGATCTCCGCGTCGGTGCCGACCGACACGCGAAGGCCGTCGCCCCAGCCGGCGTAGTGCATGTAGCGGATGAGGATGCCCGCGGCCTTGAGGGCCTCGTAGATGGGCCGGTGCGGCCGCTCGGGGTGCGTGCACCACACGAAGTTCGCCTGGCTTTCCAAGGCGTCGTATCCGAGCCGCCGCAACTCGTCGGTCAGCCGCCGGCGGGTGGCGATGATCTGCGCCCGATTCGCCGCCAGCCAGGCCTGGTCGTCGATGGCCGCGGTGGCGGCGGCGATCGACAGCGTGTCGCAGTTGTACGAGTCCTTCACCTTGAGCAGCTGCTCGATCACCGTCGGCTGGGCGACGGCGAAGCCGAACCGCAGGCCGGCCAGCGCGTAGGACTTGCTGAACGACCGCGTGACGATCACCCGCTCGTTTTCGCGGACGAGATCGAGGCAGTTCGTGGCGGCGAAGTCGCCGTAGGCCTCGTCCACGACCAGGCCGCAGGGCAGCCGAGCGGCGAGCTCACGGACACGATCCGGAGCCAGCAGGGTGCCCGATGGGCTGTTGGGATTGGCGATGATCGCCAGCCGGATGTCGGCGGCGGCCGCGGCGAAGCCGTCGTCGAGCGACCAGTCGCGGGCGTAGTGAAACTCGTCGCACCCCGCCCCCTGGAGGCCGGCGAGCGTGCGGTAGAGGATGTAGCTCGGGTAGGGCATCCGCAGCCGCTCCCCCGCCCCGACGAAGGTACGGACGAGGATCGTGAGCAGGTCGTCGCTGCCGTTGCCACAGATGATCCAGTCGGGATCGACGCCGAGCACGTCCCCGGCCCGCCGGCGGAACGCCGTGGCCACCGGATCGGGATACTTGGCGAGCGTGCGGCCCGCCACGGCCGCGGCGACGGCCCGCGCCACGGCGGGGGACGGCGGGTAGGGATTCTCGTTGGTGTTGAGCTTGATCCAGTCGCCCCCCTGCGGCTGCTCGCCGGGAACGTAGCCCGCCAGGGCCGCGATGTCGGGGCGGACGAGGCTGGTAGAGGTGGCGCGGGTGTGGTTCATGATTCGGGCGGCGGGCATGACGAAGTGGGGGCCGTTGTCAGCCCAAGCCGGCTTGGGGGCGGCAAAAGTCTCCTCGCTGCGGCCGCGGCGGCCGCACGCTCGTCGAGCGTTCGCCGACCCCCGCGCCTCCCGCACTGGGGTGACGTTCCAAAACGCTTGCGCTCGGTGTCGGCAGCAGAGTCTACCTCACGCGGCACCGCTCGCGTCGCCGCGATGCCATGCAGGCCCCGCACGACCGTTACAACCGGGCCTCGACGCTCCGCCGATGGGCCGTGAGCCCTTCGGTGTCGGCGAGGACGCGGATGTCGTCGGCGATCGCGGCCAGGTCGTCCGGGGCGAGATGGATCACGCTGCCGCCGCGGAGAAACTCGTTCGCCGACAGGCCGGCGGCGAACCGCGCCGTGCCGCCGGTCGGCAGAACGTGCGACGGCCCGGCCGCGTAGTCGCCGGCCGCCACCGGGCTCCACGGCCCGAGAAACGCCGCGCCGGCGTGGCGAATGGAGGTCAGCGTGGCCTCGGGGTCGCGGGTGTCGATCGACAGGTGCTCGGCCGCGAGCTCGTCGGCGAGCGCGGCCGACTCCGCATCGCTCGTCGTGACCACGATGCCACCGAACCGGGCGAGGCTGTCGCGGGTCAGGTCGCCGCGTTCGAGGTCGGCCACCCGCCGCTCCAGGGCCGCGGCCACGGCGTCGGCGAGCGGCCGACTGGCGGTGAGGAGGATCGCCGCGCCGGGCGAGTGCTCCGCCTGGGCGAGCATGTCGGCGGCGATGCATTCGGGATTCCCGGCGTCGTCGGCCACGATCACGATCTCGCTCGGGCCCGCGATCGCGTCGATCGACACGTCGCCGTACACGTGCTCCTTGGCCAGGGCGACGAACAGGTTGCCGGGGCCGACGATCTTGTCCACCCGCGGCAGTCCCGCGACGCCATACGCCATCGCCGCCACCGCCTGGGCCCCGCCGGCCCGCACGACCGTGCGCACTCCCAGTTCGTGGCAGGTCGCGAGCACGTGCGGATTCTCGGCGCCGTATTGCGTCGGCGGCGCCACGACGACGATGTCGGGCACGCCCGCCACGCGGGCCGGCACGACCGTCATGAGCAGCGTCGAGGGATAGGCGGCCGCCCCGCCCGGCACGCACACGCCCACGCGGTCGAGCGGCAGGTAGCGCTGCCGCAGGCTCCCTCCGCCCGCGAGCGTCACGCTCACGTCGCGGGAGAGCAAGGCCCGCTGAAATCGCTCCACGCGGTCCGCGATCCGCCGCACGGCTGCCAAAAAGCCGCGCTCGACCGTCGCATGGGCGGCCGCCAGGGCTGCCGGTGGCACGAACAGCGTCTCCCGGGTCACGGCGACGCCGTCGATCCGCCGCGTGTAGTCGAGCAGGGCGTCGATCCCCTGCCCGCGGACGTCCGCGCAGATCCGCTCCACGACCTGGCGGGGCGCGAGCGGCTCTCCAAACACGTCGATCGTCCGCTGCCGGCCGGCGGGACTGACGACGTCTCCCTGCGACACGAGCTTGCCACGCAACGCCTCGAGCCGCGCGCGGCCGTCCGCGGCGGCGAGGTCGATGCGTTCACAGAGCGGCGGCGGGGGGGCGGACATCTCCCCAAGGATACCGCCGTTTCCGCCCTGGACGAGGTCAGGGCGTGGCGGAGATCGCCGCCAGCGCCCCGAGGCGGCCGTCGAACCGCTGCGACCAGCGGTCGGCGAGCGTCGCGACGACGCGGCCGGCCCCGTCGTCGCCTTCGCCCTGGGCGGCGATCTCTCGCAGGATCGCGGCGCCGCGCACCGCGAACGGTGGCGACCCGCCGGCCGGACGGTCGCCGAAAACTGGATCGGCCGCGACGGCCTGGCGACCGGCCGCCGGCGGGGCCGGCACGGCCGCGAGGCGCCCGTCGATGGCCACGGCGCGGCCGATCGCCGCGTCGGCCTGATCCTGGCGGTCGAGCGCCACGAGCACGAGCGACTGCCGCAGCTGAATGTCGGGCTGGTCCTGCGCGATGGCGGCGGCCCGGCGATACGCGTCGAGCGCAGCCGTCAGCCGCACCGGGTCGCCCTGCGCGCCCCGCAGATGCCGGTCGCCCACGGCCACGAGCCGCGCCGCGCGGAGCCGCGCGATGCCCGTGCTCGCGCGAACCACCGCGGGCCGACCAGACGGCTGCGGCGCGGCGGCAATCACCGGCCGCGACGCGGACGAGGTTCGCGCGACGAGCGCGCCGGCGTTCGCGTTGGCCGTCGCCGCGCCGAGGCCGAGAAACGGCAACACGCCGGCCGGCCCGAATTGCGGCGCGAATCTCGCCGGCAGCACGGTGCCATACGGATAGCCGTACCAGCCATACTCACCAGGCACCCATATGGCCGGATAGCCCCAGCCGCCATAGACCGGATAGGGCACGAGCGATCCGGAGAAGAACGTCGCGTTGCCGCCCGACACGGAAAGAGAGACGGCGTCTGCGCAGCCCCACGTCGTCGCGCCATACCAAGGCACGCATCCCCAACCCCAAGTCCCGTAGCCCCACGGCCTGCATCCCCAGCCCCAGCGCGGTCCGCACCAGTTCCAACGCGGCGCGCACCAGCCGCCCCACCGCGGACCACACCAGCCACTCCAGCCCCAGCGGGTGACCGCGGTGCTGTAGCCGGCGGCGTAGCCGCCGTTGCCGTAGGCGAAGGTCGGCGCGACGTAGGGACCACGACACCAGAATCGGCCGGCCCGGGCCTCGGCCGAGAAGCCGGCGGCCAGCAGGGCCACAACGAACGCGACGGCAAACCGGAACCTTCTCATCGAGAAAGATCTCCAGGGCACTCGAACCGCGACGACGAGGATTGTATGGGATCGGGCCGTCGGCCAGCCACTTTTGGGTTTCCCGCACCGTCATTCGGCATGGATGGCGGGACGGTTTTCATACCCGGTGTCCCCGGGTTTCCACCCGGGGCTTCCTGCCCCGCCGACCCCACAAAAAGCCCCGGGCGGGAGCCCGGGGACTCCGGGTAGCATGCCTTACCTGGTGCCATGCAATGTGGGTTTGCACCGGGAAATGGCGCACCGTCATTCGGCATGGATGGCGGGACGGTTTTCATACCCGGTGTCCCCGGGTTTCCACCCGGGGCTTCCTGGACGGGTGATGAGACCGATCCCCAATTCAAAGGATCTGCAAAACAACGGTTGCCACCGGATTCCTGCAGCGGCGACGCTCTTTCGAGCCACTTGGCGCAACATCAAAAGGCGCCAGCACCGCTGTCACGGGCGGCGACCGGTGGTACGCTCCGCGTCACGGAATTGAGTTTTCAGGAATCTGGTGATGGCCCGCGCAACTGGCGTGCAACTCGGAATCGGCCTCGGCCTGCCGCGGCCGCTCGCGACCCGGCTCGCGAATCTGCGCACGCCGGAGCGGATTCAGGACTTCGTCAATGCGATCCCCTGGAACCACCAGCACGACGGTCCCACGGCCCGCTCCGTCGTGGAAACGCTGCGGGCCGGGACGGCCCACTGCGTCGAGGCGGCGTTCGTCGCAGCCTGTGGGCTCTGGCTCGCAGGGCAGCCGCCATTGCTCATGGACCTGGGCGCGGCCCGCGGCGACGTGGACCACGTCATCGCCCTATTCCGCCGCGGCGGCTGCTGGGGCGCGATCTCGAAGAGCAACAGCCCGTTCCTTCGGCACCGAGACCCGATTTATCGCACGTTGCGGGAACTGGCCATTTCCTTCTTCCCGCAATATGTGAAGCGACGCCGCAAGACGCTCCGCAGCTACTCCGTCGCCGTCGACCTTCGGCGCTACGATCCGTCGCTCTGGGTGACCCATCCGGGTTTTTGCCACGAACTCGTCGATGCGCTGACCGGCTCCCGCCACTTCCCGATCCTGCCGCCAGGAGCATCACAGCGGCTGCGGCCGATCGACGAAATCGAGGCCCGCAGCAACCTGCTCAAGGAATATCCCTGACAGCACGCCGGCCGCGAACGTGCGTTGCGTCAGGCCGGGATGGTTTGCATACCCGGAGTCCCCCGGCTCCCGCCGGGGGCTTTTTGTGGAGTCGGCGCGGCAGGAAGCCCCGGGTGGAAACCCGGGGACACCGGGCACAAAAACCAGCCCGCCATCCACGACCGCACGACGGAACGACGGCACGACGGCACGACGGCACGTGATTTCCCGATGCAGACTCACGCCGCATGGCACCCGGGACGAGATGCCACCCGGAGTCCCCGGGCTCCCGCCCGGGGCTTTTTGTGCCGTTCGTGCGTGCGCGCCACATCACCCCCGCTCGTCCGCCTGGCCCAGCAGCTTCCGCACCGCCGTGAACGCGACCTCGCCGAACTGCCGTGGCGGGATGCTCCACAGGCGGGGATTGGGTGTCTCGACGGCGACCGCGGCCGCGTAGCCGATCTCCCGCAAGCGGCGAATCAGGTCGTCACACGGAGAACTGCCTTCGCCCGGCAGGATCCGATCGGCGTCGGCGGCCATCTCGCGGGGCACATCGGCGATGTCCGACAACTGCACGTGGGCGAGGTTGTCCCGCGACAGCAGCCAGAGGTCGAGCGGCTTGCTCGGCCCCACGGTCCAGTGGAACCAGTCGAGGCACACGCCGAGGGCCGGTGAGCCGACGTCCTCGACCACCGCGACCGCCGACTGCAGGTTGTTGGGGAAGCTCGCCCGGGCGTCGAACTCGAGCGCCAACCGGATGCCGACGTCGGCCGCCCGCTTCGCCGCCTCGACGAGACTGGCCGAGAGTCGGCCCAGATCCTCGGCCGCCAGGGGGCCGAACGCGTCGCCGGCGACCACGAGCACAGGGATGCCGAGATCGCGGCACAACGCGAGCCGATCCTCGAAGTGCCGCCAGTGCTCCCGGCGGGCGTCGCCCTGGCTCGTGAGCAGGCCACCCTGAAAGGACGCGGCCACCGCGGCGATGCCGTGGGCGGCGAGCCGATCCGCGAGGGCCGCGACGCCCTGCTCCGCCACGAACGCGTCGGCATGGCCGAGCCACAGGTCGATCGCGTCCACGTGGCCCGCGGCGTAGTCCTCCAGGATCGTCACCAGCGGCGCCTGCAGGCTCGAAACGGTAGCCAGGGCGGGCTTCATGACAGTTTGTCGCGGAGCAGGTCCACGACCTCATCGATCGCCACCCGCTGCTGCACGAGCGAATCGCGGTCGCGGAGCGTCACCGTCCGGTCGGCGAGCGACTGGCCGTCGACCGTCAGGCACCAGGGCGTGCCCGCCTCGTCCTGCCGGGCGTAGCGCCGGCCCACGGAGCCCTTCTCGTCGTACTGGCAGGCCATGTGCGGCTTGAGGGCCCGGTAGAGATCGATCGCCACCTCGGGCATCCCGTCCTTCTTCACCAGCGGCAGGATCGCCGCCTTGACGGGCGCGAGCCGCGGATGGAGCTTGAGCACGGTGCGGCTCCGCGGCTTGCCGTCCTCGTCGGGCACCTCGTCCTCGTGGTAGGCGTCGCAGAGAAAGGCGAGCGTGGCCCGGTCCGCCCCGGCCGAGGGTTCGATCACGTGCGGCACGAACCGCTCCCGCGTGATGTCGTCGAAGTAGGAGAGGTCCTTGCCGCTCCCCTTGTGCCGCGGCTTGCCATCCGGGCCGGTCTCGACGACCAGCCCGCCGTCCTGGCGGACGAGCTTGCCCTCCATGTGGCTCCGCAGGTCGAAGTCGCCGCGATGGGCGATGCCCTCCAGCTCGCCGAACTCGCCGGCGGCGAGAAACGGGAACGCATACTCGATGTCGGCAGTGCCCACGGAGTAGTGCGAGAGCTCGTCGGCGGCGTGCTCGCGGAGCTGCAGCCTGCCCGCCGTGAGCCCGAGGTCGAGATACCACTTCCAGCGGCGATCCCGCCAATAGCGATACCAGGCCGCCGAGTCGGCCGGCTTGCAGAAGAACTCGATCTCCATCTGCTCGAACTCCCGCGAGCGAAACGTGAAGTTCCGCGGCGTGATCTCGTTGCGGAAGCTCTTGCCCACCTGGGCGATCCCGAACGGCACGCGAACCCGCGACGTGTCGAGCACGTTCTTGAAGTTCACGAAAATCCCCTGGGCGGTCTCGGGACGGAGGAAGGCGCGATCCTCGTCGTCGCCCGCCAGGGCCCCGATCCGCGTCTCGAACATGAGGTTGAACTCCCGCGGCTCGGTGAGCGAGCCGGGGGCGGTGGCGTCGGGGCCAAGCGTGTCGGCCAGGGTGGCGGAACCGGCCGCGATCGCCTGCTGGAGCGACTCCAGTCCTCCGCCCCACTCGATCTCGTCCACCTGCTTGGCCCGCAGCCCGAAGAACTTCTGGGCCCGGGCCACGGTCGCGGGGGCCGCCTCGTCCCCCGAGGCGTCGGTGGTCACGAACACCTTCTTGCCGCGGTGGGCCGCCCAGCGGCCGTGGAGGTGGTCGTAGCGGTAGCGGCGCTTCGACTCCCGGCAGTCGATCATCCAGTCGTGAAACAGGTCGAAGTGGCCCGAGCACTTCCAGACCTGCGGGTGCATGATGATCGTGCAGTCGAGGCCGGTCATCTCGTAGGGCGACGGGGCGCCGGTGAGCGTGGCCAGTTCGTCGTGGCCGGCGACCATGTCATGCCACCAGGCGTCCTTGAGGTTGCGCTTCAGGGCCACGCCGAGGGGGCCGTAGTCCCAGAAGCCGTTCAAGCCGCCGTAGATCTCGCTCGACTGAAAGACGAAGCCGCGCCGCTTGGCGAGGGACACGATCCGGTCCATCCGCGACTGATCGTTCTGGTTTTGCATGATGACTCTCGAAAAGGTGCCCGCCACCGTATCTGGCGAATCCGGGGCGGCCGGTACCTTACCGAGATTCGGCGTTCGGCACCATTTCAGTCAGCCAGCCGCTGGCCACGTCGAGGCGGGGGACGACCGCGACCGCATCCAGCGTCGCGCAGAGAGGCAGATCGGCTTCCATGCCCAGGGCGACGAGGTTCGCCCCGCCCGGCGCCCGGCGGAACTCGGCCGCGAGCGCGGCCCTGGGATCGACCGCGCCGGCCACGCCACGAAACGCTGCGAGCGCGGCACGGGCCGGGGCGTCGAGTTCTTCGGCCGGGGCGTCACGGAGCGCCGCGTCGAGGATCGCCCCGGCGGCCAGCACGTCCTCCGCCGTCACGGTGCCATCGGTGCCGGCGCAGACGAGATGCGCATCGCCGCAGTCCGCCGCCGCCGCGAGCTGCCGGACGGCGGCCGCCACGGCCGACCGGTTCACGATCGCCCCCACCACGATCTCCCGCGCGGCGCGGCAGGCCGCCAGCGCGGCCGTGCCATTGGTGGTCGTGATCACGAGCGAACGGCCGGCGACGCGATCGCGGGCATACTCGGCCGGCGAGTTGCCCAGATCGAAGCCGTCGATCCGCACGCCCCCGCGCTCGCCCCCGAGGACGGCGCCAGGTCCGAGGGCCGCGGCAGAGGCCCTCGCCGCCGCGACATCGGCCATGGGCCGCACGCGAGCCGCTCCGTTGGCGAGGGCCGTGATGATCGTCGTCGAGGCCCGGAGGACGTCGATCACGACCGCGATCCCTCCCGCGACCGCCCCCTCCGGCATACGATGAAAGAGTTCGTGACAATGCCACCGCATGGCCGAAGTCCGGGAGTGACCGCGTGATCGCTGAATCGACCGCCACCATAGGCCAGCCGGCCGCCGCGCACAACGCGGTCGACAAGAGCGGGGCGAAGGTCCGCGGCATGTTCGCCGAGATCGCGCCCCGTTATGACCTCGTCAACCGCATGCTCTCGGGCGGGATCGACGTCTGGTGGCGGCACGTCACCGTCCGCCGGGCTCCGCCGCCACCGGCCGGGGCGATGCTCGACGTCTGCACCGGCACCGGCGACCTGGCGCTCGCCTACGCCCGCGCGGCCAGGCCGGGCGTGCGGATCGTCGCCAGCGACTTCTGCCGGCCGATGCTCGACCGCGGCGTGGAGAAGGCCCGCGCCGCCGGCAAGAGCGTGGAGTGGATCGAGGCCGACGCCCAGGCCCTCCCCTTCCCCGCCGCGACGTTCGACCTCGTGACGGTGGCCTTCGGCCTGCGGAACATCGCCGACACCGCCCGGGGGCTCGCCGAAATGGGCCGCGTGCTCAAGCCGGGCGGCCGGCTCGCGATCCTCGAGTTCTCCCTGCCGCGAAACGCCCTCGTCCGCGGCGGCTACCTCTGGTATTTCCGCCGCGTGCTTCCCTTCCTGGGAAACGCCGTGGCCCGCAATCGCTCCGACGCCTACACCTACCTCAACAAGAGCGTCGAGGAGTTTCCCAGCGGCGAACGGCTGGCCACGCTGGTCCGGGCCGCCGGCTTCGACACGGTCGAAATGATCCCGCTCACGTTCGGCATCGCCACGCTCACGCTGGCGACCCGGGTCTCGGGAAAGGCGGGCTGACGTGGCCGACCTCCCCATCGTCGTCGCGATCACCGGAGCCTCCGGCGCCCCGTATGGCGTCCGGCTCGTCGAGGTGCTGCTCGCCGCGGGCTGCGACATCCACCTCACGGTCAGCCCCTCCGGGCAGGCCGTGTTCGCCACGGAGACCGACCGCCGCATCGATCTCGACCGGTTCGATCTCTCCGCCCTCCTCGGCAAGGCACCGCCGACCGCCGGCCGCTGCACCTACCACCACTACAAGAACCTGATGGCACCGATCGCCAGCGGCTCGTTCCTGACCGCGGCGATGGTCATCTGTCCCTGCAGCGGCAGCACGCTGGCCGCCGTGGCCCACGCAATGGGCGAGAACCTCGTCCACCGTGCGGCGGAGGTGCACCTCAAGGAACGGCGGAAGCTCGTGGTCGTGCCCCGCGAGACGCCGCTCTCGCTGCCGCAGCTCAAGAACATGCAGGCCATCCACGAGGCCGGGGCCGTCGTGCTCCCGGCCGCGCCCGGCTTCTATCACGGCGCCGCGACCGTGGCCGACCTCGTGGACTTCGTCGTGGCGCGGATCTGCGACCAGCTCGGCGTCGCCCACACGCTCATGCGCCGCTGGGGGGAGGCGACCTGATGGCGACCGTCACCACGGGCGACTCCGCGCGGCCCACGTCGGCCCTTAGCCGCCTCCGGACCTACCTCGAACTGGTGCGGTTCAGCCACACCGTTTTCGCCCTGCCCTTCGCCGTGACCGCCGCCCTGCTCGCCGCCCAACGCGGGATCGACCCGGGGCTCACCGCCGGGCCTGGCGGCTGGCTGCGGCCGGCGGCGGGCATCCTCCTCTGCATGGTCGCCGCCCGGACGGCGGCCATGGCCTTCAACCGGCTCGTAGACCGCACGATCGATGCCGCCAACCCACGGACGGCCGCGCGGCACCTGCCCCGGGGGGACGTGGGCGTGGCCGAGGTGCTCGGGCTCGTGGTCGCGTCGTCGGCCGCCTTCATCGGCGCGACGCTGTTCTTCCTGCCCAACTGGATGCCGCTGGTGCTCTCGGTGCCGGTCCTCGCCTGGTTGCTCGGCTACAGCTACGCCAAGCGGTTCACGGCCCTGGCCCATCTGTGGCTCGGGGCCGCGCTCGGGTTCGCTCCGGTCGCGGCCTGGATCGCGCTCCGCGGTCTGACGATCCTCACAACGCCCGCCGACCTCCTGCCGGCGGCCCTGCTCGGCGGCGCCGTCACGCTCTGGGTGGCCGGCTTCGACATCATCTACGCCTGTCAGGACGCCGCCTTCGACGCCGCCCACGGACTGCGGAGCATCCCCGCCCGGATCGGCATCCCGCGGGCCCTCGGTCTGGCGAAGTGGCTGCACGCCGCCACGCTCGTCGTGCTCGCGGCCCTGCCGGCCGTCGTGCCTGAACTCGGCTGGATCTATTGGCTCGCCTGGGCCGCGATCGCGGGGCTGCTCGTCTGGGAGCATGCCCTGGTGCGGCCCGACGACCTGTCGCGGGTCAACCAGGCGTTTTTCACGGCCAACGCCGCCATCGGCCTGGTGCTGCTCGTGGCGATCGCCGCGGATTTATGGGCCTGACGGCGGCCGGGTTGCGGAAATCCGTTCCCTGCGGTTCTTGTGGTAGCAGCCACGTTCCCCGCCACATTTCCTTTCCCGAGATTCCCCCATGATCCGTGCCGTTCTTCCATCGCTCGACCCCGTCCGCGAAAAGGTGGAGGCGGGCGAGCGGCTGTCCGCCGCCGATGCCGAGATGCTCTGGGATGAGCGGATTTCGATCCACGAGCTCGGCGAATTGGCGAACCTCGTCCGCGAGCGGAAGAACGGCAACTTCGGCTACTACAACATCAACACCCATCTCAATCCCACGAACGTCTGCGTCTACCGCTGCACGTTCTGCGCGTTCCGCGCCGACCTCCGCGAGGCCCGGGGCTACGTGATGAGCGACGAGCAAATCCTGGCCCGCGGCCGGGAGGCCGTGGAGGCCGGCTCGACGGAGATGCACATCGTCGGCGGGCTGCACCACCAGAAGGATTACGACTGGTACCTGAACGTCGTCCGCCTCCTCCACGACGCCTACCCGACGCTCCACCTCAAGGCCTGGACGCCGGTCGAGATCAACTGGTTCGCCCACCTCACGAAGCGGTCGATTCGCGACATCCTCGTGGAGATGAAGGACGCGGGGCTCGGCAGCCTGCCTGGCGGCGGCGCCGAGATCTTCCATCCCGAGGTCCGCGACAAGATCTGCGAGCACAAGGCCGACACGAAGGAGTGGTTCGCGATCCACCGCACGGCCCACGAACTCGGCCTGCGGAGCAACGCCACCATGCTCTACGGCCACATCGAGAACGCCTTCCACCGCACCGATCACCTGCTGCGGCTCCGCGAGTTGCAGGACGAGACCGGCGGCTTCCAGACCTTCATCCC
Source organism: Planctomycetaceae bacterium (assembly GCA_021300535.1). Lineage (GTDB taxonomy): Bacteria > Planctomycetota > Planctomycetia > Pirellulales > UBA1268 > QWPN01. The sequence goes on along the minus strand of JAJTED010000007.1, from coordinate 27,212 downwards.
GCTGGCCTTCCACCCCGAGAACACCCGGCTCTCCCACATTCCCAAGCCCTCGGCCGCCTTCAGCCTGCGGACGATGGCGATCAGTCGCCTCGTGCTCGACAACTTCGACCACATGAAGGCCTACTGGATCATGCTCGGGATCGGCACGGCCCAGGCGGCCCTCGCCTACGGCGCCGACGACATCGACGGCACGGTGCGGCACGAGCTCATCTACCACGACGCCGGGGCCACGACCCCGGAGGTGCTCTCCGTGGAGGAGATCAAGCGGCTGATCCGCGAGGCCGGCCGCGAGCCCGTGGAGCGTGACACGCTCTACCATCGTGTCGAGCGGGACGGCACGGCGTGGCGGGCCGCCGAGCCGATTCGGACCTGCTGAAGGTTCGAGGACCGGCGATGGCTTCCAGCCTGCTCTTGCTGCTCGACGACATCGCCGGTGCGCTCGACGACGTCGCTGCGCTCACGAAAGCGGCGGCCCACAAAACGGCCGGCGTCGTCGGCGACGACCTGGCCCTCAACGCCCGACAGGTCGCCGGGATCGGAGCCGACCGGGAGTTGCCCGTCGTCTGGGCCGTCGCCAAAGGGTCGTTCCTCAACAAGCTGATCCTCGTGCCGGCCGCACTGGCCCTGTCGGCCCTCGCCCCCTGGGCGATCAAGCCGCTCTTGCTCGTCGGCGGCGCGTACCTGTGCTTCGAGGGTGCCGAGAAGATCTGGCATGCGTGGCACCACGGCCGCCATCAGACCGCCCACGGCACGCACCCGCACCAGCCATCCGAGCGCGAGCGGATCAGCGGCGCGATCCGCACCGACTTCATTCTCTCGGCCGAGATCATCGTCATCGCCCTCGGCGTCGCCGCGGCGGCGCCGTTCCCCGTGCGGGCCGCGGTCCTCGCGGCCCTCGGCCTGGGCATGACCGGCGGCGTCTATGGCCTGGTCGCCGCGATCGTGAAGCTCGACGACCTAGGACTGTGGCTGGCGGCGGCCCGCCGGTCCGGCCCGCGGCTCGTCGGCCGGGCGATCGTGGCCGCCGCTCCGTGGCTGATGCGCGGCCTCGCGATCGCTGGCACCGTGGCGATGTTCCTGGTCGGCGGCGGCCTCGTCGTTCACTCATGGCCCGCCATGCACCACGCGATCGAGACCGCGGTGCACTCCCTCCCGGCAGCCGGGCTCCTGGGCCACACCGCCGAGGCGGTCACGGGCCTGGCCCTGGGCGGACTCATCCTCGCCGTCGTGACACCGCTGCGTCGCGCCTGGCAGAGCCCGCGGAACCGCGGCCATCACGACGCCTGAATCGTCGCGAACACCGTTTCGGCCATCTGCTGGGCCGATGGGGCGGCCGCCTGATGAGGACAAAATGCATTGATCACGGTCGCCGATCCCCCCTCGCAGTCGATCGAGACGGCCGTGACCAGGATGCCGGCGCCGGGATGGGTGCCCCCGACGGTGACCTTGCCGGGCTGGGCCACGTCGAAGATCTGAAAGCCCGCATTGGCGAGCGTCTGCTGGGCCACTTGCAACGCCACCAGCGGCTGCAGATACGACTTGATTGCATAAGCGAACGCAAACATCGCATGCCTTCAGAATGGGTCAGCCGATCTGGCCGAGGCCGAGCGTCTCGCCCCAGCGCATGAGAATAAGCTCCTTGAGCCGCAGGAGCGAGTCGTCGGTGAGTTCCGGATCGCGATCAAAGAGAGCCAGGGCGTCGCCGCGAGCCTCCGCCACGACCGATCCGTCGCGGAGCAGGTCGGCGAGATAGAGCGGCGGCACGCCGCTCTGCCGCGTGCCTACCAGGTCGCCCGGACCGCGGAGCGCGAGATCCCGCTCGGCCAGCGCGAAGCCGTCGGTCGTGGCCACGAAGGCGTCGATTCGCGGATGCGGCTCGTCCTGGACGGCGACGACGGCCCCGCAGATGCCCTGCGTCGCCCCGCGGGCCACGCGGCCGCGGAGCTGGTGCAGCTGCGCCAGGCCGAACGACTCGGCGTCGAGGATCGTCATGATCGTGGCCTGCGGCACGTCGATCCCCACCTCGATCACGCTCGTCGCCACGAGCACGTCGATCGCCCCGGAACGGAAGGCCTCCATCACGGCCGCCTTCTCCTTGGCCTTCATCCGCCCGTGCACCAGGCCGAGCCGGAAGGCCTCCAGCGGGCCGTTCGCCAGAGACTCGTAGGCGCTGGCGATGCTCGCCAGGTCGCGCTTCGATTCCTCCACCGCCGGCACGACCACGTAGCCGCGGCGGCCCGCGGCCAGTTTCTTGCGAAAAAAGTCCCACCACCGGTCGAGGTCGCCGGGGCCGACGCGGTAGGTGGCGACCGGCTGCCGACCCGGCGGCTGCTCGTCGAGCACCGAGACGTCGAGATCGCCGTACACGGCGTGGGCGATCGTGCGCGGGATCGGCGTGGCGGTCATCACCAGGGTGTGAGGCTCGGCTTCGCCCTGCTGGAGAACCGCCCGCTGGAGCACGCCGAAGCGGTGCTGCTCGTCGATGACGACGAGTCCCAGGCTCTTGAATCGCGCCGTTCCGCAGATCAGCGCCTGCGTGCCGACGACGATCGCCGCTTGGCCGGATGCGATCCGCCCGAGCACCGCTTCCCGCTGCCGCGCCGTCTGGCCACCCACGAGCATCTGCACCTCGGTGCCGGTGCCGGCGAGCAGCCGCTCCAGCGTCGCCATGTGCTGCCGGGCCAGCAGCTCCGTGGGCGCCATGATCGCCGCCTGGTGCCGCAACGGCCTGCCTTCCTCGAGCATCACGGCCCCCGCGGCCCCCGCGGCGGCCACCGGCGTGGCGGCCGCGGCGAGCATGGCATAGATCGCGACGGCCGTCTTGCCACTGCCCACATCGCCTTGGAGCAGCCGGTTCATCGGCTCCGCCCGTCCCAGGTCGGCCGCGATCTCGCCGCACACCCGCCGCTGGGCCGGCGTGAACGCGAAGGGAAAGCGGGCCCGAATGCGGGCGTCGAGCCGGGCGTCGACCGGCACCAGCGGCGCGGTCCGTCGCACCTGCTGGTGGCGGCGATGCATCCGCAGGGCGAGCTGGAGCATGAACAGCTCCTGGTAAACGAACCGCCGCCGGGCGGCGTCGATCATCTCCCGGCTCGACGGCACGTGGATCTCGCGGAGCGCCCGCTCGATCGGCAGCAGCTCCTTCGCGGCCAGCATGTCCGGCGGGAACGCCTCGGGCACGATGCCGGCGGCGTGGCCGAGGGCGGCCAGCACCGCCATCCGCACGTGCGTCTGCTGCACGCCCTCCGCCAGAGGATAGACGGCGAGCCAGTCGGAAGCGTGGGCCTCCTCGGTCTCACCGAGCCAGCGGACGTCGGGGTGCGCGAACTCCCAGACGCCCGCCTTGTGCCGCGGCTGGCCGGCGATCACCACCCGCATCCCCTTCGCGAACCGCTTCGCCATGAACGGCATCCCGAACCACACGGCCCGCACGCTCCCAGCGGCGGTGGCGATGCGGACCGAGAGCATGTGCCGCCCCGAGAACAGCGTCTTCGCGCCGACATCCACCACTTCGCCGGCGACCGACGCGTGCTCCCCGGCCCGCAGGTCGGCAACCGCATGGGCCCCGGAGAAGTCGCGGTATTCCCGGGGAAAGTGCATCACGGCATCACGCACCGTGACGAGCCCGAGCCTGGTGAGCCTCTCGGCCCGCGCCGTCCCCACGCCCACGAGCCGCTCCAGCGGTGTGCCCAGGCTCGGCTCGCGATCGGCAGGCGGTGCGGTCATGGCCGCAGTTTAAGCGAGCTGGAAGGTCGCAACCAAAACCGTGACGCCCACCGCACCGCTCGCGGTTTGCCACACGTGAACGGCACAAAAAGCCCCCGGCGGAAGCCGGGGGACTCCGGGTCGTATCTCGTCCCGTATGCCATGCGATGCAGGTTTGAACCGGCGCAGAACGTGCCCTTATGCAGCATGGATGGCGGGGAGGTGTTCATGCCCGGTGTCCCCGGGTTTCCACCCGGGGCTTCTTGTCGCGTGACAGCCCCACAAAAAGCCCCCGGCGGAAGCCGGGGGACTCCGGGGCGTATCTCGTCCCGTATGCCATGCGATGCGGGTTTGAACCGGCGCAGCACGTGCCCTTATGAAGCATGGATGGCGGGGTGGTTTTCATGCCCGGTGTCCCCGGGTTTCCACCCGGGGCTTCTTGTCGCGTGACAGCCCCACAAAAAGCCCCCGGCGGAAGCCGGGGGACTCCGGGTCGTATCTCGTCCCGTATGCCATGCGCTGCAGGTTTGAACTGGCGCAGCACGTGCCCTTATGCAGCATGGATGGCGGGGTGGTGTTCATGCCCGGTGTCCCCGGGTTTCCACCCGGGGCTTCTTGGGACTCACGCGAGCCACCCCACTCGCAAACCCCGACGCCCCCCTACGCCCGCCCCTGCAGCCGCTTGTAGGCCGCCACGGCCATGCGGTCGCAGGCCTCGTTCTCCGGATGGCCGGAATGGCCGGCGACGTGGGAGAAGCGGATCGTGTGGGCCGTCGCCAGCCGGTCGAGCTCCCGCCACAGGTCCTCGTTCTTGATCGGCACGAGGCGGCCCTTCTCCTTGCGCCGCCAGCCCTGCTGTTTCCAGCGGGGAAGCCACTCCGCCAGGCCCGTGCCCACGTACACGCTGTCGGTGACGAGCTCGACCACGGCGGGCCGCTTGAGCTGCCTGAGGCCATGCACCACCGCGGTCAGCTCCATGCGGTTGTTGGTGGTCTCGGCCTCGGCGCCGGAGTCCTGCACCTCGCGGCCGGTGCCGGGATGACGGAGGATGAACGCCCAGCCGCCCGGGCCGGGATTGCCGCTGCAGGCCCCGTCGGTGAAGAGCACGACTTCCGCCTGTTTCTTGTCTCCCGACATCGCGCCACTCTCTGGTCGTGAGGCCATATCCCGTCAGCCTGCCGCCCGGGCCGCCACAGCGGCCGGTGCTGACCCGCCGCTCCCTCCCTCGTCCGCGCGGGCGAGCCGCAGCGGCAGGTGGACGGTGAACCGGCTGCCGCGGCCGAGCTGACTCTCCACGGCCACATCCCCGCCGAGCAGGCGGCAGAGCTCGCGGACGATCGAGAGCCCGAGGCCGGTGCCGGAGTACTCCCGAGTCATGGCATCGTCCCCCTGCTGGAACACGCGGCCCTGCCGGAACTTCTCGAAGATCGTCTGCTGCTCCTCCTCCGCGATCCCGACGCCCGTGTCGAGCACCTCGAGCACGAAGTCGGCCGCCGGCTCGTCGCCCGGCCCGTCGAGCCGGGCCACGACCTCCACCTGCCCGCCTTCGGGCGTGAACTTCACGGCATTGGACAGCAGATTCGCGAGGATCTGCTGCACCTTGGCCTGATCCTGTTCGACGGCGTCGAGCCCGGGCCCTACGTCGTACGACAAGTCGATCCGCTTCCGCTCGGCGAGCGGCCGCGCCATGTCGCACTGGGCCGAGACGACCGTCTCGACCCGGAACGGGGCCGGCCGGACATCCATCTTGCCGGCCTCGATCTTGGCAAGGTCGAGGATGTCGTTGATCATCTCCAGGAGCATCCGCCCGGAGGTGCGAATGTTCTCCACGTAGCGGCGCTGCTTGTCGTCGAGCGACTGGATCGAGCCGAGCACGTCGGAGAAGCCGATGATGCTGTTGAGCGGGGTCCGCAGCTCGTGGCTCATGGTGGCGAGGAAGTCTCCCTTGAGCCGGTTCATCTCGTAGAGGTTGAGGTTGGCCTGGGCCAGTTCGTCCACCTTCTCGTCGAGCGTGGCATTCGTCTTGCGGAGCTCCTCCTGGGAGTCGATCAGGCCGCGGAGCATGCGGTTGAAGGCCACGCCGAGCTCCTCGAACTCGTCGGCGGTGTGGATTTCGGCCCGCGCCTGGACGTTGCCGCGGCGGATCTCGTCGCTCACGTCGCGGAGGTGCTCGAGCGGCTTGACGATCACGTACCGGACGATCGCGTAGGCCGCGAGCATGGCGAGGAACACGGTCATGATCGCCGTCGCCAGGAGGATCGCCCGGTTGAGGGGCGAGCCGCTGCCCGCCCGCCTCGGCCGCCGCCCCCACCGCGCCACTCCGGGCCACGTGGCAGACGAGGCAGTTCTGCTTGGCCCGAATCGGCTGGTAATAGTGGTATTCGGAATTGTCCTCGGTGCGGAACTCGCGATACTCGCCGGCGTCGCCGCCGAAGCCCACGGGACCGCTGCCGGCGGACGCGGCGGCGGAAGCCGCCGGCCGGGCCCGGAAGTAGTCGAGCACCGCGAGGTCGAGCCTCCGGTACGTGGCCCTTTCGGCCGCCGTCGCATCGGGACGCAACAGCTGGGAAGAGTCGAAGGTGGGATTGCCCAGGTCGCTGGCCAGCCGCTTGATGAGGTCGGTGTACTTCTGCTCGGGCTCCAGCTTCTGCCAGTGGTACTGGAGCATGTAGGCATCCACCAGTTGGCGACCGGTGTTCCGCGTGGTCGCGTAGACCAGCTGCTCGGTCCGGCTGCCATACCACCAGAAACTGCCGGCGATGAGCACGAACAGGCAGAGCCCGAACAGGAAGCGGCACTTCCGCTCCAGGCTGGTCTCGCCGAGGATGTTCTTGAGGGATCGGTATGCCATGGCACGGCCGGCCCCATGGTACCCGAACCCCGCCCCGGAAACGCGACGCTCCCGCGCGGCACGGGGCCACGCGGGAGCGCGTGCGTCAGGAAATCAGCCGCTCCGGGAAGATCAGCGGAGGCTGGCGGTGGCGTCCGCCGCAGCCGTCCGCGTGGCCGGGTCGAGCGTGAGCTCCACCGCCTGGCCGGCGGCGAGGTCGATCACCTTCGACACCGTCTGCTCGCGGCCGTCGACGACGGTCGCGACGCGGATCTCGTAGTTCCGCCAGGTCTGCCCGGCCTTCAGGTTCGAGGTCTCGAACTGCCGCACGACGCCCGTCGAGGCCGTCGCGCTGCCGGCCAGCCAGACCTTGGCGTCGGCGGGGACGTGCAGCGTGAGGCTGGTCTTCGCCGGGGCCGCAGCCGCCGTCGAGAAGGCGACCTGCGAGCGGCCGCCGGCGGTGAGCGAGACGACCTTCGTCTCCTCCGCCGTGGTGCCGTCTCGATCGATCGCCATGCGAACGACGAACTCATACTGCTTGCCGGCCACGAGGCCGCGCGACAGGAACCGCCGCACCGCCCCCTGCGACGAGGTCGCGGCGCCGTTCACGAAGAGCTTCGCGGCGGCGGGCACCTCGACGACCAGCAGGGCACCGTCGGCCGGCACCGTCTCGACGCGGGTCGAATCGGTCGCGGCCGGAACGGGCGCGCCGATGATCTCGCCGCCCGGCATCGAGGGCGTCTCACCGATCACGCGATACGACTCGATCGGCATCCCGGACGAGTAGCCAGCCGAGTAGGCCGGCGCGGCGTAACCGCCGTACGAGCCGCCCGAACTACCGCCGGACGAGCCACCGTACGAACCACCCGATGAACCACCGGACGACCCGCCCGCAGAACCGTAGCTGTACCCCGCCGAGCCACCCGAGCTGCCGCCGGAGGAACCGCCGGAGGAACCGCCCGAGGAGCCGTGACGATAGGCGCGCATGGCCCGCTTGTAGGCGTGATGCGAACCCCAGCTGCCATGCGAGCCGTAGGAGCCGTACGAACCGTAGCTGCCGCCGGACGAGCCGCCGCCATACGAGCTGTAGCTGCCCCCGGACGAACCGCCTGAGGAGCCGCCTGAGGAGCCGCCGGACGAACCGCCCGAGGAACCACCGGAAGAACCACCCGACGAACCGTAGCCGCGATAGCGATGATGCCATCCGGCCTGCACGTCACAGGTCGCTGCGGCGACGGCGACGAACGTGACGACTCCAGCCATTCTCATCCAGCGACGCTGCGCCAACATTGCGATCATTCTCCGTGGATTTTCCCGCTGCGGACGTCGCCGACCCCGAACCAATTTCAGGGGGGAGGGACGCTCGACAGGGCAAAGATAGTTTGCCGATTGCGTAAATCAAGCAGCCTGGAGAAACCTTGCGGCCCCTGGTGCGCCACCTCGATGCGCCGCAAAAACCAGGCGTTTTTCCCTGAAAAAGCCCCGTTCGCCCGCCGGAAGCGGTTATTTCTCCAGCCCGGTAATCCGCACGTCATCCACGTCGAGGCGGCCCGTGCCCCCCATCATCCCCACCTGGAGAATGGCCTCGCGGGCCCAGGGCGGCACGAGCACGACCCCGTCCACCGGACGCCAGGCGAACGTCCCTTCCCAGGGTCCGATCCGGGCAGTGCTTGACCGGGACCGCGTCTCGTCCTGAAACCGCACCGCGATCCCGGGGAGTTCCGCGGCCGCCGCGCCTGCCTGCAGCCGGTCGCCGCGCAGCCAGGCCTCGATCCGCAACCTCCCGACCCGCGAGCCATCCACCGGAAACCCTTGAAACACCTGTGCCGGCCGGCCCGGCTGCGCGTTCGCCAGCCTCAGGAACCGCGTTCCCTCCGGCACGGCGGCCTCGGCGACGACTTCCATCTGGCGGCCGTAGTACCAGGCCGCCGGCTGCTGCGAATCGGGCAGCGCGGCCTCGAAGCCGCCATTGCGAACCGCGGGCCGGCCACCGTCGGGCTTCACCTGTCGCTCGTCCTCCGCCTGGCCCGTCATCGGCACGAAGAGCGTGGACGCCAGGGCCTCGCGGGTCAGCTTGCCCTGCCGCTTCGTGAGCAGGACGAGCGTCTGCTCGAACCGCTCGCCGAGCGGGATCACCATCCGCCCCCCCTCGGCCAGTTGATCCACCAGCGGCTGCGGCACGTTCTCCGGCGAGCAGGTGACGATGATCTTGTCGAACGGCGCATGCTCGGGCCAGCCGCGGAAGCCGTCGCCGATCTTGGTGACCACATTGCGATAGCCGAGCCGGGCGAGCGTGCGGGCGGCCCGCTCCCCGAGCGACTCGTGAATCTCGATCGAATACACCATCCCCACCAGCGGCGCCAGCACCGCCGCCTGATATCCGCTTCCCGTGCCGATCTCCAGCACGCGGTCGGTCGGCCTCGGCGCCAGCTGCTCCGTCATCGAGGCGACCACGAACGGCCCGGAGATCGTCTGGGCGGCGCCGATCGGGAGGGCCATGTCGAAGTAGGCGAGGTGCCTTTGCCCGGCCGGCACGAACTCGTGCCGGGGCGTGAGCCGCATCGCCTCGAGCACCCGGGGATCGACGACGCCGCCGGCGGCGATTTCGTCGCGGACCATTCGCTCGCGGGCGGCCGCGTACCGGTCGGCCGGCGGCGCGGCGGCGATCGCGGCACATGCCGCCGCCACGAGGGCGACGGCCGACGAAACCCGCAGGACGTCCACCCGCAGGCGTCCGGAGACGGGGCCGGCCCGGACCAGACCGACGGAAATCCCGCAGCGACTCACGGTCATGCCCCCGGCCGCGCCGCCCCAGTGCTCAGCGGCCCGCGCCGGCGGGGCGACTGCTGATCAGCTCGATCTCGAACACCAGCACCTCGTTCGGCTCGATCGCCGGTGGCGACCCCTGCTCGCCATACCCGAGGGCCGGCGGCAGATAGATCCGCCATTTCGAGCCGGCCTTCATCAGCGGCAGCGCCTCCTGCCAGCCCGGCACCACACCGCGGAGCGGAAACGAGGCCGGGTCGCCCTGCGGATCGGTGCCGTCGAACTCGCTGCCGTCGATGTGCGTGCCGCGGTAGTGGGCCACGACGACATGGTCGGCCGCGGGCTTGGGGCCGGCTCCGTCCACGAGCACCTCATACTGCAAGCCGCTGGGCAGCGCGGTCACTCCCTTGCGGGCGGCGTTGTCCGCGAGAAACTTCGTCCCCTTCTGCAGGTTCGTCTGCGCGGCGGCCCGCATCCGGTCGGCGAACTCCCGCTGCTTCTGCTGCATCGCGGCCTCGAGCGCCGCGAGGGCCCGGCGAAAGCCCCCCTCGTCGAGCCGCGGCTTCGCGGCCGTCACCGCGTCGGTCAGCCCGCGGGCCAGTGCCGCATGATCGATCGGCGTGCCCATCTCGCGATGCTCGGCGGCGATCTGCTCGCCGATCCGATAGCCGAGCGCGTAGCCCATGTCGGCCGGCGACGCGGCGGCGGCCGCGGGCGGGGCGAGCGGTTCCGGGCCCTGGGCCGGGCCACGCGCCGCCATCAGGCACGCTGCCATGACGCAACATCCGCACACCACGCGGTCGATTCGCATGCGTTGGTTCCTCCGGGACGAAGATCGGGCCGGTCCACGCCGGCCCAGGCCGTCAAGACTACCCGTCCGCCGGCCTGGCCAGCGAGCCCCGGGTGAGTTCCAGAAACGCGGTCTCCAAGTTCACTTCCTGCTCCCGCAGCGAAACCAGGCCATGGCCGTCGGCCACCAGGCGGGCGGCGATCGGCGACCGGTCGACCACGCCGTCGGCGATGGCGACCACAAGTTCGCCGTCACGGACCGTCACGGCCGCGACCTCGGGGCACCGCTCCAGCGACCGGGCCGCCGCCGCGGGCGATCCCGCGACCTGGATGCGAAGCGTGGGCCGGCCGCGGACCTGGGCGAGCAGATCCTGCACGTTCCCGCAGGCCAAGAGCCGGCCGTATTCGATGATGCCCACGCGATTGCAGATGTCGGCCAGCTCCGGAAGGATGTGGCTGGAGACCAGGATCGTCTTCCCCATGCCCTGGAGCCGCTTGAGCAGGTTCCGCATCTCGATCCGGGCCCGCGGATCGAGGCCGCTGGCCGGCTCGTCGAGGAGGAGCACCTGCGGATCGTGGAGCAGCACCCGCGCCAGGCCCAGCCGCTGGGTCATGCCGCGGGACAGGCTCGTGACGAGCTCGTCGCGTTTGGCCACGAGGTCGACCAGTTCCAGCGACCGCTCCGCCACCTGCCGCCGCGCGGGCCCCGCGATCCGGTAGGCGGCGGCGAAGAACTCCAGGTACTCGATGACCCGCATGTCGTCGTACACGCCGAAGATGTCGGGCATGTAGCCGATGGCGCGACGGATCTCGCGCGGGTGGGTGTAGATGGAGTGGCCGCAGACATAGGCCTCGCCCCAGGTCGGGGCCAGGAGCGTGGAGAGGATGCGGATCGTCGTCGTCTTGCCGGCGCCGTTGGGGCCGATGAAGCCGAACAGGTCGCCCTGCGCGAGCCGCAGGTCGAGCGACTCCAGCGCGGAGAAGTCGCCGTACTTCTTGGTCAGGTCGATGGTCTCGATCATGCCGTTGTCACCGTTCCGTGGCGGCGGCCGGAGCCACCGGGATCACGATACGATACAGGCCCCGAGCCGGCGCCTGCCCCCCCGTGAACGACCAGGCCGCCTGCCCCCGGGCCGCGACCCCGACGAGCACCGCGCGATCGAGCCGCACCAGCGGCGTGAGGTCGAGCCGCGCGAGCCGGCCGCCGCCGCCGCGTGTGTAGGCCGCGCCCCCGGCCGCGGCGTGAAAGCCCGCGACCTCCAGGATCCGCTCCGCGTCGGCCGCGGCGGGATTCCAGCGGGCCGCGACGTCCCGCTCCTTGACGGCCGACCGGCGGGTGAGCGCCGCGGCCAGCGACCGCGGCCCGCGGCCTCCCGCCGTGTCGTACCGCTGCCCGGGCTCCAGCCGGCCCACGTCGTACAGCCAGCCGCCATGCACGAGCCGGCAGTCCTCCAGCGTCATCGGCAAATGGTGGGCGAGCGTGCCGCGCAGCGTGCCCTGCGCCGCGGCGACGAGGTCGGCCGTGACCGCGGCCTGCGACCGCTGGGCATGCCACTCCGCCTCGAACACGCGGCTCGACGCCGCCGCGATCGGCACGCCCGCGAGCGCCGCCAGCGACCCCGCATAGGCGTAGTCGGCGGCGGCCAACGCCGGGTGCGGCATCGCCGCATCGACTGCGGCGAAGCCGCGGCCGGCGTCCCCCCACCAGCTCACCGCCCGCTCGGCGGCCGGCTCGACCTCGAGGCCCACGTCGAGCCGGTCGTTGACGGCCGAGTAGACGGCCGCCCAGCCGCTGCCGCGCACGCCACCGCCGACGGCGTCGATGTCCACGACTTCCGTCACGGTGCACGTCCGGCCCCCCGGCGCGGACCGCGGCTGGCGGGCGGCATGCACGCCCCAGGCGACCGCGGTGAAGGCCGTGACGAGCACCGCCAACGAACTCCACGCCACCCAGGGCCGGCCGCCGGCCCGCGACACGAACCACCAGTCGAGCGGGTACAGGCAGAGCACATAGAGCAGCCCGATCGCCGCGACGACCTCGAACGGCACCGGCGTCACGGCAGGCGACGCCGCGGTGGCCACGAACCGCTCGATTGCCGTCCGCAGCTGCATCGCCAGATCCGTGTCGCGGCCAGACCCCGCGGCCGCGCCCTCGCCATCGAGCGGCTCGGGGCGGCCACCGAGCAGGTTCGCCAGGAGCGTGCCGCTGCCCGGCCAGTCGCGAAATGGCTCCTCGTCGATGTCGACGCCGAGCCAGGCGATCGTGCCCAGGCCGTGACACCGCCGCACGACCAGCGGCGTGCCGGAGCCGCCCGACCCCTCCGTCACGTCGACGACGCCGGGCAGCGGACCGGCGGCTGAGAACACCGGCACCCGCACGCCGGCCGCCGCGCGGGGCGGCAGCCGTCCGGCGCGGGCGTGGGTCTCGAGGCCGCCGAGCCGACGCAGGGTCACGGTTCGGTTGCAGGCCGCCGGCAGCCAGCCGGCGGCGGTCGGCGGCAGCCCTTCCGCCGAGCCGCCGGCCACCAGGACGAGCCGGCCGCCGCATCGCACCCAGGCATCGATGCCCTGCATGACGTCTGCGGGAAGATCTGCCACGGCGCGGCCGCAGACGACGATCGCCTCGACGGCGTCGTAGTCGCGGGCCGCGGCACCGGCGGCCGTGCGGCCCGCGGTGAGCGGCAGCACCCGCGGGACCGGTTCGCCCTCGCGGGCGATGATCCGCGCGGCCTCGTCGATCGCCGGCAGGTCGCCCGCGCAGAGCACGATCCGCGCCGTCGAGGGCAACGGCTCGGGCAGCCGGCGTTCGACGATCGCGGCACCGGCCGCCCCGGCCCGCTCGATGCGGAGTCGGCCCGTCGGCCTTCCAAACCGCACCGTGAACCGCGCCGCCGGGCGGCCGTCGGCGCCGGCAGCGGCCACGCCGGGCGGCGAGCGGACGAACTGGCCATCGGGATCCTCGGCCCACACATGGAGCACGTCGCCCGGCGCGATGCCATCACCCGCCACGGTCACCGGCGTCCAGGCGTTGGTGCGATAGCCGCCGTCGAACCCCACGGTCACGGCGGAGTCGGCCGGCCTCGGCTCCGCGGCCGGCGCCGGCCGGCCGAGCGACACGGGGAGGAGCAGCGCCGGGAGCAGCCGCAGCAACCAGACCGACGCCGGCCGCATCACGGCTTCTCCGCGTCGGGGCAGGTGCAGGCGAAGCGGCCGCAGCCGGGGCAGCCGGTGCCGTACTTGCGGCCGACCGCTTCCTCCAGATCGACGTCCACGACATTGGCGATCGTCGCCAGCCAGGCCAGCACATCCGCGAACTCCAGGGCCCGCTCCTCGTGGGTGCCGCTGCGCAGCGCGGTCGCCAGCTCGCCGATCTCCTCGGTCAGCCACATGAACGTGCCCTCGACGCCGCGGGCCGCGTCCTTGTCGTGATACATGGTGCGGATCAGCGTCTGAAACTCGCGGAGCGTCATCGGCGGGAGAGCCTTCGGGCCGGTCGTCGGCCTCAGTGCGGGGTGGCGGTCCGCGTCCGCGGGGCGAACCAGGGGTAGATCGCCGGCACCACGAACGCCGTCAACAGCGTACTCGTCACGATGCCGCCGATCACCACGGTCGCCAGCGGCCGCTGGATTTCTGCCCCGGCGCTGGACGCCAGCGCCATCGGCAGGAAGCCGAGCGCGGCGACGAGCGCCGTCATCAGGACCGGCCGGATCCGCACGTCGGCCGTGGCAAGCGCCGCCTCCCGGGGGCCGAGCCCCGACTCCCGGGCGTGCTCGGCGCCGGCCACCCACACCAGCCCGTTGAGCACCGCCACGCCGAACAGGGCCACGAACCCGACGCCGGCCGCGATGGAAAAGGGCATGCCCCGCAGGGCCAGGGCCGCCACGCCGCCGGAGGCCGCCACGGGCACGGCCACGAAGATCAGCGTTGCCAGCCGCAGCGACTTGAAGCTCGCGTAGAGGAGCAGGGCGATCAGGCCGAGCACGAGCGGCGTGATCAGCGCCAGCCGGCGGCTCGCCGACAGCAGGTTCTCGAAATCGCCGCCCCAGCCGAGGGCGTAGCCCGGCGGCAGCGGCACCTCGGTGGCGATCCGCGCCCGGGCTTCCTTCACGAAACTCGCCACGTCACGGCCGCGGACGTTGGCCGACACGAACGTCCGCCGCCGCGAGTTCTCGTGCTCGATCGACGGCGGGCTCTCGTCCACCCGGACGTCGGCCAGCTCGCCCAACGGCACGGGACGGCCGCCCGCCGCCTCGACCGGAATCTGCGGCACGAGGCCCTCGTTCTCGCGCCACGCCCGGGGAAACCGCACCATCAGCGGGAACCGCGGCCGGCCCTCGTAGATCACGCCGACCTGGATCCCGCCGAGCGCGGCCACCGTCTGCATGACGTCGGCACCGTCGATGCCGTGCCGGGCGAGCTGGTCCTGGCGGGCGTCCACCTGCAGCGTGGGCACGTCGGCCTGCCAGTCGGCCCGCACGTCGGCCGCGCCGGGGATGCCGCGCAGCACGCCCTCGATCCGCTTGCCGAGGTCGCCAAGCGTCGCCAGATCGTCCCCGTAGACCAGCACCGCCACGTCGGCCTTCACGCCGGCCACCAGCTCGTCGACCCGCATCTCAATCGGCTGGCTGAATCCGAACGTGGCGCCGGGAACGGACGCCGCCAGCGCCGTCGACATCCGCTCCACGAGCTCGTCCCGTGACACCTCCCGCGGCCACTGTCCGCGCGGCCGGAGCAGCACCCAGACGTCGGTCTGCTGCACGCCCATGATGTCGTTGGCGATCTCCGGCCGGCCCGTCTTGCAGAACACCGTCCGCACCTCCGGAAACTCGCCCAGCAGCCGCTCGATCCGCGTTCCCATGGGAACGGCGTCCTCGAGCGTGGCGGTCGGCAACCGCGTGACCTCGATGAGAATGTCCCCTTCGTCGAGCCGCGGCATGAACTCCGCCCCCAGCCGCAGCGCCACGGGCACGCTCGCCGCCACGAGCCCGGCGGCCGCCAGCGAGATGACCAGCGGATGATGGACCGCGAACCGGGCCAGCGGGCGATACAGGCGGTGGAAGGCCCGCATCACCAGCGGCTCGTGCTCCTCCTCGCGGCCGAGCACGGTGGCCGCCAGCACGGGCATGAGCGTCAGGGAGATGACGAGCGATCCCGCCAGCGCGAACAGCACCGTCAGCGCCATCGGCCGGAACAGCTTCCCCTCGGTGCCCTCCAGAAACAGGATCGGCAGGTAGACGATGGCGATGATCAGCTCACCGAACATCGTCGGCCCACGGACCTCCACCGCGGCGTCGCGGACGACCGCGAGCTTCGCGGCCCCAGGCGGTGCGAGGCCCAGCCGGCGCACGCAGTTCTCCACCATGATCACCGAGCTGTCGACGACGAGCCCGAAATCGATCGCCCCCAGGCTCATCAGGCTCGCCGGGATGCCGACAGCCCACATCAGGTTCGCGGCGCAGAGCATCGAGAGCGGGATCGCCAGGGCGACGATCAGGCCGGCCCGCACGTTGCCCAGGAGCAGCAGCAGCACGCCGATCACCAGCAGGCCGCCCTCGGCGAGGTTGTGCAGCACCGTGTCGAGCGTGCGGGCGATGAGCTCCGAGCGGTCGTAGATGATTTCCAGCTCCACGCCGGGCGGGAGCGTGCCGCGGATGGCCGCCAGCTGCTCCTTGGCGGCCGCCACGACCCGCCGGCTGTTCTGACCGCGGACCATCATCACCATCCCGGTCACGATTTCGCCGCGGCCGTCCCGGGTGGCGGCGCCCTGCCGGACCAGCGGCGCCACGCTCACCGTGCCGACGTCGCGGACGAGCACCGGCACGCCGCCGGCGGGGCTGCGGACGACCACCTTCTCGATGTCAGCCACGGACTTGAGCAGCGCCTCGCCGCGGATGAACCGCTGCTCGCCGTTCTTGACGATGTAGCCACCGCCGGTGCTGGAGTTGTTCCGCTCCAGGGCGGCCAGCAGTTCGCCGAGCGCGATCCCGTGCGACGCCAGTCGGTCGGGATCGACCTGCACCTCGTAGCTCTTGGCGTGCCCGCCGTGGGCGTTGATGTCGGTCACCCCGGGCACCTTGCGCATCACCGGGGCGATGTCCCATTCGAGGATGCTGCGCAGGTCCATGAGACTGCGGCCCGGCCCGCGGACCTCGAACTGCAGGATCTCGCCGAGGGCCGTGCTCAAGCTGCCGAGTTGCGGGTCGGCGGCGGCGAGCGTCATGCCCGCCCGGGCCGCCGGCAGCCGCTCGGCGACCAGTTGCCGGGCCAGGTAGATGTCGGTGCCCTCGCGGAACACGATCGTGACCAGCGAGATGCCCAGCCGGGAGACGCTCCGCATCTCCTCGACGTCGGGCAGGCCGCTCATCGCCATCTCGACGGGATAGGTCACGGACCGCTCCACCTCGAGCGGCGGCAGCGAGCCCGCCTCGGTGACCACCTGCACCTGAACGTTCACCAGGTCGGGCACGGCGTCGACGGGGATCTGCGTGGCGGCGTAGAGGCCGCCCACGGCCATGAGCACGAACAGCGCGACCACCAACGCCCGGTTGCCAAGCGACCATTCGATGACACCTGTCAGCACCGCGCCCCCTTCCCGCCGGTCAACCGGACGCTTCCTGCTCGAGGAGCAGTTCGCTCTTGAGGAGGAACGCGCCTTCGGCCACCACCTGCTGCCCCGCCTCGAGGCCGGACTTCACTTCCACGTAGCCCTCGGCGCCCTCGCCGACGACGACGTCGACGCGGCGGTAGCGGCCGACACCGGCGGGCACGAACACGAACGCCTGGCCGGCGTGCCGCATCACGGCCGCCGCTGGCACCGCCAGCCCCTCCCGCTCCTGCCCCTGCGGCAGGTCGACCCACACGAACATCCCCGGCTTGTAGTGGGCGTCGTCGTTCTCCAATTCGGCCACGAGGGGCACGCTCCGCGACTCGGCTTCGACCGTCGCGCCCACGTGGTTGATCCGGGCCGTCGTATTGTGCTCGGCCGACCCGGGCACGTTGACGGCCACCTTCTGCCCCTCCTCCACCTCGACCGTCGTCCACTGCCGCTCGTGAATCTGGGCCCGCACCCAGAGCGTGGCCGTGTCGGCCACGACGAACAGGCGGTCGCCCGCCTGGACCCGCTCGCCCCGGGCCACGAACACGTCCTCCACGATGCCCGCGAACGGCGTCCGCAGGACGAGCGTGCTCAAGGTTCCGGCATCGCCCTGCGCCTCGACGTCGGCCACGCCATCCGCCGCCCCCTGGCCGCCGACGTCGGCCTCGAGCTTGCTGCCGACGAGCGTCCGCAAATGCTCGCGGGCCACCTGCACGAGCCGCTCGGCCTGGTCGAGCCGGGCCCGGGCCTTGTCGCGGTTCTGGCGGGTTTGAAACAGCGCCTCCTCGCAGGTGGCGGTGAAGCTCGCCTTCGCGACCTCCAGATTGCTGGTCCGCTCGTCCACGATCCGGCCGGAGAGCACGCCCCCCGTCCCCAGCTGCCGGGTGCCGGCATCGACCTTCTCCACATACAGGAGCCGCGAGTACGCCCCGAGAATCGTCTCGCGGTAGTTGCCGAGGACGCGGTCCTTGAACTGCGTCTCGATCTCCGCGAGGGGCGGATGGCTTTCGAGAGCCGCCAGCAGCGCCGCGACGTTGGTGGCGATCGTGGCCTCCCACTCGGCGGCCTTGCGCTCGATCTGGCGGTCGTCTTCCCGCTTGCGAACATCGTCCCGCGCGGTGCCCACGGCGGGGCTCGACACCTCGGCGAGCGACTCCCCCTTGGCGACGCGTTGCCGCACCTTGGCGAAGACGCGGGACACGATGCCGTCCACGGGCGACTCATAGTCGAGGCGATACCGGGCGTCGTAGTCGAGGCGGCCCGGCACGGTGAGGTGATCCCGTAGCCGGCGCCGTTCGGCCGTCACCAGCGTGATCCGCGCGGCCGCATCGCCCGCCGGCAGGGTGACGAGATCGGCCGTCGGCGCGGCGGTCGCGGGCGGGGCGACGTCGGCATGTCCGCCATCCCCAAGATGATGGGTCGCGAGCCACCACCACGCCGCCGCCCCGGCCGCCAACACGGCCACCCCGGTGAGGCCGCGGTGCAGCCGCCCCCGGCCGGAGCCGCGCGGCTGCTGGTGCCCGTGGACCTCCGCCCTGGCGGCAGCCTGCACCTGTGAATCGTCACGCGTTTCCGAAACCATCCGCGCTCCTCCGGCACGACCGGCCCGTGCCGACCACCTGGGGCAACACCACCGCCCGATTCTATGAAAACCCGAATCCCGCGGGGGAGTCACGGCCGGGATGCCTGCGGCTGGCGCGGCGTGTAGGATGCGGACTTGCCCGATTTCACCCTCGATCCGGCCCGCGGCCGATCGACCGCCACCCCCCGAGTTTGCCTGCGGCCCGACGCCATGACGCCTTCCCGATCCGTCCGCATCTTCGACACCACGCTCCGCGACGGCGAGCAGTCGCCCGGCGCGAGCATGAATCTCACCGAGAAGATGGAGATCGCCCAGGCGCTGGTGGCCCTGGGCGTGGACGTGATCGAGGCGGGCTTCCCGATCGCCTCGCCGGGCGACTTCGAGAGCGTCCGCGACATCGCGGCCGCCGTCTCCGGTGCCACCGTGTGCGGCCTGGCCCGCTGCAGCGATGCCGACATCGACCGCGCCTGGGAGGCCCTGCGGCATGCCCGGCAGCCGCGGATCCACGTGTTCCTCGCCACCAGCTCCATCCACCGCGAGTTCAAGCTGCGGATGAACGAGGAGGAGGTGCTCGCCCGCGCCGTGGCGGGCGTGACCCGGGCCCGCAACCACTGTGACGACATCGAGTTTTCCCCCGAGGACGCGGCCCGCACGGAGATCGACTTCCTGTGCCGCGTCGTCGAGGCGGTGATCGCCGCCGGGGCGACGACGGTCAACATCCCCGACACCGTGGGCTACGCCACGCCCAGCCAGATGCACCACGTGATCAAGAGCCTCCGCGACCGCGTGCCGAACATCGACCGGGCCGTGATCAGCGTGCACTGCCACGACGACCTCGGCCTCGCCGTGGCCAACAGCCTGGCCGCCGTCGAGGCGGGGGCCGGCCAGGTGGAATGCACGATCAACGGGATCGGCGAGCGGGCGGGCAACTGCTCGCTCGAGGAGGTGGTGATGGCGCTCAAGACCCGCGGCGACTACTACGGCGTCGACACCCGGATCGTGACGCAGAAGCTCGTGCCCACGAGCCGGCTGGTCGCCAACGTGACCGGCATCCAGGTGCCCCGCAACAAGGCGATCGTGGGCCGCAACGCCTTCGCCCACGAGGCCGGCATCCATCAGGACGGCATGCTCAAGGAGCGGCGGACCTACGAGATCATGCGGCCCGAGGACGTGGGCCTGGAGCGGACCGACCTCGTGCTCGGCAAGCACAGCGGCCGGGCGGCGCTCGCCGACCGGGCCAAGGCCCTCGGCTACCAGCTCACGGTGGAGCAGCTGCAGACCGTGTTCGAGCGGTTCAAGCTGCTCGCCGACCGCAAGAAAGAGATCTACGACGGCGACATCGCCGCCCTCTGCGAGCAGCAGTTCGCGGCCCTGCCCGAGCAGTTCACCTTCGAGGGCTACACGGTCACCAGCGCGTCCGGGGCCGCCCCCACCGTCACCCTGCGGGTCCTGCAAAACGGCGTGCCGCAGACGGTGACGATCACGGCGGGCGACGGCCCGATCGACGGGATCTTCCTGGCGATCGAGAAGCTCACGGGGGTGACGACGGTGTGCCGCGACTTCCGCGTGCAGGCGGTGACCGTGGGCAAGGACGCGCAGGCCGAGGTCACGGTGGAGCTCGAGCACGCCGGCCAGCAGCAGCGCGGCCGCGGCGTCTCCACCGACTCGCTCGAGGCGGCGGCCAAGGCCTTCCTCGCGGCGGTCAACCGCCTCGCCCTCGGGGGCACGCCCCGCCTCCATCCGCAGACGGGCTGAGCGACACGCGAGCGGCTGCTGCAAGCCGTCCCGTCACCATTCCAGCAAGCCCCGGGCGGGTGCCCGGGGACACCGGGCGTAAATAACAGCCCGCCATCCATGCCGCACGACGGCACGCAATTCTGCGGTTCAAACCCACACAGCATGGCACCAGGGAAGGCATGCCACCCGGAGTCCCCCGGCTTCCGCCGGGGGCTTTTTTTGTGTGAACGCCAGGCCCGGAGGGGCTGGGTTTTCGTGAGCGGGCGGAGGCCCGCCAAGCGAACTGCGGCACGATGCCGCAGGTTCGCCTGCATCATTCTCCCCGGCTTCCGCCGGGGGCTTCTTGTGCGAGAGGCGTGCTGAACCCAAAAAGCCCCGGGTGGAAACCCGGGGACACCGGGCACGAAAACCACCCCGCCGTCCATGCCGGATGAGCCTGCCCACTTCGAACCGGACGTTCGCTGGGTATGCGCCCCCGGCGAATCAGAGGTGCGAGAACGGGATCGCCTCGTCGAGGAGTCGCGGCTCGCTGTCGTTGGTGATCACGAGGCCATACCGGCCCCCCCGCTCGGCGACGAACTCCCGCAGGGCCGCCAGCCGACGACGGTCGAGCGTGTGGGTATATTTATCTCGATCGGCACCAGCCCGACGTCGCGTTCGACATAGGTCTTGACGTACTGCGACATCCACGTGGCCCGAAACCGGGCCCCCGGCTTGAGCCACGGCTCGGGGTAGCCGCCACGCAGCCAATAGTCATGCACCTGCCGAATGTCGCCGCGCGCGGTCGGCATCGATGGCGACCCGCAGGGCCGCGAAGAGATCGGGCAGCAGTTGCGCCTCGTCGATCACGACCTGCCGTGGATGGAGCCGGAAGAAGAGGTCGGGATCGCGGGCCACGAGATCCCGGTCGCTGCCACGCTCCAGGTCAAACCGGCGCCAATCGGCGGGCAGTGAACCCGCCAGCGTGGTCTTGCCACACTGCCGAGGCCCGATGATGGCCACGCAGGGAAAAGCTGCCAAATACTCGGCTAAAAGTGGCTCACAGGCTCGCCTCAGGCCTCGCATAACAAAACCTTGGGCTTTGAAATGCAGGTATACCAGCGGCTCACGCCCGGGAACCCTATGGCGAAAACGACCGTTCCGTCGGCCGGGGCAAGCGACATGTGCGGGTTACGCCCGAAACAAATGACATCGACAGGATCGCATTATCCCGCCCTGTTCTTCAAGACTTTCGCTGGCAACGGTGACATCTGTGAACTGGGGTTGTCGGCTGAATGCGCAGATCAGTGGCCCGGCCACTCACTCCAATTCAACTTCGACGCCGCGACCACCGACACGTTCTGGGCGCGGAGCCGCGGGCCCGTGGCCCGTCCGCTGAGGTTTGGGGCGATGGCGAGGGTTGAAGACCCTCACTTAAGACGGCGGAGGTGTAATCCGCTCCCGTCCCCAATTATATCGCCTCGCGACCGCGCTCGCCGGTGCGAATGCGCACGCACTCGTCCATGGGCAGCACGAAGATCTTGCCGTCGCCGATCTCGCCGGTCTCGCCCGAACGGCCCCCCTTGACGATGGCGGCGATCGTGGGCTCGACGAAGTCGTCGTTGACGGCGATCTGCAGTTGCACCTTGCGGAGCAGGTTGACGGCGATCTCGTGGCCGCGATAGGTCTCGGCGTGGCCCCGCTGCCGGCCGAAGCCCTGCACGTCGAGGACGGTGAGCCGGAAGACCTCGACCTCGGAGAGCGCCTGTTTGACGCTCTCGAGCTTGTTCGGCTGGATGATGGCGATGATGAGTTTCACGGGGCGGCCGGCGGGGAGAGGCAGACGGAGACCGACATTGTAGCCGGAAGGTCAGTCAGTCGATGGTCGGACATGCGCGCGACCGACACAAAAAGCCCCCGGCGGAAGCCGGGGGACTCCGGGTCGCGCACCAACCAGATTGCCATGCGATGTCGGCCGGAAGAACGCAGCCGCCGCCGCGATGGTGAATGGACGGCGGGATGGCCTCCATGCCCGGTGTGGCTGTATTCACGGAAACCCTCGGCATCCTGCCTCGGTTTCCTTGGCCGGCCGCCGCCGGCTCCCGATAGCCCGCCATCCAGACGGGCAGACGCGCACCCCGCACCCCGCACGCAGCGGCCCCAGGCCGCGCCGCGTGCCGCGGCTCGACGCCGCGTCGAGCCGCCACGCTGCCGCCGCTCCGCGGCGGCCACGGTCGCCCGGAGGTGCGACCGCCCGGCCGGCTGGGCACACTTCAGCTGTGCCCACGCCGGCCAAAGCCCGCCTGGGGCATGGATGCCCCGGCGGGCTTAAGGCAGGATGCCCCGGCCTGGGTGAGCTAGGCGGAGTGCCCACCCAAGCCGTTGGGGCATCCTTCTGGACAGAACTACTCGGTCCGCACCAACACGAAGCCGTGATAGGCCTCGTTACCGTGCTCGCCGATGTCGAGGCCCTCGACCTCCTCGTGCGGGGAGACCCGGAGGCCAACGACCGCCTTGATGATCAGCCAGCAGATCGCCGAGACGGGCACCACGTACGCGGCCACGGCAAGCACACCGATCACCTGAATCCACAACTGGTCGAAGCCGCCACCATAGAACAGCCCCAGCTTCGGCCCACCACAGTTCGACGTGCCGAACGGCCCGGTGAGCACGCTCCCCGACAAATCGGTGGCCGTGAACAGCCCGACGCAGAGCGTGCCGAAGATGCCGCACACCAGGTGCACGCTGGTCGCGCCCACAGGATCGTCGATCTTGATGCGGTCGAAGAACAGCACCGAGAACACCACCATGACCCCCGCAATCGCACCGATCAGCACCGATGCGGCCGGCGTCACGTAGGCGGCACTTGCCGTGATGCCGACGAGCCCCGCCAGGCAGCCGTTGAGGGTCATGCCGATATCCGGCTTGCCGAGCAGGAGCCACGCCGTGAGCGTGGCCGTGAGGGTCGCGGCAGCGGCGGCGAAGTTCGTGTTCACGGCGACACTCGCTGCCGCAACACCGCCGTCACCAGCCACGCCCATGGTGCTGCCCGGATTGAACCCGAACCAGCCGAACCACAGCACGAGACAGCCGATAAAGGCGGCCGTCATGTTGTGGCCGGGCAGGGCCCGGGGCTTGCCGTCAGCCCCATACTTGCCGATCCGAGGGCCGAGAATCGCCGCGCCGGTGAGGGCGGCCCAGCCGCCCACGGAGTGCACGGCCGTGCAACCGGCGAAGTCCCAGAAGCCCTTCTGTCCGAGAAATCCTCCGCCCCAGACCCAGTGGCCGGAAACCGGATAAATCACCAGCGCCATCAGGAAGCTGAAGAGGATGAAGGCGTGATACTTGATCCGCTCGGCGACGGCGCCCGACACGATCGTGGCGGCGGTACCGGCGAACACGAGCTGGAAGAAGAACTTCGCGTACAGCGGAACGCCCGCCCAATTGATCGCCGGGTACACGCCCTTGTACTGGTCGCCGATCGCCGGGCTGTTGTCGAACTCGGGCTTGAAGCCACCGACCATCCACGTCCCTGATTGGCCGATCCATCCGCCCGCATCAGTACCGAACATCAAGTCCCAGCCGAACAACCAGAATCCGATGACCGTCGCCGCAAACACCACGAAGTTCTTCGAGAGGATGTTGACGCAGTTCTTGGCCCGGGCGAATCCCGACTCGACGCAGCCAAAGCCGAGGTTCATGAAGAACACGAGCATGCCGCAGACGAGCACCCACACGGTGTCGGCGGCCAGCCACAGCTTCGGAACCATCTCCTCGACCGAGATCGGCGTTGGCGCCGCAGGCGCCGCGGTTGCCGCTGCATCGGCGACCGCATCCTCCGCCCCGGCGACGCCGCACAGGCTCAGGCACAGGAAAGCGAGCAGGAGGCAACAGGCCCCCGGCGCAGAAAACAACCGTGGCCCACGCGGGGCCAACTCGAAGAATCGCATCGTGCAACTCCAGAAGGAAGGAAGAGCCGACCGGGGCCGCCTCCGCAGCGGTTGCCCATTCGGGTGGCAGGAAACGGACCACGCACACCGGACCGCAGCAGATGCAAAGCACGTGCCACACACGGGCGACGCGCCGCCGCCGGCGCCCCTGCCCCACCCCCGCGAAACGTCTAACATCCCTTGTTTTCCAGGGCCTTGCCGCCGCTGGCGACAGGCGCACTTTTTTTTCGCCCTCGTCTCGCGATGCTGTCTTCCATCCCGGCACGCGCGTTTTGAAAGCACATCCTGCCCATGAGTGCAGCAGCTGATCCCCCGCCGATCGAGGTCCACGCGGGCGAAGACGTCGATCTCAGCCCGCTCCTCACCCTGCCCCGCGCGGAATTGATCACGCGTCTGGCAGCGATCTTTCCGGCCGCAGCAGGGAGCGCGAGTCGCTTGGCCGCGGAGCCACCGGCCCTGCGCGGCGGCCGGGCCGCCGCGGTCGCGAGGCTGGCGGCCGTTGATCCGCCGGCCTACGCCCGATCGCGGAACCACGTGGATGGCGCCGTGAGCCGGCTCTCCCCCTGGATCCGCCATGGTGTGCTGTCCCTGGCGGAAGTCCGCGATGCCGCCCTGGCTCGCGTCCTGCGCCCCGAGGACGCGGAGAAGTTCGTGTCGGAGCTCGGCTGGCGGGACTACTGGCGCCGGGTGCAGGCCGCCCTCGGTGACGGCATTTTCACCGACATCGAATCACCGGCGCGGACCGCACGCCGCCCGCAGCCGCTCGCGGCCATGCCGGCCGACGTCCTCGAGGCCCGCACCGGCATGGCCTGCATCGACGCGTTCGTCCGCGCCTTGCACGACACCGGCTGGCTCCACAATCACGAGCGGATGTGGCTGGCGTCGTGGCTCTTGCACGTCCGCGGTGTCCACTGGCGGGCGGGCGCCGGTTGGTTTCTCACGCACCTCCTCGACGGCGATCCGGCCAGCAACCATCTCTCCTGGCAGTGGGTGGCCGGCACCTTCTCCGCGAAGCCGTACCTCTTCAACCGGGAGAATCTCGAGACCTACACGTCCGGTCGCCACTGCCGCGACTGCCCGCTGCTCGGCCGTTGCGACGTCGAGGGCTCGTACGAGGCGCTCGACGCGCGGCTCTTCAGCCCCGGCACGCCGCCGCGACCGCCGCTCCGCATCCGGCCCGCGGCGCCATGGGTATCCGCGACGACCACGCACGACCACCGCCGGCCACTGGTCTGGCTGACGCTCGACTCCGCCGCCGCGACGAGCCCCGCCGCGACGGCCCATCCCGACGCTCCGCGACTGTTCGTGATCGACCGGCGGTGGCTCGCGTCCGAGCGGCCGGCGCTCGGTCGGCTCGCGTTCCTCTGCGAGTGCCTCGCCGATGTGCAAGGCGTGGAGATCCGCGTCGGCGACTCGGCCGCGATCGTGGCCGCCCGCGCGGCGGCGCACGGCTGCGATGCCGTCGCGGTCGCCGACACCCCCTGCCCGCATGTCCGCCGCGCCGCGGCGGCTTTATCCGCCACGCTGCCGGTGCACGTCGTCGCCTGCCCCCCCTTTTGCGACGCCTCGCGGGTCGATGACCTGGGCCGCTTCTCGCGATACTGGCAGCGGGTCAGTCGGTCGGCCCTGCGGCCCACGGGTTCGTGAACCAGGTGGCGATCGCCGTGCCGAAGTCGGCCCAGGGCACGGCCGCGGGCGGCGCCGCGAGCCGCAGCACGCGGCCGTCGTTGGGATGCGGAAACTCGAGCGTCGCCGCGTGCAGGGCGAGCCGCCCTGCGCCGCCGTGCGGGCCGTACAGCGGGTCGCCGCTGATCGGGCAGCCGAGCCATGCCAGATGCGCCCGCAGCTGATGCGATCTGCCGGTGACGGGCTCCAGCTCCACGAGCGTCCGCAGGGCGTCACCCGCGCGCGTCGCCGCGACGACCCGCCACCGGGTCGTCGCCCGCCGG
Source organism: Planctomycetaceae bacterium (assembly GCA_021300535.1). GTDB lineage: Bacteria > Planctomycetota > Planctomycetia > Pirellulales > UBA1268 > QWPN01. The sequence continues at coordinate 1,330 of JAJTED010000007.1, read as the reverse complement.
CCGAGGATCGGATCGACCCGCTTGGCTGGCGGTCGATCGGGATCGTCGGCCAGCGGAAGGTGGATCGTGCCGGCGGTTGTCGGTGGCCCGCCCGTGACGACGGCCAGATATCGCTTCGCCACCTGCCGCGACTCGAACGCCCTGCCGAGGGCGGCGCGGGCGGCCGCGGTGCGGGCGAGCACGAGCAGCCCGGACGTGTCGCGGTCGAGCCGGTGCACGGCTTCGAGCGGCCCCCAGTCCGCTGCCAGGACAGCGGCCACGGCGGGCGGATCGAGCGGCGTGCGTGCCGACACGCTCGGCATCCCGCCCGGCTTGTCGACGACCACGATGTGCGGGTCGGCGGACACGATCCGCACCGCGGCCCCGGCGGTCACAGGAGTCCCAGCAGCACGTTCCACCGGCAGAGCAGGTCAGCCGGCGGCGCGACGCCATCGGCCGCGACCGTGCCCACCGGAAACCCGGCCGCCTCCAGGCGGCGGCGGTCTGCGGCGATGCGTCGCGCGACGTCACCCTCGCCCTCCTGCCCCATCAGCACCCAGCGCGACCGGCCCGGCTCGGGCGGTTCGAGTTTCGTCGCCCGCGGCAAGGCCGCGTCGATGACCGCGACGCCGGAGACGGCAGCGCCGAGCCTGTCGGCCACGAACCAGGCGAAGCCGCCGCCGGCAGCGCGGCCCGCAACGGCGATCCGCGCCGGGTCGATGGGCCGCTTGGCGTCGAGGGCCGCGAGGCTGCGGCGGATCGCGGGCAGGTCGTCGCCGCTCCAGAGCCGCGGATCAACCGAGCCCGGCAGGATCACGGCCACGTCCCAGGCCACGGCCGCCGCCTTCCACGGCGCCGCCTCGGCCTCCGTCACCGGCCCGTGCGGCGGCCCGAAATACAGCACCACTCCCACCGGCTCCTTGCGGCCCGCGTGCGGGATCACCGCCAGCGGCGGCCGTGGCTCCTCGGGAGAGGCGAGCTTCACGACGGCCGCATCGACCGGACCGCGAAGCGGATCTCGGGCGGCGGGCTGCCAGCCTTCGAGCACGGGCGGCACGTCCGCCGGTGCGCCGGCGGTGGTCACCGGCAGCGTCCGCGGCATGCCATCCCGCATCACTTCCAGCCCGATGGCCTCGCCCGGGGCGACGCCCGCCAAAACTCCGGCCAGCCCGGCCGCCCCATCGACCACCACACGGCCCGCGCCCTCCGCGTCACCGCCGAGCACGACGGCGCGAATGATCTCGCCTGCACCGAGGCCGGCCGTGGCCGCCGGCCCCGCCGGCAGAAGCCACTCGGCCGTCACTCCCTCGGCACCCGCCGGCGCCGCCGCGGGCAGCACGCCGATCACCGC
>JAJTED010000093.1 GCA_021300535.1 Planctomycetaceae bacterium | reverse complement strand
AGCTCCGTCCGCAGGCTCTGCGACTGCTCGTCCTCCTCCGTGCTGCAGCCGACGCGAAAGTCGCGGCCGCAGGCGGCACAGGCGAGATCCTTGTGGCGGCCCATGAGCGTGGGCGCCATGGAACCCGTCGGGATCACGAACGCCTCGGCCTCGAAGCCGCGAAAGAGCAGCGCCAGCGTGAAGGCCACGACGATCGACTCGATCGTCTCGATCCAGCCGGGAAATGGGTTCCAGACCGTGTCACCGTCGGCCCGCGGGACCGGGGCCGGCCCGGTGGCTACCGCCGTGCGCGAGTCCTTCTCGAAACGCCGCCGGTCGTTTTTCGCTCCGCCGCCCATAGTTCGGCCTCCTCGTTCGGCCGCATTGTAACGGCACGACGGCATGTGGTCTCGACGGAGAGGCGCGCGTTTCGATGATGCGGCAGTCTCTGACCGTCGTGCCCTCCTCTGTAGCGGCGGTCTCTGACCGTCGTGCCCGGGGCTTGAAATCCGACCGGATTCGGCGGTCGGAGACCGCCGCTACAGGGGAGGCGTCCTCGTTTCGTGATTCCGAAAAGTCACCTGCCCAGGCAGGCCTGCACCTCGGCCTCGACATCGGCGTATGTGAACGGCCGGCCGAGCCGCCGCTTCGCATCGTCGTCGTCGAACCGGCGGGCCAACGAACCATCCTGGCGCCAGACGTAGACGGCCGGCACGCTGTCGAGTTCCAGCCGGCGGTACATCGCATCGGCCTCCTCGCGGGACATCAGGTTCTCGATCCCCGCGGCGCCCACCGACCCGAGGAACCCGCGGACCCGCTCCGCCGCCTCCTCCGGGCTGCCGATGCCCTCGTAGTCGAACGAGAGCGAGAGGCAGGCGACGGCCTGCGGATGGGCGGCCGCAAGCCGCACGAGCCCGGGAAACTCGCGGATGCACGGCGGACAGGACGTGCTCCAACAGTCGAGCACGACGACCTTCCCCGCGTGGCCTCGGACCCGCTGCATGAGTGCGGCGTGATCGACGAGATCCAGCTTCAAGGCCGGGGGCGGCGCGACGGGGGACCGGCTACAGCCCGCCCCGCCCACCGCCAGGACGAGGGCCAGGATTCCCGCGCGGCCGACGATGCACGAGAATGCCGCCTGATCGTCCGCCTTTCGCGCAACTGCCATGCACCGCTTCGCCCACATTCGTCACAAGCCTCCGGAACAACTCGCCGCACCGCGGGAACTCGTCGTCGCCTGCGCGGCGATGCGCAGCCACGTGAACCTGTCGCACATCGTACGCACCTGTGGCTGCTTCGGCATCAGCCGAGTGATCGCCTGCGGGGCCGCGCGGCTCCACGAGCGGATCGCCCGCGACGGGGCCGACTCGGTCGCGCTGGAGGTGCATCGCAGCCTGCCGCCGGTCCTCGACCGGCTGCGGGCCGACGGCTATCAGATCGTGGGCCTGGAACAGACGACCGGGTCGGAGCGGCTGTTCACGTTTCGGTTCGCACCGCGGACAGCGCTGGTGATCGGCAACGAGCGAACCGGTCTGGAAGCCGACGAACTGGCCCGGCTCGACCGCGTCGCCGAGATCCCGATGGCCGGCCTGCCGCACAGCCTCAACGCCGCCACCAGCGCCGCGATCGCCATCTACGAATATGCGCGGCAGTTCCCGCCGCCGGCCGGTTCATGACGCTCGTCATCGGCACCGACGAGGCGGGCTACGGGCCGAATCTCGGCCCGCTGGTGGTGGCGGCGACCGCCTGGCGGGTCGCGGCCGACGCGGCCGATGCCGAGCGGGTGCTGGCGCAGGCCGTCGCGGAGGCCGGCATCGACCATGACGGCCCGCTGTGGGGCGACTCGAAGCGGATCTATCGCGGCGGTGCCGGCTTCGCCGCGCTCGAGCGCGGGGCGCTGGTGGCGGTGGGGCTGGCCGCCGGCGGACTGCCCCGGTCGTGGCCGGATCTCGCCGCCGCCCTCGGGTGTGACGGCAGCCCGGAGCCCGCGTCGCCGGAAGCGGCCCAGCTCGCGCTGACAGCGCTGCCCGCGGAAACGGCCGCCGACGCCTGCCTGGCGTTGACGACGCGGCTCGGCCCGCGGCTGGCGGCAGCCCGCCTCGTGGCCATCCGGTGCCGCGTCATCCAGCCGGCGACCTTCAACGGCCTGCTCGACGCCGGGCTCAACAAGTCGGACATCCTCTCGCAAACGACGCTCCAGCTCGCGGCAGAGCTCGCGGCCCACGGCGGCGGGCCGACGCTCGTGTGGTGCGACCGCCACGGAGGCCGGCGGCGATATGCACCGCTCGTGGCCCGGCACTTCGGTGCGCCGCTCGTGCAGGCCGTCGAGGAGACGGCCACGCGGAGTGTCTACGCTCTACCCGCGGCGGCGTGCCACGTCGAGTTCAGCGTGGGGGGCGAGTCGCGCACGCCGGTGGCGGTGGCGAGCATGACGGCCAAGTACGTCCGCGAGTTGGCGATGCGGGCGTTCAACGCCCATTGGTCCGGCCTCGATCCCACGCTCGCGGCGACGGCCGGGTATCCCGTGGACGCGGCCCGCTGGCGCGGCCAGGCCGCGGCGGCCGTCACGGCCGCCGGCATCCCCTGGGATGCCCTCTGGCGGCGGGCGTGACCTTGCCGCGGCGGGCTCGCGATCGCACAATCGCCGTGCATGCCCGCGCTCACCACCCAGCTCTACGTAATCCGCCATGCCGTCGCCGAGGACCATGCGCCCGACGGTGGCGGCGACCATGACCGGCCGCTGACAAAGAAGGGCCGACGAAAGTTCGAGCGGCTCGTACGCCGGCTCCGGGCGGCCGGCATGGAGATCGACCTCATCGCCACGAGCCCGCTCGTCCGGACCCGACAGACGGCGGAGGTCCTCGCCGAGGCGCTTGCCTCCCGGCCACCCATCGAGGTGGTCGACGCCCTGGCGCCGGGCTCCGATTGGCAGCGGCTCGTCGCGTGGACGATCCGCCAGGATGCCGAACGGATCGCCTGGGTGGGGCATGCACCCTGCGTCGGCCGGCTCGTCGCCCTGACCATCGGCGACGGGTCGGCGGCGATCCGTATGCAGAAAGGGGCGGTGGCAGCGATCCGACTCGACGATGGCCCGGGCCAGCCGGGGGAACTCGAGTGGCTGGCCACGACCGACCTCGCGGACGACGACTGACCCCGCCGTCCCAGACTGCCGACGCCGGCCATGTTGCCGCCGGGCCGGAGCGGTTAGAATTTGCCGTTCGCGGCGGTATGAACCCCGCGGCCCAGGAGATCCTGCCATGAACGACTCGTTCCCGACCCAGCGTCTGCAACTCGGCGGCGTTGGCTGTGTCCTCGCACTGTTCATCGGCTGCGCGCCCGCCGGCGGTCCGGCACCCAAGGGCGAGGTGGTGGAGATCGAGACGATCGAGATGCTGCCGGCTGACAAGCCGGCCCAGCCGGTCGCCCCCGGGACCATCGCCGCCCAGGCCGCCGCCGCCCGGCAGGAGGTGGACAAGCGCGTGGCCGCCGCCGATCGCACGATCGACGAGGCGGCCCGCTCGATCCCGGCGGCCACGCCGGCGCGGGAAACGATCGTGCTCGGCGATGCCACGCTGACATCCGGCGTTCCCGGCGCGGGGCCGATCACGAGCGAACAGGTCGACCGCTGGCTGGCGGACCCAAAGAACTTCGTGACCCTCGACCCCGTGCTGCCGCTGGGTCTGTCGCAGGGCGCCAAGCAGATCACCGGTCTCGACACGAACCCGCTGACGCGGGCGAAGATCGAGCTCGGCCGGCAGCTGTACTTCGACACCCGGCTCTCCGCCGACGCGACGGTCTCCTGCGCATCCTGCCACGACCCGGCCATGGGCTACACGGCCCACACCGCCACCGGCGTCGGCATCCGCGGGCAGAAGGGAGGCCGCAACTCCCCCGTCTCGTTCAACCGCATCCTGTCCGGCAAGCAGTTCTGGGACGGCCGCGTCGATTCGCTCGAGGCGCAGGCGGTGGGCCCGATCGCCAATCCGATCGAGATGGGCTTCACGCACGAAGGCGTGGTCCAGCGGCTCGGCGAGATCCCCGTCTACAAGAAGCAGTTCGACGCGATCTTCGGGGAGCTGACGATCGACCGCGTCGGCCAGGCGATCGCCGCCTTCGAGCGGACGATCGTCACCGGCCCTGCTCCGTACGACTACCACGAGGAACTGCTGCCGTTTGCGAAGCTCGATGCGGAGGACATCGCCGACGACGCCGAACTGGCGGCCAAGTACGCCACCGTCAAGGCGGCCGCCGCGGCCCACCCGATGAGCGAATCGGCCCAGCGGGGCCGGGAACTGTTCTTTGGCAAGGCGAACTGCTCGGCCTGCCACGTGGGGGCGAACCTGGCCGATGAGAAGTACCACAACATCGGCATCGGCATGAACAAGCCAGAGCCGGATCTCGGCCGGTTCGTGGTCACCAAGGACCCGGCCGACACCGGGGCTTTCAAGACGCCCACCGTCCGCAACGTGGCGCTGACGGCGCCCTATATGCACGACGGCTCGGTGGCGACGCTGGAGGAGGTCGTGGAGTGGTACGACAAGGGGGGCCATGCCAATCCGCACTTGAGTGACAAGATCAAGCCGCTGAACCTGACCAAACAGGAGCAGGCCGATCTCGTCGAGTTCATGAAGGCCTGCACCGGCCCCACGACGCCGGTCGAGACGGGCCGGCTGCCGGCCGCGGCCGACCTGTGACCGTCACCACCGGCCGCCGGCTCGTGCCGCTCGCGGAGGCGACGCCGCCGCTCTATGCGGGCATCGACCTCGGAGGCACCAACATCAAGGCCGCGCTCGTCGATGACGCCGGCCGGATGCTGGCCTTCCACACCGAGCCGACCCATGTCGATCGCGGGCCCGAGGACGCGGCCGCGCGGATGGGCGGCGCGGTGCACGTGCTCGCGGGCATGGCCGGGGTGGCGGCCACCGACATTGCCCGCGTTGGCCTGGGCACGCCTGGCTCGCAGGACCTGCCCAGCGGACGGATCCTCCGCGCGGGCAACCTACCGGGCTGGGACAACTTCCCGATCCGTGACCGCGTGGCGGTGCACTGCGGCCGCGACGTGACCTATGCCAACGACGCCAACGCCGCCGCCTACGGCGAGTTCTGGGTCGGCTCGGGCCGCGAGTATGCCAGCCTCATCCTCCTCACGCTCGGCACCGGTGTCGGCGGCGGCATCATCATCGGCGACACCAACGTCGAGGGGGCCCACAGCCACGGCTCGGAGTGCGGCCACATCATCGTCGACACCTCGCCCACCGCCCGCACCTGCCCGTTCGGCCACCAGGGCGACCTCGAGGCCTACGCCAGCGCCACCGCCCTGGTGGCGGCTGCCCGGGCGGCCCTCGCCGCCGGCGGCCGCGGCCCGCTGGCCGACGCCTGATCCTCGACGCCGCCCGCTGGCTGGGCATCGGGATCGTGACGCTCATGCACACCATCGACCCGGCGGCCGTGATCCTCGGCGGCGCCATGACCTTCGGCGGCGCGGCCGATCCGGTCGGAAAAGCCTTTATCGAGCGGATCCGGGCCGAGGTCCGGGCGCGGGCCTTCCCCGTGCTCGCGGAACGGACGGTGATCCGCTACGCCGACCTCGGGGGCGACGCCGGCTCGATCGGCGCCGCCGGCCTCGCCCGCCTCGCCCACCGGCGCGGGTAGAATGCATTGCATGCCCATCGACTGCAAACACATCCGCAACTTCTCGATCATCGCCCACATCGACCACGGCAAGAGCACCCTGGCCGACCGGCTGCTGGAACGGACCGGCACCGTGGAAAAGCGGCAGCTCAAGGAGCAGATGCTCGACGACATGGAGCTCGAGCGGCAGCGGGGCATCACCATCAAGGCCCGGGCGGTCCGCATGGAGTACCGCCACGGCGGCGAGCTCTACGAACTGAACCTGATCGACACGCCCGGCCACGTGGACTTCCACTACGAGGTCTCCCGGAGTCTCGCGTGTTGCGAAGGCGCGGTGCTCCTCGTGGACGCCTTCCAGGGGGTCGAGGCCCAGACGGTGGCCAACGCCTACGCGGCGATCAACCAGGATCTGGCGATCGTGCCGGTGATCAACAAGGTCGACCTCGTGCATGCCCGGGTGGACGAGGTGCTCGCCGAGATGGAACAGAGCCTGGCCATCGAACCGGCCGAGGTCATCCGGGCCAGCGCCAAGACGGGCATCGGCATCGACGACCTGCTGGCCGCGATCGTGGAGCGGATCCCGCCGCCGGAGGGCGATCCGCAGGCGACCCTCCGGGCGATGATCTTCGACAGTCACTACGATTCCTACCGCGGCGCGATCACCTACGTGCGGCTCCTCGACGGCACGATCAAGAAGGGGCAGAAGATCCGCTTCCTACGCACGGGCGTGACTCATGACGTGCTCGAGCTCGGCCAGTTCGTCCCCCAGCGACGGGCCTGCGAGGAGCTCGTGGCCGGCCAGGTGGGCTATCTGGTCTGCAACATCAAGGACGTGAAGCAGGTCCACATCGGCGACACGGTCACGATCCCCGGCGACCAGGCCGCCGCCCCGCTCTCCGGCTACAAGCCGCCGCAGCGGATGGTCTACTGCGGCCTCTATCCCAGCGAAGGCGAGAACTTCGAGGAGCTCCGCGATTCACTGGAGAAGCTGGCGATCAACGACCCGTCGTTCGAGTACGCCCCGGAGAGCTCCGAGGCCCTGGGCTTCGGCTTCCGCTGCGGCTTCCTCGGCCTGCTGCACATGGAGATCATCCAGCAGCGGCTCGAGCAGGAGGCCGACCTCGACCTCGTCCAGACGGCCCCCAACGTCACCTACCAGATCCTCAAGACCGACGGGGAGACGATCGAGATCACCAATCCCCAGGACGTGCCGGAATCGGGCCAGATCGAGGAGTTCCGGCAGCCGATCGTGCGGACGAACTTCCTCGTGCCCGTCGAGTACATCGGCCCGATCATGCAACTGTGCACCGACCGCCGCGGCACGTACCTGAAGACGGAGTATCTCTCCCCCACCCGCGCCATGCTGTCCTTCGACCTGCCGCTGGCCGAGGTGATCTATGACATGCACGACAAGCTCAAGAGCGTGACCCGCGGCTACGGCACGATGGACTACGAGCTCGTCGGCTACTTTCCCGCCGACCTGGTGCGGCTCGACATCCTCGTGGGCGGCAAGAAGGTCGACGCGCTGTCGATCATCTGCGACCGCCGGGACGCCGACCGCCGCGGCCGGGCGATCGTCAAGAAGCTCCGCGGCGAGATCGACCGCCACATGTTCGAGATCGCGTTGCAGGCGGCGATCGGCACGAAGGTCATCGCCCGGGAGACGATTTCGGCGATGCGGAAGAACGTCACCGCCAAGTGCTACGGCGGCGACATCTCCCGGAAGAAGAAGCTGTGGGCGAAGCAGAAGGAGGGCAAGAAGCGGATGAAGAGCATCGGCTCGGTCGACATCCCGCAGAAGGCCTTCATGGCGGTGCTCGACACGGGCACCGAGCGGCAGTGACACGATCCCCGGCTGGCCCCGACGGACGAGGCCGATCGTACACGCGGCGGGAGGGGGTGCCCCTGCGATGTCGCCGGGCTATGGGAGCAAGCGAAGGCACGGATGCCGGAGCGCAGCGGACATGCAGTGAGCGGCGGCCTGGAAGGCCGTAGCGAACGTCCGGAGACATCGCAGGGGCACCCCCGACCCACGAACACCTGCGTGTGAGCCTCAAACCATGCCACTCGGTGACCGGTCTCGCGAAGGGGTGGGGAAACTGCCCGCCACGGTCCGGGCCTTGGGCTGGACGAGTTTCCTCACCGATCTCTCCAGCGAGGCGATCTATCCGCTCCTCCCGAACTTCGTGAAGGCCCTGGGCGGCTCCGCGATCGACGTCGGGCTGCTCGACGGCATCGCCAACGCCGTGGCCGCCGTGGTCCGGCTGTTCGCCGGCGGGCTCTCCGACCGCATCGGCCGGCGGCCGCTGGTGATCGCCGGCTACGGGCTGTCGGCGGTCGTGCGGCCGGCCATGGGCCTCGTCGCGACGCCGCTGGCCGCGGTCGTCGTGCGGGCCATCGACCGCTTCGGCAAGGGCATCCGCTCCGCGCCCCGCGACGCGCTGGTCACCGACCTCGTGGGAGAAGAAGTCCGGGGCCGCGCCTTCGGCCACATCCGCGCGCTGGACCACGCCGGCGCGGCGCTCGGCCCGCTCGTGGCCATGCTCTGCCTGCTCGCCTTTCCCGGCACCGAGCGGACGCTGTTTCTGCTCACCATCGTGCCCGGGCTGATCACGCTGGCGGTGATCGGAAAGTTCGTCCGCGACCCGCCCCGGCAGGCGGCCGCCGGCGGACCCGCGCTGGCGACGCTCACGGGCGCCCAGTGGTCGCTCCTCGGGTGCGTCGCGGTATGGGCCCTCGGGGCGGCAAGCGAGTTGTTTCTGCTCCGCAGGGCCGAAGATCTCGGGGTCGCCCAGCCGCTCGTGCCGCTGGTCTGGTTCGGCATCGGCGCCGTCAAGAGTGTGGTGGCAGCCTGGGCCGGGCCGCTCGTCGATCGCCTGGCGCCACGGCGGGCGCTGGTGGCCGGTTGGCTCGGCTTCGCCGCCGCCTACGCAGGACTCGCCTGGTCGGCGTCCCTGCCCGGGGCCGTCGCCTGCATGCTCGGCGTGGCGGCGGCATACGGCGTCGCGGAACCGGCCGAGCGGGCCCTCGTGGCGGCACTCTCACCTGCCGGACGCCACGGCGCCGCCTTCGGCTGGTACACGCTCGTGCAAGGCCTGATGGCCCTGCCCGCCGGACTGCTCGCGGGCTGGCTGTGGGACCGCGGCCCTGACGGGCCGGCGATCGCCTTCGCTGCCACGGCCGCGCTGGCGGCGACGGCGGCCGGGCTGCTCGCCGTCACCGTGAGGGACCACCGGTCGCGCCCCGCCTGATCGGTGACCGTCGGCTCACTGCCGGGGAATCAGGCCGAGGTCGAGGCCGAAGACGAACATCATCAGTGTCAGCAATAGCGCCAGCCCGATGTAGCTCAAGACCGCCACGACGCCCTCGCTCGGCGGCTTGCCGCGGAGCAGTTCATAGACCAGGAACACCATGTGCCCGCCGTCGAGCACCGGGATGGGCAGGAAATTGACGACCGCCAGGTTGGCCGAGAGCATCGTCAGAAACAGCAGCAGGCGGCTGAAGCCCTCGCTCGCCGAGCGGCCGGCCTGCTTGGCGATTTCGATCGGCCCGCCCAGCAACCGGGCGCTGATCTGCCGGTTCCAAAGCTTGCCCAGGAACCCGTAGACCAGCGACAGATCCGCGCCGGCCTTCCGCAGGCCCTTGCCCAGGGCTGCGGGAATCGAATCGGCGCGCACGAGCCGGTACAGCGGCTCGAAGACCAGTCCGCGATCGATGACGAACTGGTCGGCGGCCTCAGCAGGCACGAGATCGACCATCCGGCTGTCACCCCCGGCGGCCACCACCTCCAGCCGCAGCGCCGTGCCCGCCGGCAGGTCCTGGAGAATGCCCATCACGCCTGGCCAGTTTGGCTCCCGCGCCGAAAACTTCACCGGCGGCCCCTGCTCCTTCGCGGCGATCGCCTCGGGTGTCAGCAGCCAGGCCTTCGCGATCCGATCGCCCGGCACGATGCCCGCGCGGGCGGCGGGACCGTCGGCATCGACGGCCGCGACGACCGCGTCGACCGGAAGCGCGATACCCAGCGACGCGATCGAGGCGGGGCTGCCGATGCCGCTGGTCGAATCATCCCGCCACGTCACCTCGCGGGGCCGGACCTCGACCGTCCGGTCAGCCGCGGCCTCACGGCCGATGGTGAGCTTCACCACCGTGCCTGCCAGCCGCCGGAGGCGGTCGTCGAGCGTGAGCGGGTCGCCCACGTCGCCGCCGTCGATTCCCAGCAGCCTGTCGCCGGGCAGGATCCCGGCGGCCGCCGCAGGCGAACCCTCCTGCACGTCCTTGATCGGCAGCGGCGTCATCGCCATGCCGGTCTGCACGCGCCGCTGGGGCGGCAGTTCGACGGCCACGGTCTCGGCCGGAGCCTGGGGGCCGGCGGATCGTTCGATCGTGAGCGTCACCGGCCGACTCTCGGCCCGCGCCAAGGCGGCGAGGAGGGCTGCGTATCCGTCGACGGCCTGGCCATCCACGGCCTTGATCGCGTCGCGGGCCAGGAGCGGCGGCTGGGCGCGGGCCGCGGCTCCGGCGAGCACGCCGGTGATGTCGTCGGGCAGGCGTGTGGAAAAGGGACTGGTCACGCCGATCGTCGGCTTGCCGAGATCGGTATCGGGCTTGAGACGCACCGTGCGCTCGGAGCCGTCGGCCGGCCGCCGCACGGTCAGGTCGATCCCTTCCTTGACGCTGCCCACGGTGATGCCATGGAGCAGGTCGGCGAAGATCGGATCCGGGCGGCTCCCGATCTTCACGATCTCGTCGCCGGTTCGCAGTCCGGCCCGCCAGGCCGCACCGCCGGGCCGGACGGAGGAGATCATGCAGGTCATCTCCTTGACGCCCAAACCATACGCCCACGCCGCCATCAGCACCGCGAAGATCACGTTCATGATCACGCCGGCGGAGATGATCGCCATCCGCTCGGGCACGCTCTGGGCGGGATAGCTGCGCGGATCCCACTGCGGATGCGGCCCCGCGACCGGCTCCGGCGGCAGGTCTCCGGAAAGCCGGGCCCGCTCCGCCTCGGCGGCGGCGGCGGCCGGATTGTCGTCCTGGCCGAGCATCTTCACGTAGCCGCCGAGGGGCAGGATGCCGATGCCGTACTCGGTCTCGCCCCACTTGAAGCTGCAGAGCTTCAGGCCGCCGACGTCGAAGCCGAGATAGAACTTCTCGCACTTCACGCCACAGGCCTTGGCGACGAGGAAGTGCCCCAGTTCGTGGACGAAGATCACGAATCCCAGGCCGCCGGCCACCTGGAGGACGACCCACCAGTTCGCAGGCAGCGCGAGCCATTCCAGCCACGAACCCGCCGCCACCAGGCAGCCACACGTGACCGGCGTCATGTCGATGCCCATGCGGCAACCTCCTGCCTGGCCCAGGCGTCGAGCCTGCGCACCTCGTCGAGATCCGGATCCTCCTGGAACGGGTGCTCCTCGAGCAGCCGGCCGCAGACCGCGGCGATGTCGGTGAACTGCATCCGCCCAGCCAGGAAGCCGCGCACGGCCTCCTCGTTGGCCGCGTTGAGCACGGCCCCCGCGGTGCCGCCCCGCGCCGCGGCCTCATGCCCCAGCCGCACGGCCGGAAACCGCTGCGGGTCGGGGGGCTCGAACTCCAGCGCCCACGGCTGCGTGAAGTCAAAGCGGCGGGCCGGACCGGCAATCCGCCGCGGATACGACAGGGCGTATTGGATCGGCAGCCGCATGTCGGGCGGGCTCATCTGCGCCAGCACCGAGCCGTCCACGAACTCCACCATCGAGTGCACGATCGACTGCGGGTGGACGAGGACCTCGAGCGTGGCCGCGGGCACGCCGAACAGCCAGCGGGCCTCGATCAGCTCCAGAGCCTTGTTCATCATGGTCGCCGAATCGATCGTGATCTTCGGCCCCATCGACCAGGTCGGGTGCTTGAGGGCCTCCGCTGGCGTGACGGCCGGGAGCGTCTCCGCCGACCGGGTGCGAAACGGACCCCCGCTGGCGGTGAGCACGATCCGCCGCACCTCGGCGGCAGTGCCGGAGCAGAGCGCCTGGTGGATCGCGGAATGCTCGCTGTCGACCGGCAGGATGCGGGCGCCCGTCCGCTTGGCCAGCCGCATCACCAGCGGCCCGGCCATCACGAGCGTCTCCTTGTTGGCCAGGGCCACCGTCTTGCCGGCCTCGACCGCGGCCCAGGTGCTCCGCAGGCCGGCCGCTCCCACGATCGCGGAGACCACCCGGTCGACCTCGTCCGCCCGCACGAGCTCGTCGAGAGCATCGGGGCCGACCGCGAGCCGCGTGCCGGATGGCAGCGCTCCGGGGCCGATGCCGGAGGCGGCTTCGGGATCCACGACGACCACCCACCGGGGCCGTACCGCCGCGGCCTGCTCGAGCAGCGGCCCCACGCTGCGGTGCGCGGCCAGCAGATGGCAGGAAAATCGCCCTGCCGAGGCGATGATCACGTCGAGCGTGCTTTTGCCGATGCTGCCCGTCGAACCGAGAACAGCGATCCGGGATCCGGGGCCGCGGCCCGGATCTCCATCCATCGTCTCTCGGCTGTGGGAGGCAGCCCCCGCAGGCGAGGGATCGCTCATGGAAAGCGGCATGATGCGGGCGGGATCGATCTCGGGGCCGGAATCCCAAAAGTCTAGGGAACGTGCCGGGGAACTTCCACACGCATTTCCCGTCAATTCCGCCGGGTGTTGGTCCGGCCTTTTTTCGGGCGTAATATGCGGGATCTCGCCCCGACACACTCGCGCGTAGGCGGCACCAGTTCCCCGTGACGGCCAAGAAAAAGGACATGCCGCGGCGTTCCCCGGATCGTCGCCCTCTCGGCGGCAATCTCGTCTGGCCGCTGATCGCGGCCGGCGTGGCGGGCCTGTTCGCCATGAGCCTGATCGGCTCCTCGCCGGAACTCGAGTTCTCGTACAGCGACCTGGAGCGGCTCGTTTCGGTCGCCAAGGCGGAGGGTGACGCCCGCTGGGTCGATCTCCAGCCCGTGGGCGCCGACCCGCGGGCCGCAGCCCGCTACGGCTCCATCGCCGACATCGTCATCGGGCCCGTTCAGGTGACCGGATCGGTCCGTGAGCTCCCGGCCAGCGGCACAGTCGAGGGCCAGGGCCGGCCTGCCGGCGCGGCTGACAAGACCGCGACCCGGAAGTTCCGCGTCGCCAAGCTGCCGAGCAACACGGCCGAGGAAGACCTGAAGAAACTGCTCCGCGAGCAGGGCATCCCGTTCGGATTCGAAGCCGCGCCCAGCGCCTGGCGGAACTGGCTGCCGATGCTCTTTCTGACGGCGGTCTTCGGGCTCGTCTTCTACCTCATGCTCCGCCGGATTGGCGGCGCCGGCAGCCCGATGGCCTTCGGCCGTAGCCGTGGAAAGATGTACGCCCAGGAGGACCTGGGGATCACGTTCGACGACGTCGCCGGCATCGACGAGGCCGTCGAGGAGTTGCGGGAGGTCGTCGAGTTTCTCCGCAGCCCGGAAAAATATCAGGTCCTCGGGGGTCACATCCCCAAGGGCGTGCTGCTGGTCGGCCCGCCGGGGACCGGCAAGACGCTGCTCGCCAAGGCGATCGCGGGCGAGGCGGGCGTGCCCTTCTTCGGCCTCTCGGGCAGCGATTTCGTGGAGATGTTCGTGGGCGTAGGGGCGGCCCGGGTCCGCGACATGTTCCAGCAGGCCGCCGCCAAGGCACCGTGCATCATCTTCATCGACGAGCTCGACGCCCTGGGCAAGACCCGCGGCACGAGCGTCGTGGGTGGCCACGACGAGCGGGAGCAGACGCTCAACGCCCTGCTGGTGGAGATGGACGGCTTCGGCAGCAACTCCGGCGTCATCGTGCTCGCGGCCACCAACCGCCCGGAAACGCTCGATCCCGCGCTCCTCCGGCCCGGCCGCTTCGACCGGCACGTGCTCGTCGATCGTCCCGATGTCCGCGGCCGCGAAGCGATCCTCCGAGTCCACGTGGCCAACGTGAAGCTCGACCCGACCGTGAATCTCGAACACATCGCCCGCATCACCTCCGGCTTCGTCGGGGCCGACCTGGCCAACCTTGTCAACGAAGCCGCGTTGCTCGCGGCCCGCAACGACAAGCCGGCCGTCGGGATGGACGAGTTCAACGAGGGCGTCGAGCGGGTCACCGCCGGACTGGAAAAGAAGAAGCGGGTGATCCACGAGGACGAGAAGCGGCGGGTCGCCTACCACGAGGCCGCCCACGCCCTGGTCGCCTTCTCGCTGCCGAACACCGACCCGGTGCACAAGGTGTCGATCATTCCCCGCGGCCTGGCGGCCCTGGGCTACACCATGCAGCGGCCGGAGGATGACCGCTACCTGCTCACGCAAAGCGAACTCGAAAGCCGGATCCAGGTGCTCCTCGCCGGCACGATCGCGGAGGAACTGGTCTACGCCGATGTGTCGACGGGCGCCCAGAACGACCTGGAGCGGGCCAGCGAGATCGCGCGGGCGATGGTCATGGACTACGGCATGAGCCGGCTCGGCCGCGTGACCTACCGGGAAAGTCCGCGGTCGCCGTTCCTCGCCGGATCCGGCGCCGATCTGCCGGCCGCCCGCAGCCACAGCGAGCAGACCGCCCGCGAGATCGACGAGGAGGTGCGGCGGATCGTCGACACGGCGATGACCAAGGTGCGGCGGATCCTGGAGACGCGCCGCGGGGCCTTGGAGGCCGTGACGAGCCGGCTCATCGAGTGCGAGGTGATGGACGGCGAGGAACTGCGGTCGATCGTCGAGGCCGCGACGGCGACGCCCCAACTGGTGCCCGGCACCGAGGCCGAACGGCGGCCCGGCCGACCGGCAGTCGAGCCTCCCGATGCCGCCGCCGACACCGCCGAAGGCTGACCCCATCACGTCCGCCGCCCCGGCAATCGCTGCAGGCGTTACGGCCTGCCGGGCCGAACGGGTCGCTGCAGGCCACAGGGGTCGGATTCCGATGTTCCGCAGGACGGCCGTTAGTGGCGGTCGCATCGTCGCCTCATCCCGGCTCGCGCCGGCATCATCGCCATTATGTGGAAGAGTTTTTGCCTGGCCGCCGGCATCTTCGCCTGCATTCTGGGCGTCGAACTGCTGCTCATCGACTCCGCCCTCGTCCTGCCGGTCCAAGGCGGTGGCGGGCCGCACACATTCACCGCTCCCGACTGGGCCCCGTGGACGCTGCTCTCTGTCGGGGCCGTGACGGTCATGCAGTTCGTGAAGCTGCCCAGCCGCGGCGGCTCCCCGCAGCCGTTCCACGGCCGGTGACCGTTATCCGCGGCGCGGCCCGGCGGTTTCCCTTGAGGAGCCCGCCGATGGCTGGGATTCCGAGGCGCCGATGATCCGCACAGCGACCAAGCCCGTCCGCGACACCGTGCTCTATGACGGCGCGTGCCGCTTCTGCCGCGGCCAGATCGCCCTCCTGCGGCGGCTCGACCCGACCGGCCGACTTGCGTTCACGTCACTGCACGACCCGCAGGTCGCCCGCGACTTTCCGGAGCTCCCGACCGAGGAGCTGCTGGCCCAGATGTATGTCGTGGACCGGGCCGGACGGGCCCGCGGCGGCGCGGAAGCCGTCCGCTATCTCTCCAGGCGGCTCCCCCTGCTCTGGCCGATGGCACTGCCACTCCACATCCCCGGCTCGATGCCCGTGTGGAACGGTCTCTATCGCTTCGTCGCCCGGCACCGCTACCGCATTGCAGGCCGCTGCGACGCGGGCACGTGCCGGATCGGCTGACGGCTACTCGTCGTCTTGCTGCGCACCGTCGGCGATTTCGCGAAGCAGCCGCGTCATGGTGTTGGCGTGCACACCCAGCAGCTTGGCGGCGTTCGCCTTGTGGCCACGGGTGACCTCGAGGGCCTCCTTGATGGCCTGTTCCCGCAGCTTCGCCAGATCGAGGCACGGCAGCCGCGCCGTGGATGCCTTGCCGGGCCGGGAGCGGACCGGCAGCACCGGCTCGCTCTGCAGCACGTAGCCCTGCTCGATCACATGCTCGAGCTGCCGCACGTTGCCCGGCCACTCGAAACTGCAAAACGCCGCCAAGGCTTCGGGCGACGGCTCCCAGAGCGGCAAGCGATAGCGATTCGCGAACTTCCGCGCGAAGAACTCGATGAACGACGGGATGTCCTCGGCCGACCGGCAGCACTTCACGCTGCTGGAGCACGCGGAGGAGCTTGGCCTGCAGTTCGAGCGGCATCTCCCCGATTTCGTCGAGGAACACGACGCCGCCCTGGGCGGCGCGGAAGATGCCGAGCGAGCGGCCGGCAGCCCCGGTGAACGCCCCCTTCTCGTGACCGAACAGTTGGCTTTCGGCGAGTGATGGCGTGAGTGCCGCGCAGTTCACCGGCACGAAGGCCTTGTTGCGACGCGGGCCGCTGCGGTGCAGAAGCCGGGCCCACAGTTCCTTGCCGGTGCCGGTCTCACCGCACACCAGCACCGTGCACTCCACCTCGGCGGCCCGCTCGACGGCCTTGGCGATTCGCCGCACCGTGGCGTTGGAACCGAGCACCCAGTTGCTCGCGACGGGCGTCTCCTCGACACACACGCCGCCGGCGTTCGTGTCGCAGATCACCGCGGGATCGAGCGACCCGCCACGGGGATCCCGGGCCGCGGCATCGGTAGCACGGAAACTCGAGGGGCGAAGAGCCATGAGAATCTTCTCTCGGTGCATCATCGTTGGGTGCAGCTGGCCGACGCATCCGTGACGAACACGCCAACCCACGGGCCTTAGCGAAGATTAAGTATCGCGACCCCCCCGGACCATTGCAACACGCCAGCCGGGGTTTTCATGGTTTTTTGCCCGGCACGCCGAATTCGCTGGAATTCGGGCGATTTGCGGGGCCCTGGGGGTCTGCGTCGGGGACCGGGTGCCGGCCGGCCCTGAAAAACACCAGGTGCTGCCAGGGGAGCCGGTTGAACTCGCCGGCAACCATGAAGCCGGCCGGCTCCAGCTCAGCCTGCATCTGCTGCTTGGTCATCTTGTGCAGCGGCTTGATCGGCACGGCGGGATCCTCGCCCCGGAACTCGGCCAGCACCAGCCGGCCGCGCGGCTTCAGGCTGGCCCGGATCCGCGCGAGCATCTCCTCGGGGTGCGAGAACTCGTGGTACACGTCCACGCACAGCACCATGTCGACGGCCGCTGCGGGGAGCCGCGGATCGATCGGCGTGCCCAACATCGGCCGGATGTTGTCGAGTCCTTCGGCAGCCGCCCGTTCGGCGAGCATGCGGAGCATCTCGGGCTGGATGTCGACGGCGTACACGAGCCCCCGCGGCCCCACGCGGCGGGCGAGTTCGAGTGTGTAGAAGCCGTTGCCGCAGCCCATGTCGCAGACCGTCTGCCCCGGCTCCACCGCCAGCGCCTCCAGGAGCATGCGGCAGTCCTCCTCCCGCTGCCGGCTCTCGCGGACCAGCCACGGAGCACCGGTGTAGTGCATCGTCTGCGCGATCTCGCGGCCGCGATGATGCGTCCGGGCCGGAGGAATCTCCGTGGCGCGATCGATGGCGGTATCGACCGCCAGGGGCGGCGCCGCGACCGGCGGTGCGGCGTGGACGGCGGCCGCCGCCAGCGCAGTCCAACCCATGCAGAGCGTCACGAGGCGAAGCACCATGCAGCCGAGTCTACAACCTGGAGCATCCCAGAGCTGACATTTCGCGAGCGTCCTCATGTGAGCTTTCGCCTCTCCCCCTGGGAGAGGCCGGCCGAAGGCCGGGTGAGGGTGCTTCCGCAGGGGCAACGGAAGCCCCCTCACCCCGACCCTCTCTCATACGCTTCACACTTGAACCTCGCGCGTGACGCTGGTCGGGACTGCCCACGCCCCGTCGCCGGTCGTTCGTTTCGGCCTTCCAGGCCTCCACTCTCTCGAGGCTGCCTGCGCTCCGCCATCCCTGGCTACGCTGGTCAGCCACGCCGGCTGCCTCGACGGCCAACACGGCGGCCCCGGCGGCCGCCAGCGATTCGAGCGTGCCGATGCCGATCGTCGGCATGTCGAACCGCAGGTCCTGCTGCGGCTTGGCAACCTTGACGACCGTCATGCCGCCGGCCGGGCACAGCTGCCCCGCCCGGCGGATGCAGGCGTCGGTGCCCTCGATCGCCTCCAGCGCCAAGGGCGCCCGATTCTTGACCACGACCGACTGGCCGATGTCGAGACGGCCGAGTTCCTTGGCCAGCCGCCAGCCGAAGGCGACGTCGGCCAGCTGCCGCGGCGTCAGCGGCCGGCCGGCGAGCACACCCCCGGCGGCGAGCAGTTCGGGCGCGAAGTCGGTCGCCGGGCAGATCCGCACGCCCCGGGCGTCGAACGCCGCGGCGATCGCGCCGAGGAGCGAGTCGTCGCGGTTGTCGTGCCGCCGGCTGACGAAGTGCGGCCAGAAGGTCTTCAGGCCCGTCCAGTCGGGAAGCAGCCGCCGCCACGCCCCCTTCTCGAAGAGCTTGGTCTTGTGGATCTTCCCCGCCATCGTCGCCCGGCGGACTCCGTGGCCACGAAAGAACGCGATCGCCGTGCCGATCTCGGCCACGCCCACCTCGCCATAGGCGTCGGCCAGCGGCTCGAGCGCCGCGTCGGCATGGCCGCGGATGGCGAGGATCGCCGGGCGGCCACCCCGGCGGCGGATCGCCTCGGCGACCGCCACGGGAAATCGGCCCCAGCCGGCGAGGATGCCCACCGTCTCACCGGCCAGAGGGTCGGGCTGCGCAGTCGACGATCCCTGCATGGCGCCGCCCTCAGGCCGCCTCGGCCGCGCCGCGGCCGCCGGCCCGCTCCAGGCTCTCGACCCGGGCGGCGAGCGTCTTCAGGTCCTTGCGCATCTCGGGCAGCTTGCTGATCGTGGCCAGCTGCAGCTTGCGGTCGCGGAGGTCGATCGCCGGCTCGCCGAGCACCGTCTTGCCCGCCTCGATGTCGCACGACACGCCGGAGCGGGCGCCGAGCACGGCCTTGTCGCCGATGTGCACATGGTCGCGAACGCCCACCTGGCCCGCCATCACCACCCAGTCGCCGGTGGTCGTGCTGCCGGCCACGCCGACCTGCGAGCAGATCATGTTGTGGTGGCCGAGCCGGCAGTTGTGGGCGAGCATCACCAGGTTGTCGATCTTGGTGCCCGTGCCGATCACGGTGGGCCCGTAGGTGCCGCGGTCGATCGTCGTGCCGGCGCCGATCTCGACCGCGTCGCCGATCTCCACCCAGCCGAGCTGTGCCGAGAGCACATAGCCCGCGGCCGTCGGCTTGTAGCCGAAGCCGTAGGCACCGAGCACGGCATTGGCGTGCACGATGCAGTCGCGGCCCACCACCGTGTTCTCGTAGAGCACGGCGTTGGGAAAGATCTCGGTGCCCGCCCCGATCCGGCAGCCGGCCATGAGCCGCACGCCCGCGTGGATCGTCGCCCCGGCGGCGATCTCGACGTCGGGCCCCACGGTAACGAAGGGATGGATGTCGACGTCGGCGGCGATCCGCGCCGTGGGATCGATCGCGGCCTGCGGGCTGACGCCGGACCGCGTCCGCGGCCGGGGCGGCCGGAAGCGGGCGATCACCGTGGCGAACGTGGCATGGACGTCGCCGACCTCGATCGTGGGGCGGTCGAGCGGACCGGTGCCCGGCGGCACGATCGCCGCCCCCGCCCGGCTCTTCGCCAGGAGGTGGAGTTTGTCGGCCGCGTCGACGAGCGTGATCTCGTCGCCAGCGGCGGCTTCCAGCGTGGCGGCGCCGGCCAGCGGCAGCGCGGCGGCGTCGCCGACGAGCGTGCCGGCCACGGCGGCGGCCAGTTCTCCCAGCGTGATCGGCATGGCGGATCCTCCCTGATGGCCGCCCGCGGACGGGGCG
>JAJTED010000092.1 GCA_021300535.1 Planctomycetaceae bacterium | reverse complement strand
ACGAGCCAGCGAATGCCGCGCCGCCCGACCGGATCGACCCCGTCGGTCGGCTCGTCGAGGATCACGAGGTCGGGGTCGTGCATCAGTGCCTGCGCGACGCCGATCCGCTGCCGCATGCCCTTGCTGTACTGCCGCACCCGCTTCCCGGCCCACTCCTGCATTCCCACGAGGTCGAGCAGTTCGGCCCGGCGCCGGTGCCGCGCGGCCCGCGGCATCCCGGAGAGCGCGGCGTAGTGGTCGAGCACCTGGGCCCCGGTGAGGTATTCGGGCAACCGGTGGTGCTCGGGAAGATAGCCGACGCGGGCCAGCGTCGGTTTGTGGCCGATCGGCATCCCCAGCAAGTGACCCTCGACCCGCGTGGGGGCGACGATGCTGGTCAGGATCTTGACGAGCGTGCTCTTGCCCGCGCCGTTGGGGCCGAGGAGGCCGAAGATCTCACCCCGCCGCACCTGAACGGCGACCCCATTCAGGGCCTGCACCTGCCCGCGATACACCTTGTCCACCCGCCGGATGTCGATGGCCGCGGCGGCGGCCGGCGCGTGGGGAACGACTTGCTCGAACATGCAGGCACGCTCACCGGCATCAGGGCACCCTGAACGGTTGTAGCCGATCCCGGTGAGGACGTGCAAAAACAGCGGGCCGCCGTGTTGACCGTGAGCCGCCGCCGCTCGCTGATCCATCACGGTGCCGCGCAGTCGACGTCGGACTGGTCGCCGGCCCGCGGCGTCAACGCCGGCCCACTGCATGCCGGGATCTATGGCGGCGGCAACCGGCCGCGGCCACCGCATTGGACGCGGCCGCAAACGTCGGCTGCCACTGATCGGCCCAATCCCAGCGTGCCCACATCGTGCCGCCCCGGCCGCCGGACCCGGCCGAGACGCCCTGCCGCGCGTCGCAGTTCCCGAACTTCTCCGCCAGCACGATCGTTCGCGACACCCCGTCGATGACGTCCTTCAGCCGCGTGTTGCCCTCCAACTTCAGGTTCACGGAATGGGAACTCGCGATGAATCCCCCGACTTGCACGGAGGCGTCCTTGCCGAACACCTGGACGTTGCCGGCGTAGCTGCTTCCGGCCCAGCCCAAGGCCGGCCGCACGTCACCGGCCGAGCCGTCGGTCGGGCAGCGATAGACGGCGATGGCCTGCGCACCGATGGCCGCGGTGACGCGCCCGGAGTGAAACCGCGAATCGTGCGTGTGGGGATATTCGGTGGAGGGCGCGACCCCGTGATCGACATGACGGTCCGGCTCGGCTGCCCGAACGGAGCCACCAGGGTGCCCCGATACAGCGGCTCCTCCTCCAACTGCGACAGGATGTGAAAGAACAGACTGCCGAAACCGCCGCGGCCCTCGGCTCCCGACGACCACCCGAGCTGCGGTGGCAGCGTATGGTGGCGAAAGGTAAACTGGTAAGCATCGAAAACGCATCGACTCTCGAGACCCCGCCCATGCGTTTCCGCCCCCCTGCCTGGTTTGCTCTTGCCGTGGGCCTGCCGCTCATGGCCGCGCCGTGTCGCGGCGTCGAGCCCGTGTCGTTCAATCGCGACATCCGGCCGATCTTGTCGGACGTCTGCTTCCACTGCCACGGAAACGACGCCCAGACCCGCGAGGCGGGCATGCGGCTCGACGTTCGGGCCGCCGCCTTGAAGAAGACAGGGAGCGGCACGGTGCCGATCGTGCCGGGCGACCCCGATGCGAGCGAGATCATCAAGCGGATCTTCGCAGACGAAGATCCCATGCCCCCCGAGTCGGCCCACAAGCCCCTCTCGGCCGCACAGAAGGAATTATTCCGCCGCTGGGTGGCCGAGGGGGCCGTCTACGAGCCCCACTGGGCCTACGCGCCGCTCACTCGCCCCGCCGTGCCCGCCGCGAACGCCGGCACGAACCCGATCGACGCCTTCATCGAGGCGAAGCTTGCGACCAAGGGGCTGAAGCCGTCACCGGAGGCGCCGCCGCAGATGCTCGAGCGGCGGCTGGCCCTCGATCTCACCGGTCTGCCGCCAGAGGCGGCGCTGCCGGCGGCCACGCCGCGGCCCGCGGGCGCTGCCCTCGTCGATGCCCTGCTCGCCGCACCGCATTTCGGGGAGCGGATGGCCGTGTGGTGGCTCGACATCGCCCGCTATGCCGACACCGTCGGCTTTCACGGCGACCAGAACCAACGGATTTTTCCCTATCGCGACTACGTGATCAGCGCATTCAACGCCAACAAAGGCTTCGACCAGTTCACCCGCGAGCAGCTCGCCGGCGACCTGCTGCCCAATCCGACGACCGAGCAGCTCGTCGCCACCGGCTACAACCGGCTCAACATGATGACCCGCGAAGGAGGCGCGCAGCCGAAGGAGTACCTGGCGAAGTACGGCGCGGAGCGGGTGCGATCGGTCGCGGCGGCGTGGTTCGGCAGCACGTTCGGCTGCGCCGAATGCCACGACCACAAGTTCGATCCGATCACGGCCCGCGACTTCTACGAACTGCAGGCCTTCTTCGCCGACGTGAAACAGTGGGGCGTGTATGCCCACTATGGCTATACGCCCGAGCCCGAGCTCGTGGGCATCAACAACGACTCGCCGTTTCCGCCGGAGATCGAGGTGGAATCGCCGTGGATGAAGCGGGAGTTGGCGCGGACGCAGGCGGAACTTGACCGGCATCTGGCCGACGCCGCGAAGCGGCTCGCAGCCGATTTTGCGGCACAGCAGGCCCAGGCCGCCTGGGAGCAGCGGGTCGCGCCGTTCCTCGCGTCGCACGCCGACGGCTGGCTGGCGCCTGCGGTCATCGCGGCCAGGATCACGAAAGACGGCACGGAAGTACCCGACCGCAAGCCGGTGATCTCGCCGCCGAACGTGGTGGCGGCCGAAAAGCCACTCGAGAAGGGTGAGGCGGTGGAGATGGTGTTCGACGCCGCCAGCCTGCCCGGGTTGACCGCCCTGAGGCTGGCCGTCGATGTGGCGGCCATCCAGCCGGACAAGTCCATCAAGCAGCTCGGCGGCTCCATCTCGCTCACGGTTCAGGTGATCGATTCGGCGGGAAAGGCCCGCCAGCTTCCCCTGGGCGACGGCGAGGCGACGGCCAAGCAGCCGATCCATCGCGGCGGCGCGGAAGTGCCAGGCATCCAGAGGGAGTGGCGCCTGCTCGCCACGGCTGGTGCGGACGACGTTGTCACGGCGGTGTGGCTCATCAAAAAGCCGATCTCGCTCGCCGCCGGCGACCGAATCGTCGTCACGGTGACCGGCGCGGGGACGCTCCCCGTCGCGCTCGCCTTCTCGCCGCTGGGAAGTGTGCAGCCGTTCGGCGTGGCGGCGGCCGACGATCGCGCCGCGCTGGCCACGCCCCGTGACGCACGGTCTCCCGCCCAGGCCACCCGCGCGACGACGGTGTTCCTGCTTTCCACGGCGCACGATGCCGTGGCTGCCGCCCGAGCCCATGATCTGGCAGCCCGATCTCGCGGCCTGTTTGGCGGCCGGACATGGACCATGGTCACGAAGGCGGCGGAGAAGCCGCTTCCCGTTCGCATCCTGCCGCGGGGCAACTGGCAGGACGAGACCGGGCCGGTGGTGCAGCCCGCGACGCCGTCCTTTCTGCCCGCCCGGATCGAGAGCCGCGAAGACCGGCGGCTCTCCCGGCTCGATCTGGCCAATTGGCTCATGTCCGACGCCAACCCGATCACGCCGCGAACGGTGATGAACCGCCTCTGGGCGATGTTCTTCGGCGCCGGCCTGAGCGCCGTCGTGGACGACCTCGGCTCGCAGGGCGAACTGCCCACGCATCCGGAACTGCTCGACTGGCTGGCCTGCGAGTTCCGCGAATCGGGCTGGGACATCAAGCACATGGTCCGGTTGATCGTCACCAGCCGCACGTACCGACAGTCGAGTTCCCTGCAGCCTGCGGCGCTCGCGGTGGATCCCGCCAACCGACTGCTCGCCTCACAGAACCCGCGTCGACTCGAAGCGGAGTTCGTCCGCGACAATGCCCTCGCGATCGCCGGGCTGCTCCAGCTCGACATGATCGGGGGGCCGAGCGTGAAGCCGTATCAGCCGGCCGGCTATTACGCAGCGCTGCAGTTCCCCGACCGCGACTACGTCGCCGACACCGATGCCCGCCAGTGGCGCCGCGGCCTCTACGTGCACTGGCAACGGACGTTCCTGCATCCGATGCTGGCGAATTTCGACGCCCCCGCCCGCGACGAGTGCGCCGCCGCCCGGTCGCCGAGCAACACGCCCCAGCAGGCGCTCACGCTCCTGAACGACCCGGAGTTCGTCGAGGCGTCGCGGGTCTTCGCCCAGCGGCTGCTCCAGGATGCCGCCAGCCATGACGACGCAACCCGCATCCGGCGTGCCTACCGGCTGGCCCTGAACCGTGAGCCGCGGGACAATGAACTGGCCTCGCTCACCACATTCCTCGCGGCGCAGCGATCCGCCTTCAAGGCCGCGCCGACCGACGCCCAACAGTCGCTCGCCGTCGGCTTGGCCCTGCAGGCAACCCTCGATCCGATCGAGCACGCCGCCTGGGCCCAGCTCGCCCGCGTGCTCTTGAACACCCAAGAAGTGATCACCCGATATTGAGCCGGTGGCCCGGCTGTGACAATCGACGGAGGATGGCGCGGGGTTCGGACCCGGCTCGAGAAGCGGGGCAAGCCACGGCCTTGGTGACACTCCGCAGGAATCGTTCCCCCGACCGACTGTTGCCGCCCCCGAGACCGAGCCCCACAGGAGAGGCCGTTGCGATGACCCCGCTCGACCCGACCATGATTGCCCGCCGCAGCTTTCTCCGGCAAAGCGCCTACGGGCTCGGCGGCATGGCGCTGGCGCTCCTCGCCGATGACGCGGCGGCGGCCGCCCCGCAGGCAGCCGGTCTGCCGAAGCCCGACGACTGGCAGGGCGCGGTCAAGCAGCCGCACTTTCCAGTCAAGGCAGTTCGAGACGTTCGACTGGAAGCCGACGCTCAAGGCGCTCGACGGCCAGGATTTTCCCGAGTCATTCACGAAGGGGCAGCAGCTCGCCCAGCTCCAAAACACGGTGCTCAAGGCCCGTGGACCATTCGTCAACTTCAAGCCCCATGGCGAGTCGGGGATCGAGGTCAGCGACCTCTTCCCGCACATCGCCACGCAGGCCGACCGCCTGTGCGTGATCCGCTCGATGCAGACCGAGCAAATCAACCACGACACGGCCCATGCCTTCATGAACACAGGCTCCATCATCAAGGGCCGGCCGAGCATGGGGTCGTGGCTGCTCTACGGCCTCGGGTCGGCCACGCAGGAGTTGCCGGGCTTCATCGTGCTCACGTCGGCGGGAAATTATGGCCAGCAACCGATCTCGGCCCGGCAGTGGTCGAGCGGCGTGCTGCCGAGCCGCTTCCAGGGCATCATGTTTCAGTCGAAGGGGGAAGCCGTCCACTACATCGGCAACCCGGCCGGCGTTTGCCAGAGCACCCAGCGGCAAGTGGTGGAAGAGATCGGCAGGCTCAACGGATATCTCGCCGAGCGGCAAAACGATCCCGAGATCGCCACGCGGATCGCGCAGTATGAGATGGCCTTCCGGATGCAGGCCAGCGTGCCGGAGCTCACCGACTTCAGCGGCGAGACGCAGGAGACGCTCGACCTCTACGGCGTGAAGCAGCCGGGCGACGGCTCCTTCGCCTCCAACTGCCTCCTCGCCCGCCGGCTCGCCGAACGGGGCGTGCGGATGATCCAGCTCTATCACCGCGCGTGGGATCATCACACCAGCATCGAGCCCGGAATGAAGGACGGGGCGGAAGCGGTCGACAAGCCTTCGGCCGCGCTCATCGAGGATCTCGCCCGCCGCGGCCTGCTCGATGACACGCTCGTGCTCTGGGGGGGCGAGTTTGGCCGCACGCCGATGGGGCAGGGCACCGGCCGCGACCACCACATCCTGGCGTTCAGCGTGTTCCTGGCCGGCGGGGGCATCAGGCCCGGCACCACCTGGGGCGAGACCGACGAGCTCGGCTATCGGGCCGTGGACAAGATCGTGGACGTGCACGACCTGCATGCCACGATGCTCGCGCTGATGGGCATCGACCACCACCGCCTGACGACCAAGTTTCAAGGTCTTGACGTCCGGCTCACGGGCGTCGCCGGCAAGGTGGTGAAGGGCATCATGGCCTGACGGCTGCCCGGTCCCCCTTGAGCCGCTCGACCTCCGCCTCGAGCTGCTTGACCCGCTCCTCCATGGCTTGAAACCTCTGTCGCGCCTGCTCCATCCGATCCTTCGCCTCCGCCATCCGCCGGCGGCCTTCCTGCATGCGGGCATCCATCTGGCGGCGGACATCTTCGGGAACCTCGCGCGGCCCCCGCGGCCGATCCCCTTCGCGGCCCGACGGCGGCTCGGCCTCGATGCCAAGTTTCTCCTCGATCCGACCGAGACGACGGATGATCTCCCGGAAGGCCCGCATCGCGTGGTGATGTCCGTCGGGCCCGCCTGGCGGGCCCATGTGGCCGGGGCCCATGCCCGGATGGTGTGGACCGTGCCTAGGAGGGCCGCCCATGTGCCGGCCGCCCTTGGGGTGGCCGTCGCGATGATGATGTCGACCGCCTTCTGCCCAGTCGCCACCGCCGCGTTCGCGCCGCGGAGAGCCCACCGCGTCGCCTTCGTCATCGATCGCGAGCGGATTGTCTGCCCCGTCGTCGTCGAAGGACTCGGTCCGCACGGCCTCGTCTTCCGTCGCATCGTCGGCTCCGATCACGCCGACCACCCCCATCCATGCGGCGACCAGCCTGTCGAACGGGCCGGTGGCGACCTCGGCACGGACGGCCGGCGACCCGCCGAGGGCCAGCACAAGGGCCGCGGAAACGGCCACGAAGGAAACCGGGAACAACAGCCGCCGCATGGCAAGGCTCCTCGAGAAGGGGACGGCATCCTCGTGGACCGGCCCCTGCCCCAGGCGGAGAAGCCCCGGCGGCGGCCCGCAGCCTGGGCCGAAGCGGCGGCCATCTTCCGCAGCCCCCGCGGCGACCGGGGCCGGGGAGCGTGGGAGTTCACCGCCCCCCTGCCCGATCCGTGGTTCGTGCATGTGCCCGTCGGCCCCGCGACACTCGCGCTGGAGGTCCGGCCGGCGCCGTCCGGCCAGATTGGGATCTTCCTCGAGCAGGTCGAGCAGTGGGCATGGCTGGCCCGCGTCACGCCCCGCGGCGCGGTGATGCTCTCGCTCTTCGCCCATTCCGGCGCGGCGTCGCTGGCGTTGGCTGCCGCCGGCGCGGAGGTCGTGCACGTCGATGCGTCGAAGCAGGCGATCGCCCTGGCGCGACGGAATGCCGCGGCCTCGGGATTGGCCGACCTGCCGGTCCGGTGGGTCTGCGCGGACGCCGCCACGTTCGTCGCCCGGCAGGCCCGCCGCGGCGCGCGGTTCTCCGGAGCCGTTCTCGACCCACCCTCCTGGGGCCACGGTCCCCGCGGCGAGG
This sequence comes from Planctomycetaceae bacterium, assembly GCA_021300535.1. Taxonomy (GTDB): domain Bacteria; phylum Planctomycetota; class Planctomycetia; order Pirellulales; family UBA1268; genus QWPN01. The sequence goes on along the minus strand of JAJTED010000092.1, from coordinate 12,318 downwards.
CCTTCGCGATCGACCGCGATCTCCCGGCCCTCGTGCACGACGTGACGGCACTCATGGCCGGCGCCGGCGGACCGCCCCCCGGGCCCTTTCTGCTCACGTGCCACTCGCCCGCCTGGCATCATCGCCGCCTGCGCGAGACACTTGCGACCGCCTGCGCGGCGGCCGGCCTGCCGGCGGGCAGGCTGGAGAGCGGTCGGCTCGGCTGCACCGACGACGTCGGCCGCACGCTCGACCTCGGTGACTTCGCCCGGCGAATGCCCACTGCATGAGCACGTTCGAGACGATCACGAGTCCGTCCAACCCACGGGTCCGGGCCGCTGCCGCCCTGCGCGCTGCCGACGCCCGCCGCGACACGGGCCTCACGCTCGTGGACGGCCGCCGCGAGTGCGCCCGGGCCGTGGCGGCCGGGGCCGAGGTCGTGGAACTGTTCGTCGCGGCCACGGTGTTCACCCGGTCGCGGCCTGACAGCGGGGCGTTTGCCGAATGGCTCGGCGGCCTCACCGGCCGGGGCACGCCGCTATCAATAGTCGCCGAGAAGCCGTTCGAGCGGCTCGCCTTCGGCAGCCGCAATGAGGGCGTGGTGGCCGTCGTCCGCTGGCGGGCCGCCGCGCTCGACGCCATGACCTTCGCCGCCAATCGGCCCGTGCTGGTCATCGAGGGAGTCGAGAAGCCCGGCAACTTGGGCGCGATTCTCCGCACGGCCGACGCCGCCGGCCTGGCCGGTGTCGTCGTGTGCGACGGCCGTACCGATCCGGCGAATCCCGCGGTCATCCGCGCCAGCCTCGGCACGGTGTTCGCGGTCCCGCTGGCCGTCGGTACGACCGCGGAGGCGATCCGGTGGTGCGCGAGCCATGGCCGGCGGGTCGTGGCCGCGACTCCCACCGGGCACATCCTCTGGCACGAAGCGGCCCTCGCCGGGAACACGGCGGTCCTGCTCGGCAGCGAGGCCCATGGGATCACCCCCGCATGGCAGCAGGCGGCGACCGCCGGGTCGATCGCGCTCGACACGGTTCGCCTGCCGATGCACGGCGTCGCCGACAGCCTCAACCTCTCCGTCACGGCGGCGGTGCTGGCCTACGAGGCGGTGCGACAGATGGAGCAGCGCCGATGACTCACGATGCCGCGGCGTTCCAGCGTCTCGACGCGGTTTGTGCCGCAGCGGGCCCCGAGGCGATGCTCGAGGCGTTGGCCGCCTCGCTCGCGGCGCGGAGCCGCTGGCATGCGGTGTTCGACGTGCGGCTCATGCAAGCGCGGCTGGCGCTGGGCCTGCCGGTCGCGGGTGACCTGGGTGCCGTGCCGGCCGACGTTCGCAACCGCCTCGACGAGCGGTCACTCGACGCCTGCCGGGAGGTCGGCTGGCCGCTCCTGGAGGATGGCCAGATCGCGGCGGCGTGGATGTACCTGCGGGCCGCCGCCGATCCGGCGGAGCTTGCGGTCCGCCTGGAAAAGCTCGTGCCGCCGCTGCTCGCGGCCGATGCCGCCGACGAGGAATCGGCGCGGCGACTGCAGGAGATCGTAGGCCTCGCACTTTGGGAGGGAGTCGATCCCGCGCTCGGCATCAGCATCGTGCTGCGAACACACGGCACCTGCAATGCGATCACGGCCTACGAGCAGGCCGTCGCGCGGCTGCCGGCGACGCGACAGCGGCCCGCCGCCCGGGTGCTCGTCGCCCATCTGCACCGGGAACTGCTCGGCGCCGTCGCGGCCGACCTGCGCGGCCGCGGCCGTGCCGACGTGCCCGCGGAGCCCGACTCGATCGTAGCCCTGCTCGCCGCTGCCGGCGGCCTGACCGACGACCCGAGAATCCACCTCGACGTCTCACACCTCCAGTCGGTGCTGCGGATCGCGCGGGTCTGCGACGACCCCCCGACGCTCGAGCGGGCCTGGGAGCTCGCCGTGTACGGCTGCCGGCTGCCGGCGGACGCGGTCTATCCCGGCGAGCCCCCCTTCGAGCAGGTGGCCCAGGCGTCACGACACTTCTTCGGGGCGCTGCTCGGCCATGACGTGGACGCGGCGCTCGCCTTCTTTCGCCGTGCCGCAGCCATGGCCGACCCCGAAGCCGGCACGCTCCCGGCCGACGTGCTCGTCCTCCTCCTCTGGCGGCTGGGCCGCCCGGCCGAGGCGTTCCAGGCGGCGGTCGATCGCCCGAGCGATCAGGGCATGGCGAGCACCATGCAGGCGGCGGGCCTGCTGCCGTCGCTCGTCGAACTTGCCGCGGCCGCGGCCGCTTGGGAAACGCTGCGCAGCGCCTGCATCTCCCGCGGCGACGAGATCACCTACGCGGCCGCGCTCGTCGCCGAGGGGTCAGCGACCGCTCCATGACGGCCCGCAGGCCGTGCAGGGACCGGGACGGTAGCCGACCTCGGCGCCGCTCTTGAACCCGCGGCCCGGTGGCAGTTGCCACGGCGCGAGCATTTCGGGCATCTCGCGGGCGCCGTTGCAGCCGCGCCAGCGGTTGCAACAGTCGCACGGGTCCGGGCGGCTCGGCTCGTGCTTCTCGCCGCAATACCGCGGCCCGCAGCCGGTGTCACCATACGGCGTCGGCATCCCACCGGCGGTGCCCCGGCAGTGTCGGCACGGCTCCGCCGCACCGGCAACGGCTCCGCACAAGGCGGCAACACAGGCGAGCGACGCACGGAAACGGCGGGGAAGAACGATCATGCCGGTTCTATCGGCAGTTCAAGCCCGTGAGCATCGGCAAAACACTCCCCGCGTCTCATGGGTTACTGGCTCCAGGCGATTCCCCGGTTCGGTCCCGTATCACATGGGGCCCGGGAAGGTGCGCCACGCGGAGTCCCCCGGCTTCCGCCGGGGGCTTTTGGGGAACGGTGCGGCAAGAAGCCCCGGGTGGAAACCCGGGGACACCGGGCGTGAAGACCCACCCGTAGACCATCCAGCATGAGTCCCGAGCTACCCGGTTCGGCCCCGCATCGCATGGGGTCTGGGAAGGTGCGCCACGCGGAGTCCCCGGGTTGCCACCCGGGGATTTTTGTGCGGGCGACCGCCCGTCGTCGGCGGTCAGTCCACGCGGGCCGGCGGGACTGCACACGTCCGCTCGAAGAGCCTCAGGTACTCGCGGGCACTCGAGTCCCACGACCAATCCTGCCGCATGCCGCGCCGCACCAGGCCGCGCCACAGCTCGCGATCGGCATGGGCGTCGAGCGCCCGCACCAGCGCGTGCTCCAGCGCCAACGCGTCGAACCCCTGAAACACGAACCCGCTGGCCGTGCCGTCGCGGAGCGTGTCGGGGTCGGTGTCGACGACGGTGTCCACGAGGCCACCGGTGGCCCGCACCAGCGGGATCGAGCCGTACCGCAGGGCGTAGAGCTGCGTCAGGCCGCAGGGCTCGAAGAGGCTGGGCACGAGCGTGACGTCGGCCGCCGCCTGCACGAGATGGGCGAGGCCCTCGTCGAAGCCGAGCACGAGGTCGATCGTCCCGGGAAACGCCGCCGCCACCCGCCGCAGGGCGTCCTCGTAGGGGGGGCTGCCGGTGCCGAGGATCACGAAGTGCGCCCGGCCGCCGCCTGCCATGCGGCCGAGCAGTTCGATCACGAGTTCCACGCCCTTCTGGTTCACCAGCCGGCCGACGAAGGCGACCAGCGGCCGGGAATCGGGCGCCGCATGGCCGAGCCGCGCGGCGAGTGCCACACGGGCGGCGTACTTGCCCTGCTCGAAATCCGACTCGCCGTACGGCCGGGGGATGTGCGGATCGCTGCCCGGGTCCCAGGCCTGCGTGTCGATGCCGTTGACGATGCCGGTGAGCACGTCGGCCCGCGAGGCGAGCAGGCCCTCCAGGCCGCAGCCTCCGGGGCCCTGCTGGATCTCCCGCGCGTAGGTCGGGCTCACCGTGCTCACGGCGTCGGCGAACACGATGCCCGTCTTGAGGAGATTGAGCTGGTTGTAGAACTCCATCTGCTGCCAGTTGAAGTGCCGCCAGTGGAGGCCGGTGAGGAGCATGTCCCAGTGCCAGAACAATCCCTGATAGGCCATGTTGTGGATCGTCATCACGGTGCGGGCGTTCGCCACCGCCGGCGTGTCGGCGAAGAGCAGCTTCTGATACGCCGGCACGAGGCCCGTCTGCCAGTCGTGGCAGTGCAGGATGTCGAACGGCTTTTCCAGGCGGCAGGCGAGCTCGATCGCGGCCCGCGAGAAGAAGATGTAGCGCTCGGCGTTGTCGGGAAAGTCTTCCGCGCCTCCGTACAGGCTGGGGCGGTCGTAGTAGTCGTCGTTGGCCACCAGCAGCACCGTGGCAGGCGACTCGGGCCGCCGGCAGCGCAGGATCCGCGCCGCCGACCGCCGCGTGCCGATCGGCACCTCGAACTCGATGCCCGTCGGCTCAAGGGAGAGGCCCTTGGCGAACGCTTCCCGGTAGGCGGGAATCACGAGCGTGACATCGCAGCCCAGGCGACCGAGTGCTGCCGGCAGGGCGCCGGCCACGTCGGCCAGGCCACCGGTCTTGGCGAAGGGGGTGGCCTCGCTGGCCACTTCGAGCACGCGCATCGGGAAATCGTCTCCGGGGCCGGCGGTCCGGTACCATGCCTCCAGTACCACTACTATAGATTGCAATTCAGGCACGCCTTGCCATGAGCCCTCTGGTCAACCCTGCCGCCCTGTTTCGCTTCCGGTTTCCCTGCCGGCGCCGGGAAAAACTCTGGCCGCCGGCGGCCGTCAACTTCGACGAAATCTGCCGGCTGCCATCCCTGGCCGCGGTGGTCGGGGTGCCCGACGTGCTGAAACTGGCACTGGGCTGGAACGAGACCGGTCTGGCCGTGCGGGCCGCCGTGCGCGGTGTGGGTGCAAGCCGGTGGTGCCACCCGACGCGGGCGGAGGACAGCGATGGTCTCCACCTCTGGATCGCCACCCGGCCGACCGGCGACAGCCACCGCGCCGGCCGCTTCTGTCGGCGGCTCGCCCTGTTGCCCAGCGGCGGCGGCCTGCGGGCCGACCAGCCGATCGCGTTGGCCGCCGCGATCCCGCGGACAAGCGAGGTCCCGGCGGCACTTCCCGAAGGTTCGATCACGCTGGAGTCGCGGCTCGAGGCCGACGGCTGGCGGATCGACGCCCGCATCGGCGCCGCCGCCCTGCCCGGCTGGGATCCGGTGGAGATTCCCCGCCTCGGCTTCTTCGCCGCGGTCGTCGATCGCCGGCTCGGCCGCATCCCGTGCTTCGCGCCGCCGGAATACCCGTGGGACAGCGACCCAACCACCTGGGCCGGGCTGGACCTGACCGCGTGAACGCGCAGACGGTTCGAACCCGGAAACCGTGTGCCGTCATCCGGCATGGCAGGCGGGGTAGTTTTCATGCCCGGAGTCCCCGGGTTTCCACCCGGGGCTTCTTGATTCAGCACGCCGCTCCCACAAAAAGCCCCCGGCGGAAGCCGGGGGACTCCGGGTCGCATACCTTCCCACGTGCCATGCGATGTGGGCTTGAACCAGGAAATTACCTGCCGTCATCCGGCATGGACGGCGGCGTGGTTTTCGTGCCCGGAGTCCCCGGGCTTCCACCCGGGGCTTCTTGATTCAGCACGCCGCTCCCACAAAAAGCCCCCGGCGGAAGCCGGGGGACTCCGGGTCGCATGCCTTCCCACGTGCCATGCGATGTGGGCTTGAACCAGGAAATTACCTGCCGTCATCCGGCATGGACGGCGGCGTGGTTTTCGTGCCCGGAGTTTCCACCCGGGGCTTCCAGCACCGACCTCCCCGCGCCGCACGAACGTCTCACGAACGACGGTGACTCGTCGTTCATCCGGCGTCGCGTCAATCCGCAGGTGCGAGTTCGCGCACCGCAAGGTCCTTGAACTCGGCCCACATCGGCACCCCGGCGTGGAGCTGCAGGGCAAGGACGCCTTCCCGCAGGGCGAGATCCTCCGCGTCGGTGAAGTCGAGGATCTGGGTGCCGTTCATGAAGTGCCGCAACCGGCGGCCCTCCGCCACGATCCGGACATCGTTCCAGTCGTCGAGCCGGAACAGCTTCTCGAAGCCGGCAGCGTCGATGAGCTGTCCAGAGACCTGCTTCGCCCCATCGACCCACTCGGCCCGCTCGCCAACGGCGCACAGCCGGCCACGTTTGCCCCCTTCGTCGTAGATGAAGCCGGCCACATCGGGCAGTTTGAGTCGGTTTCGCACCTCGTGCTGATAGCCGCGGACGACCCAGGCGTTCCGCGGCTGGTCCGCCGGGTCGGTGACGTGCTTCGACCGGTACTGGATGCCCGAGTTGTTCGCCGTGCTGCAACGGAACGACAGCTTCAACTCGAAGTCCCGCAGCACGAGACCGTCCCGAATCAGGAACGTGTTGCCGTTGGCCGTGACATCGGCAGTGGTTTCGCCGTGGATCACGCCGTCGCGGACGCTCCACATCCGCTTGTCTCCATTCCAGCCGGCCAGATCCCGGCCGTCGAACAGGCTCCGCCACGCGCCGACATCGGCGGGCCGTGGTGCGGTTGCGGCGGCAGGGGGCGAGGCGGACAGCCCGGGGACGCCGAGACACAGCGATGCGGCGATCGCGACGACGAGGTGACGCATGGCGGAAAGCTCCACGGGGCGGTGGCCGGACCAAGGGCGATTATCGCAGCCGCCAGCCGTCCCGCAAGCGATCGCGCGGCGCGGTCAGGCGAACTCTTCCACGAACGGCTCCACCTCGACCGTCGCCGGCGGCAGGCTGTCGAGGAACACGCGGCCATACGGCTTCGTGAGCATCCGCGGATCTAAAATCACCACGGATCCATGATCCGTGGCGGTGCGAATCAGCCGCCCGAATCCTTGCTTGAGCTTGAGCACCGCTTCGGGCAACTGGTATTCGGCGAAGGCGTTGCCCCCCGCCTGCTTGATGGCCTCGATGCGAGCGGCGATCAGCGGCCGGTCGGGCACGGCGAACGGCAGCTTCGTGATGATCACGTTCACCAGGCAGTCGCCGGGCAGGTCGATGCCCTGCCAGAAGCCGTCGGTGCCGAGCAGCACGCCCGCCGGCCCGGCGCGAAACTCCTCGAGCATCCGCGACCGCGGCAGGCCGTCGGCCTGGCTCACGAGCCGGTAGTCACGGCGCACGCACCAGCCGCGCAACTCGTCGGTCGCCCGCATGAGCGCCGCGTGGCTCGTGAACAGCACCATGGCGCGGCCGGCGCTGCGGGCCACGTAGCGACGGACCATCGCCACCACGGCGCGATCATATGCCTCCCGGTCCGCGGGATCGGGCAGCCGGTCCACCAGGATCAGCCGCGCCTGCCGCGCATAGTCGTACGGGCTGCCAAGCCGACTGGCCAGCGCCCGGTCCCCGACGCCGAGCCGCCGGCGGACGTAGGCGAAGGGGTCGGGATCGGCCTCGTCCGCGGCGCGGCGGTCCGGCACCTCCACCGCGAGTGTGGCGCTGGCCAGGATCACGGTCGGCACCCGCTCGAAGAGCGCGCGGCGGAGCGTCGCGGCCACGTCGATGGGGGCGCTGGAGAGCGTGAGCCGCTCCCGGCCGCGGCGCGATCGCATCGTCTCCACCCACCACACGCTCCCGGGCTCGCGTTGGCCCAGCCACGTGTCGATCGCCCCGGCCTGGGCGGTGATCCGATCGGCGAGCGCTGTGAGATCGTGCCGCTCGGCATCGGACGAGAGACCGTCGGCGGCGGTCCGCAGGCGGCGGGCGAGCCCCATCAGCGGCTCGCCGAGCACGTTCTCCACCAGCCGCGGCGCCGCCACCCGCCAGGGCGGGGCGCCGCGCGGCTCGAGCGCGTCCTTCACGCTCGCGAAGAAGGCCTCCGCCGCGCGACGGCAGCGGCGCACGTCGGCCTCCAGATCGTGCATGCCGTAATGGATCAGCAGCCCGCGGTGCGTGCGGTCGTTGTGAAGCTTCGAGAGCACCCGCTCCACGCCGCCGCTGGAGACGCCGATGCCGAGGTGATCCCCGGCGACGCTCTCGGCCATGTGGGCCTCGTCGAAGATCACCACGTCGTGGTTCGGCAGCAGGCTCGCGCCACCCCTTCGCAGCGCGAGGTCGGCGAAGAACAGGGCGTGGTTCACGACGAGCACCTGGGCGTGGGCCATACGCCGCCGCGCGGCGTAGTAGAAGCACTGCTGGTGGGTGGGGCAGGCACGGCCCATGCAGTTGCCCGAGTCGCTGGCCACCTCCTCCCAGATCGCCGGGTTGGGCGCCGCCGGCAGGTCGGCGAGCGAGCCATCGCCGCTGTGCCGGGCCCAGCGGGCGAGCTCGAGCAGCTCGGCCCGCTCCACCTCCTCGGCAAACAGGCTCCCCGACCGCTCGACGGCCAACGCCAGCCGGCGCAGGCTGACGTAGTTGCCGCGGCCCTTGACGAGCACCGCCGAGAACTCCCGCGGCATCACTGCCGCGACGAGCGGGATGTCCTTGGTCATGAGCTGCTCCTGCAGGGCGATGGTGTGCGTGGAGATGACGACGCGGCGCGTCCGGCCGCGACCGGCCGGACGCGGATCGTCCTCCTCCCAGTCGGGCTCAGCGGCGGCCGCGGCTTCGTCCTGGTCCGCCGTCGCCGCCAAGATCGCCGGCACGAGATACGCCAGGCTCTTGCCCACGCCCGTGCCCGCCTCGACGATCGCGTGCCGCCGCTCGGCGATCGCCCGGGCCACGAGGGCGGCCATCTCCAGCTGCTGCGGCCGCGACTCCCAGCCGGCGAGGCGGGCCGAGAGCCGGCCGCCGGGTGCCAGGAGGTCTGCGGGAGTCGTCATGCCGGTGAGTGTAGCGACTGCATTTTCCCCGCCCGCGGTGCGCAGTAGGATTTTCATTCTCACCGACCCCGAGGAGCCCGCCCTTGTCCCAGTCCGTCGATCCCGCCGACTCGCAGGCCCAGCCGGCCAAGGCCTGGGGCGGCGTATTCCGCGTGCCGACCGACAAGCGCGTGGAGGCGTTCTCAGAGAGCGTGTCGTTCGACCGCCGGCTGGCCGACGACGACATCGACGGCTCGATCGCCCATGCGCGGATGCTCGCCGCATGCGGCCTGATGACCGTGCAGGAGGCCGACGCGATCGCCCAGGCGCTGGAGGAGATCCGCGGCGCGATCCACGCGGGCCGCTTCGAGTTCACGGCGGCCAAGGAGGACATCCACCTCCACATCGAGTCGGCCCTCACCGCCCGCCTCGGCGACGCCGGCCGCAAGCTGCACACGGCGCGAAGCCGCAACGACCAGGTGGCGACCGACCTGCGGCTCTACTGCCGGCGGGCCAGCGACCGGCTCGACCAGGGGCTCGCCGAGCTGCAGCGGGCCTTCGTCGGCTTCGCCGAGCGTGAGGCGGGGCTCGTAATCCCCGGCTACACCCACATGCGGCGGGCCCAGCCGGTGCTCGCCTCCCATCAGTTGCTGGCGTGGTGCGAGAAACTGCAGCGCGACCGCGACCGACTGGCCGACTGCCGGCGGCGGACGAACGTGCTGCCGCTCGGCTCGGGCGCGCTGGCCGGCACGAGCCTGCCGATCGACCGCGACCACGTGCGAGCGGCCCTGGGGTTCGACGCCGTGGCGGCCAACAGCCTCGACGGCGCCAGCGACCGCGACTTCGTCTGCGAGCTGGCCTTCGTGATCGCGTTGACCGGCGTGCATCTCTCGCAGTGGGCCGAGGAGTGGGTGCTCTACAGCACGCAGGAGTTCGGCTTCCTCGTCCTGCCGGAGGGCTTCTGCACCGGCAGCTCGATCATGCCGCAGAAGATCAACCCCGACGTCCTCGAGCTCGTCCGCGGCAAGTCGGCGCGGGCCATCGGCAACCTGCAGGCGCTGCTGGTGCTCCTCAAGGGGCTGCCCACCGCCTACAACCGCGACCTGCAGGAGGACAACTCTGGCGAATATGCCGGTTGGAACGCCGCCCTGCGTGGCGCCCTGGGCGCCTCCCGGGCAGTTGAGCGGATGACGAGTTTCGGCTCCACCGCCCCGGCCCGCGTTGCCGAACAAATTGCCGACTGGCGGCGGCGGCTCGGACCCGCCGGCTGACGCCAGCGGGCTGCGGGGGCTGACGATCGTGGGATCGAAGGGGATCGGACTGCGCCCCGTGCTGACCACGACGGTGGTCTGCCTGGCGGCGATCGGCGCCGGTGCGGCGGCCGCTCCCCCGGCACCGCTCGATCCACTCCAGCAGTCGGTCATCGATTCGCTCGCCTTTCCTGTCCGCACCACGCCGACCGAACTGCTCGACGCCGCGATTCGCGCGGCCGACGTCGATGCCCTCGACATGGCGCTCGGCTACGTCGGCCGGCTGGTCGCGGCGGTCGATGGGGCGGGGGCAGACCGGCTCCAGCTGCTCGCCGAGCTTGGCGACACGTTCGACACGACCGACCTTGGCCGCCTGGAACGGAACCTCCGGCCGCGGGAGCCTGCGATCGGCAAGGTGGTCGCCGCGATCCGCGAGGCGGCGGCCCTCCGCCGCCGCGATCCGGTGCGGCTGGCCGCGGCGGCGCAGGCGCTCGCCTCTGATTCCGCCGCCGAGCGACAGGCGGCCGCGGCGCGACTCGCAGCCGCCCGCGAGGACGCGCTGCCTGCGCTGGTGGAGCTGCTCCAGTCGGATGTGGCCGAGGAGCCGGCCAAGGCGCTGGCCCGCACGCTCGTCGGCGGCCTCGGGCCGGCGGCGCGGCAGCCGCTGCTCGAATGGCTCGCCGCGGATGACGTCGCCCACTGGCCCGGCATCATCGCCGCCCTGGAGGCCAGCGGTGCGGACGACATCGAGACCTTCCTCCTCGCCCCGGCGCTGGTGACCGACACGCCGCCGGCCGCCCGCGCCGCGGCGATCGCGGCGCTTCAGGCCCGCGCGGCGGCCCGCGGCGGCCCCCCGCTGCCCGTGCCGCCGGCCCCCGACGAAGCCAGCGCCCAGCTCGCCGCGCGGCTCGACCGCACGCTCGGGACCGCCGGCCTCCCGGAAGTCGATCACCTGCGGCTCGAACCGGTCGCCGATCCGCGGCAGGCAGCCGCCGCCTTCGGTGGCGCGGTGACCGGCTCCGTGGAGCGGTTCGTGTGGAACCCCGAGGCCCGGCGGTTCGACCGCCTGAACCTGCCACCGCGGGCGGCCCGCGTCCAGGAGGCCATGCATCTGGCCCGCGACCTGATGGCGCTTTCCCCCGCGAATCCCGCCGCCATCCGCCTCGCCCTGCTGGCGCGACTCGAGGCCACGCTCGTCTTCGCCGGCGATCCGACCACGGCGCTCGATCGCATCGAACCGGAGAAACTCCGCGCCGCGGTCAGCCCGCCGGAGGGCTTCTCCGTCGAGGCTGCCGCCGCCGTGCTCGACCTGGCCGTGACCCACGGCATGTGGGACGCGGCGGCCGCGGCCGCACGGGCGCTCGAACCGCTGGTCGACGCGGCGCCGCCGCTGCCGCCGGCGGCCCGCAAGGCCCTCGTGCGAGCGCTCGCCGTGCCCGATCCGGCGGTCCAGTTCGCCGCGGCGCGGGCCCTGGCACTGGCGGCCGGTGATCCTCCCTATGCGGGCTCGAGCCGGGTTGTGGAAATCCTCGCCCACGCGGCCACCGCCCGCGGCGTGGACCGCGCCGTCGTCGCGCATCACCGCGTGGAAGTCGCCCAGGAAATCGCCGGCGACGTGTCGCGGTTCGGTTACGAGCCGGTCGCCGTGGCCACCGGCCGCGAGGCGATCTTTGCCGCCCGCGCATCGGCCGACACCACGCTCGTGCTCCTCGGCGCGCGGACGATCCGGCCGACGCCGCTGGAGACAGTCCAGTTCCTGCAGCAGCAGGGCACGGGCATCGCGCCACCTGTGCTGATCGTCGTCGATCCGCTCGACGACGACGGCCGCGGCTGCTTCCTGCAGCAGCTGATCGTGAAGTTTTGCGACGTGCACGGCATCGCGATCGTCGACCGGCTCGACAGCTTCTTCGCGGCAGCCACAGACCCCGAAACCGGGGCCGTGGTCGCGGCGCCGCGGTTCCCCGACGCGTTGGCCCAGGCAGGTGGCCCCCGAACCGTCGATCCGGCGAGCCGGGCGGTGGCGGCCGAAGCCAGGCTCGAGCGCGCCCGCGAGGCGATCATCCTGCTGGCGCGGCTGGCCCGCCGCGGCCAGGACGTGTCCGGGAGCCTGCGGACGGCCCGCGACGCCCTGCAGCACGCCGATCTCCGCCAGCCGGCCCTCGCCCTCCTGGCCGCCATCGGCCGGGCGGAGGCCCAGCAGGCGCTGCATGACGAGGCGACACGTGGCGACCTGCCGGAGGCGACCCGCCGGCTGGCGCTTGCAGCCCTGAACACGAGCGTGGCCCGCCACAGACTGCTGTTGACCAGCCGGGAAATGCTCGCCGATTACGCCGTGTACAATCGGGCGACCGATGAAGACACCCGCAGGGCGGCGGCGGAGATCCTCGACGTGATCGAGGCGCCCA
>JAJTED010000006.1 GCA_021300535.1 Planctomycetaceae bacterium | reverse complement strand
CGGTGCTGCGCGGCCACACCCAATCCATATTGCGGACGAGCGTGGGCGCACCGTCGATGTTGCACGAGTAGCTTGAGCAGCCAACCGCCCCGTAGATCTCAGCCATCTGGCACCCGTCGTACATGAGGTTGCCGAGGACGACGTGGCTCAAGGGCTGGTCAGAGTGCTTCGCGATGGCCCTGATCTCGGCGACGTATTCCTCGCCAAAACAACCAGCGATCAGGTCCACCATGCGGCCGCCAAGTCTCGCGATCCCTTTGCCGGCAGCGACCACGAGAGGCCAGATGTAGATGGGGTAGCATTCGGCCTGTTCGACGCAGAGGTTCACGACGTCATCCAGCAGGCGGCCTATGTTCTTGGCTTCCTGCCGGGCGATGTGGTTCCAGCGGGTATCGGGCGGGGCCTCCAGATCGACGTCGTAGGTCGGGAGGCCGGTTTCTTCGTAGGGTTGGAGTTTCATTGGTTCGGGTTGGGTTGGTGGGAAATGGGAATCCCGCTCCTGTGCCTATTGAGATATGGCGTGAGTGGGTGGGAAAAAGCGCACCGGGAATGGGCGGCGCTGCTTTGGCGTGAGGGGCCGGCGCGTGGGAACGCGGCGACCGGTGCTATTTACGCGGAGCAAGCAGCCGGTCTTTCTCGGCTCGGCGCAGTCTCTTGATGGCCGCTTCGCGTTTCAGGGCCGCCGATTTGGACCTCTGGGCTTCTTTGTAGGCCAGCCGCACGGGAAGCCGGCTGCGGGTGTATTTCGAGGCCCTACCGGCAGCGTGGGCCTTGAGCCGTTTGGGCAGGTCGTTCGTGATGCCCGTGTAGAGCGAGCCATCCCGACAGCGAAGCAGGTAGACGAGCCAGCGGGAGGAGTCGCGACGAGGGGTAGGGGAGGGCATCGGCGAGTTGGTTTTTCACACCCGCAGATGACACGCTTCGGAGTCGTGCAAGGGTGGAAGACGCAAGGTCCGAGCAAGCGGTTGTCGCGACAACCGCACATTAGGACGATCGAGGATTTCCAAGGACTTACGACGAATTATTTGACCGGTTGGGTGCTGCTCAAATCTTATGAGTCCCCTGCTCTAACCACTGAGCTACGGGCCCGAAGACGGCAGTATAGAACCCGCGAACCAGGGCGTGCGGCCCGGCCGCCTGTACCGCTGCGACAAGTTGGATACGATGGAGAAAACAGTCCGTGCGCCGCACGGCCTGCCGCCTCCGGAGACCATCCCATGACCCATCGGTGTTCGTTCGCATGTCATTTGGTCCTGACAGGCTTGGCAGCCTGCATGGCCGTCGCGCCGCATCGCTTCACGATGGCCGCGGCCGAGCGGGCCGATGCGGTCACGCTCGCGGAGATTTTCAACGGTCGGGACTTCACCGGCTGGAAGGTGCCCGCGGAACCGTACTGGCGCGTGGAAAACGGCGCGATCGTCGGCGAGAGCGACGACGCCATGAAGGGATCGATGCTCTACACCGAGAAGACCTATGGCGACGTCGACTTCGAGGCAGAGTTCCGCTTCCAGGGCGACGTGGACAGCGGCGTCATGATGCGAAAGCCGGAGGTGCAGGTGCAGATCGGCATCTCGCGGAGCCTGAAGCGCGACATGACCGGATCGTTCTACGTCGGCAAATATCCGGAAGAGGCGCAGGCGAAGCGGGCCGGTGCGATCCTCAAGCCCGGCGAGTGGAACCGACTCCGCATCGTCGCCCGCGGCGACACGTTCACCGTGTGGCTCAATGGCGAGCAGGTGTCGACGTACACGGCCCCAGCCCATGGGGAGCCGGCGCCGATCGGCCTCCAGGTCCACAAGAACGTGCGGATGAAGGTTGAGTTCCGCAACGTGAAGGCCGGGGCGCCCTGACGGCCAGGCCCCCGCAGCCTCAGCGGGGCGGCGCCGGCGGACCGGCGGACTCGACCTGCTTGAGAAGGCGGAAGAAGTCGCTGTCCGTGGTGAGGATCAACGTGCTGTCGGCGCCCAGCGCCGTGCGGTAGGTGTCGAGCGTCTTTTGAAAGGCGTAGAAGTCGGCCGCCCGCGGGCTCGCGGTGTAGCCGCGGGCGTAGATTTCCGACGCCTGGGCATCGGCCGTGCCCTTGATCTGCTGCACTTTCCGGTAGGCGTCGGACTGGATCCGCCGCAGGTCGAGCTCCTTGCGGCCCTCGATCTTCGCCGCCTCGCCGGCCCCCTCGGAACGGAACCGCTCCGCGATCTGCATCCGCTCGGAGATCATGCGGTCGTAGATCTTCTCGATCACGCCCTCCTTGTAGTTGAGCCGCTTGACCCGCACATCGAGCAGCTCGATGCCCCAGAGGTGCATCTTCGGGGCGGCGGCCGTGAAGATCTCCCGCTCCAGCTCCTTGCGGCCGAAGCGGATCGGCGCCAGGCCGCCCACCGCCGCGCCGGCCTGGGCGAGGGCCGCGTCCTGCTCGGGCATGCGGCCCTTGTCGGAGCGGACGAGCTCCACCAGGTCGTGCCGGGCGACGACGTTTCGCGTCTCGCTGCCGATGATGTCGTCGATCCGCGACATGGCACTGCGCTCGTCGCGCAGGCTCTGGAAATAGACGAGCGGATCGACGATCCGCCACCGGGCGAACGTGTCGACGACGATGTAGAGCTTGTCGCGCGTGGTCATCTCGCTCGGCGGCCCGTCCCATTCGAGGATCCGCTTCTCGAACCGGTTGGCCGTCTGCACGAAGGGTATCTTGAAGTGCAGTCCGGCCCCGGGCGCGGCGTCCGGGGCGTTGGAGTTGATGGGCTGGCCGACCGGACTGCCGAACTGCGTGATCACGACCTGCTCCGTCTGGTCCACGGTGTAGGCGCAGCCGAAGATCACGATCGCCGCGACCACGGCGGCGACGACGCCTGCCGGCGAGACGAGGAAGTCGCCGACCCGACGGGCGAACTGGAGCAGCGGATGGTTGATCGGCAGCGGGCTCACGGCTGGGCCCTCGCGGGGGCGGGCTCGGGCGGGCGGAGATTCATCAGCGGCAGGAACTGCCGGGCGTCGGCGTCGAGGATGATCTTGCCGCCGAGCCGCGGAATCACGTCGGCCATCGTCTCCAGGTACAGCCGCTGCCGCGTGACCTCGGGGGCCTTCTCGTACTGCTCGAGCAGGGAGCGGAAGCGAGCCACGTCACCCTCCGCCTCGTTGACCCGCTTGAGCGCGTAGCCCTCGGCGGCGCTGATCTCCTTGGCCGCCTCGCCGCTGGCCCGCGGCACCACCTTGTTGTATTCGCCGTTGGCCTGGTTGATCATCTGCTCCCGCTCCTGCTGGGCGCGGTTGACCTCGTCGAACGACCGCTGTACCGGCGCCGGCGGATGCACGTTCTTGAGCTGCACCTGCTGGACGCGGAGCCCCATCCGCAGGTCCTGCACGAGCGCCGTGAGCTTGGCGATGGCGTCGTTCTCGATCCCCTGGCGGCCGATCGTGAGCACCTCGTCGACGGTGCGGTCGCCGACCACCTCCCGCATCACGCTTTCGGCGAGGTCGCGAAGCGTGGGGCCCGGCTCGCGCATGTTGAACAGATACGCCTCCGGATCGGAGATCTCGTACTGCACGACCCACTCGACGTGGGCGGCGTTGAGGTCGCCCGTGACCATGTCGCTCTCGCGGCGGCCCTCCTGCGACACCTGGTCGGGATTCGTGGCCCCCGACGAGCCGAAGCCGAACTCCATTTTCAGTTGCCGCTTCACCGGGAGGATCGTCACCCGGTCGATGCCGAAGGGCAGTTTGAGATGCAGGCCCGGGCCGGTGGTGCCGACGAACCGCCCGAACCGCTGCACCACGCCCACGCTCTCCGTGCCCACGGTGTAGATGCCACGGGCCAGGCCGGCGACGAGGATCGCGGCGAGAGCGGCCGCGGCTACCCAGGGCAGCGAGATGCCGCCGGGAGGCAGGGATGGACGGCGGGAAAATGGCGGGAAATCGGCCATGGAGGCGAGACTACCCTCGCGCCGGCGGTTCGTCGAATCGCGGTTTCAACGGCCGCGCCATGCGGAACCCCGGCGGACGCGATATCGTGGCGGCACCGCCCGTAGACCCGTATCGGAGAACCCCATGCCGCCCATCGCCCTCAGCCTCGTGCCGATCCTGTGGCTGATCGCCGCCATGGCCGTGGCCGCGGACCCCTGGCTCGCCTTGCCCGGCGGGGAGGGGCCGGGCCAGGGCAAGAAGATCGTGCTCGTCAGCGGCGACGAGGAGTACCGCAGCGAGGAGGCGCTCACGCAACTCGGCAAGATCCTCGCCCGGCACCACGGCTTCGACTGCACGGTTCTGTATGCCATCGACCCGGCGACCGGCGATATCTCCCCCAGCATCGTCGACAACATTCCCGGCCTGGAGTCGCTGCGGACGGCCGACCTGATGGTGATCGCGACGCGGTTCCGCAACCTACCCGACGAGCAGATGCGGGAGATCGACGCCTACCTGCGGGCCGGCAGGCCCGTGGTCGGCATGCGGACGGCGACGCATGCCTTCAACATTCCCGCAGGCCGAGCCTTCCATCACTACGCGTGGAACCACCAGGGCGAAGTGATGCCGCAGGGCTTCGGCCGCCATGTGCTCGGCGAGACCTGGATTTCGCACCACGGCCGCCATGGCAAGGAGAGCACGCGGGGCCTCCTGGCACCGGGGGCTGCGGAGCATCCGATCCTCCGCGGCATCAACGACGGCGACATCTGGGGCCCGACCGACGTGTACGGCGTGCGGCTGCCGCTGCCCGGCGACACGCGGCCGTTGGTCCTCGGCCAGGTGCTCTCCGACATGCAGCCCGGGTCGGCGCCCGTCGTGGGCCCGAAGAACGATCCGCTGATGCCGTTGGCCTGGACGAAGACCTACTCGGTCGCGGGCGGTCCGGCTGGCCGTGTGTTCGCGACGACGATGGGGGCGGCGACCGACCTGGTGGCCGCCGGCACCCGGCGGCTGCTCGTCAACGGCTGCTACTGGGCCGTGGGGCTCGAGGCGCGAATCCCGGCGGCGGCAAACGTCGATCTGGTGGGCGAGTTCGTGCCAACGGCTTTCAGTTTCAACGGCGCGCGGAAAGGCGTCAAGCCGGCGGACTTGCGGTAACAGGCCGGGATGAGGGCCGAGGGAAACGATGCCCGGGGCCAGGCTGGGCGATGTGGGCGGATGCCGCCGGCAAATTCACTGGAAATCGCGGGCGACCCGTTGATTGTGCTGGCTTACGGCCACTGCTAATTTTGAACCATCCGCGCGGTTCATGCGTACTGCTCGCATTGTCCGCTCGCAAAATCCCGCACCACCGGGAGTTTGCCCGCGGGAAACTGTCGGTTGATTCCACCGAAACGGCAGATTCACCTTGCGTATCGCGGCTTTTTGGGACCCCTTACGAACAAGCAATCCGGGTAGTTTGCAGAGTCTGGAGCAACCGAGATGGCGGCATGCTTCGAAAAGCTGTGTCCGTCCGACCGTGCCCGATGATGATAGGTTGATCAATGGACACCGGGGAGCGATCCCGGTTCGGCCTGGCCAACGGGCCTGCAGGGAAGCTCGGAAAACTGGCTTGAGGTTTGAGAGCGGTCGTTCCCGAGGATCTACTGCGATCCGCAGGGACCGCCCGTTCCGAGTTTTTCCCCGATTTCGCACCTTCACGCCCGAGAGCCTGCCATGCAAGGTCCATCCTGGCTGACGTCCCTCCGCGATCTGTTCTCCCGCCGTCGAGATGGCCGCCGGATCGGCCTGCGCCGTCGTCCGGCCGCGGTGCATCGCGCCGAATCGCTCGAGGAACGCCGCGTCATGGCGTTCGACTTCGTCTCCGCTTTCCCCAACGCCGGCCAGTTCATCACCCAGGCTTCGGTCCTCCAGGAGGCACCCCAGCAGATCACGCTGCGGTTCAGCCCCGGCGCCAAGATCGACCCGGCCACGCTCGGCGCGATCTCTATCGTCCGCTCCGGGGGTGACCCCGTTTTGGGCAATAGCAACGACGTCACCATGACGCCGCAGGGCGGCATCGGCATCGTCGCGGTGGATGATGTTCCGAACCAGAACCAGGTGGTGCTGCGGTTCGCCGAGACGCTTCCGGATGACCTCTACAAGATCACGATCGGTGGCGGCCTGAAGACGCTCGCTGCCGGCCCCTCCGCGCCGGCGCAGTCGTTCCGCAACGGCGGTTCCTTCAGCCTCGACTTCCGGCTCGATCTCGGCGCCCAGGTGGTGTCGGTCGTGCCGCAGCCGATCAATCGCACCGTCGGTGGCGGGATTCAGCAGGCACGGAGCACGGTCGAGGTCTTTTTCAACGCCAACGATCCGCTGCTCGTAGGCTCGGCACAGAACCCGCGAAACTACCGGCTCGTCGAGACGAATCCGACCAACGGAGAGGACGTCGCCATCCAGATTCCCGTGGCGGTGGCATACGACTCTGTCGCCGGCAAGGCGACGCTGACGTTCGCCGCGGATCTCGGCGACAAACTCTACCGGCTCCAGGTCGGCGGCTCTGACGACGAGAACGGCACGACCGCGACGGCCGTGACCGTTGGCACGGTCTTTCAGCAGACGCCCTCCACGATCCCCGCCTACACGACCAACTCGTTCCTCGGCGACGGCACCGCCGGCTTCAACGACGTCGATCTTTACAGGCTGTCCCTGACGGCGGGCGCCGCCCTGACCGTCCGTGTCACGCCCCTGCCTGGCTCCGGCTTCGTGCCGGCGCTGCGGCTGTTTGACGGCAACGGCGCTTCGATCCCGGCGGCAGACGTTTCGGTGGCCAACCAGTTGACCTATACCGCACAGGCGGCGGGTACCTTCTATGTTGGCCTTTCCAGCGTGGGGAACACCACCTACAGCGCGGTCGACGGAACGGGGGCGGGCGGCGGTACGACCAGCGGGGGCTATCGCCTCGATATCTTCTCCTCAGCGACGATTGACGCCGACGACGACAACTCGAGCTTCGACAAGGCGACCGGCCTGGGAACGCTCGGCCTCGCGGGGCAGGCGTTCAACGCTGCCATCGACGTGCGGCCGACGATCTCCACGCCCGCCGGCAGCCTGTGGTTCCCGTCGCCGCCGGGTACCGTCGACGAGCCTGGGCATCGCGAGATCCCGTTGCCGGTCGAGACTCATGAGATGCCGGCCTCGTCGCTGACGGGAGCCGAACCGGCTGCGGTGAAGGAGTACTGCTTCCCGCGGATCTACGGAACCGACGCCCAGGGCAACCCGCTGATCAACGCGATCACGGAGAACCAAAAGCAGCGGGCCCGGGAGATCTTCGAACTCTACTCGCGGGCGACCGGCATCCGCTTCGTGGAGACGTTGAACTCGGGCCTGGCCGTCGTGACCGGCGACCTCCGGGTCCTCGACCCGAACATTCCCGTGCCCAACGGCCCTGCCGGACTCGGTGGACCGACGATGTCGATCATGAACGGCTCACTCGACTGGGGACAGGGCGAGTATGGCGGCCTCTGGCAGGGGGTCGCGATGCACGAGATCGCCCATTCGCTTGGGCTCGGCCATTCGTACGACATCCCGTCGATCATGGGCGCGCAGGGATCGACGGTTCAGCCGGGCGATCACGACCTCGTTCACCTCTCCGTGCTCTACCCCGCCAACGGCACCGACATCGACGTCTATTCGTTCCGGGTCGACACGCGCGGCACGCTGGCGGCCGAGACCGTCGTGGCGCGACCCGGCCAGCCTGTCACGAGCCTGCTCGACAGCGTGCTCACGCTCTATCGCCAGGATCCGGCCACCGGACGGCGCGAGCTGGTCGCCCGCAACGACGACTCTTTCGGCCGCGATTCCTTTCTTGGGCTCGATCTCGAGGCGACCAACGGCTCCGGCGATCCCTACACCTACTATCTCGCAGTGACGAGCACCGGGAACACCGCCTTCAACCCGGAGGTGGAGAACAGCGGCGCGAATGGGCGGAGCGACGGAGCATACCGGCTGCGGATGTCGTTCACGCCGGCGGGCGAGAGCTCCAACACGATCGTCGACGCGACGGGCAGGCCTCTCGATGGCGACCGCGACGGCCTTGCCGGCGGTGCATTCAACTTCTGGTTCCGCGGTTCGACCGATGGCAACACGGTCTACGTGGACAAGTTGGCCCCTGCGGTCGGAGCCGACGGGTCACTCGCCAAGCCATACAACACGGTGGCGGCCGGCCTCACTGCCGCCAGCAGCGGCAAGTCGATCGTCCGGATCGTCGGGAATGCCGCGGCGACGCCCTACCTCGTGGGAACCAATTCTCTCAATCAGCCGCTCGCCGACGGCACCTCGTTCACCGTCCCCCGGGGCGTGACGGTGATGATCGACGCGGGGGCGGTGTTCAAGTTCCGCAATCAGGTCATCGACGTCGGCAGCTCGTCGCCGATCGTGTCGCGTGCCGGGGCGGCGCTCCAGGTGCTCGGCACGCCCGAAAGCCGCGTGCAATTCACCTCCTACCACGACGACTCCATCGGGGGGAACTCCGACGGCGTCGGGCCGGCCGTTGCCGGCGGGCAGTGGGGGGGCATCATCTTCCGGCAAGACTCCGACTCGGCGACGAGGCGGGTGTTTCTCAACAGCGTGACTAACGCCACCGTCCGCTACGGCGGCGGCCAGGTCGTGATCGACGGCATCCAGCAGGTAATCGCGCCGCTGCACCTCGAATCGTCGCGGCCGACGATCGCCTTCAACGACGTGCGGAACAGTGCCGGCGCCGCGATCTCCGCCGACCCGAATAGTTTCGAGGAGAGCAACGGCCGTGCCGGACCGGCGATCCGCGGCAATACCGTTCGGGACAACTCGGTCAACGGCCTGCTCGTCAGGATTCGCACCGCCTTCGGCCAGCCGATCGACCGGCTGAGCGTGGCGGCGCGGTTCGCGAGCCCTGACATCACCTACGTCATCCCCGAGAACCTCTTCGTCGCCGGGGGCGTCGGTGGCTACGAGACCGTCCTCCAGCGCAACGGACGCCTTGTCGCCGGCAGCCTGACGGTCAGCCAACTGGCCAATGTCAGCGGACTCGCGGCAGGCATGCTGGTGAGCGGCCCCGGCGTGCCCAGTGGCACGACAATCTCGGGCATCGACGCGACGAACAACACGATCACGCTGTCGGCGGCCGCCACGGCATCCGGTTCACCCGTCACGCTGATGTTCGAGACGGGTACGCGGATGGCCCGGGCCAGCGGCCGTCTCACGATCGATCCTGGCGTCGTGGTCAAGCTGCAGGGCTCGCGGATCGAGCTCGAGCGGGGCAACGCGCAGCTCTACGCCGAAGGCACGCCGCAGAAGCGGGTGATCTTCACCAGCACCAAAGACAACCGTTTCGGCGCCGGCGGCACGTTCGTCGTCACCGGCGGCACCGGCAACGTGCCGCTCGCCGGAGACTGGGGCGGCATCATCGTCAACGACGCCGCCGCGGCATCGGTCGACAACGCCGTGATCAGCTACGGCGGCGGCCAGACGCCCGTGGCCGGAGGGTTCGCCACGGCCAACACCCTCTCCGTCGATCAGGGAACGCTGCGGCTGGCCAACAGCCGGGTGGAGAACAACGCCAGCGGCATCCTCGTGACCGGTGCCCAGCCGGTGATCGTCCGCAACGACTTCCGCAGCAATGGCGGCGACCTGATCAGCGTCGATGCCAACTCGCTGAACAGCCGAGAGGTGGCCGATCCCGGGCGGATGACCGGTGGCAGCGGCCGGTTAGCGCAGTATGACGGCAACCGCGGGCCGCTCGTCCGGGGCAATACCGTGACTGCCGGCGGCGTCACCGGGATGGTCGTCCGCGGCGACACGATCACGGTCGAGAGCGTCTGGGACGACACCGACATCGTCCACGTCCTGCGAAACGAGATCGTCGTCTCCAACTTCCACACGGCCACCGGGCTGAGGCTGATGAGCAGCCCGACCGCGAGCCTCGTGGTCAAGCTTCGCGGCGAGGACGCGGGCTTCACGGCCAGCGGGTATGGCCTCGACATAGACGACCGGATCGGCGGCACC
Source organism: Planctomycetaceae bacterium (assembly GCA_021300535.1). Lineage (GTDB taxonomy): Bacteria > Planctomycetota > Planctomycetia > Pirellulales > UBA1268 > QWPN01. Next base: position 39,463 of record JAJTED010000006.1, on the reverse strand, counting down.
GTGCAGGTCATCGGCCAGCCCGGCTATCCGGTGATCCTCACGGCGCTCGCCGACGACACCGTGGGCGCGAGCATTGATCCGATCGGTGTCACCGTCACCGACACCAACGGCGACAGCTCGGCATCGCGGCCGACGGCCGGCGAGTGGCGAGGGCTGCGGTTCCTCCCCTATTCGAACGACCGCAACGTCGCCGTGTTCCGCGAGTCCGAGCCGGCGGTGACCGGGGGCGTGGACGTCAACCTGACGCCGGACGTGGCCCAGTACCTCGGCGTCCTCGCCCCGAACGAACTCGGCGGCGACGACAACCGCCGGCTGGGCTTCGAAGTCCACGGCACGATCGCCGTCGACGATCCGACCGACGTCGACGTCTACAGCTTCGGCGGCTACGCAGGCTCCGAGGTGTGGATCGACATCGACAACACGAGCCCCGCGCTCGACGCGATGGTCGAACTGCTCGACTCTTCCGGCGCAGTGCTCGCCCGTTCGGCCGACTGGCAGCGGGACGGGAGCCTCACGGCGGCGACCCTCGGCATCGGCGCGCCGCTCATCAAGAACCTGGCCCTGGGGCTGGACTTCTATTCGCAGAACCCGCGTGATCCGGGCATGCGGGTGGTGCTGCCGGGCGTGACGGGAGACGAGCCCCTGCAGTATTCCATCCGGGTCCGCAGCCAGCCGAAGGTCGCGGCGAACGCCGCGTTGTCCGCCTACGAAGGGCTGCTGCGGCAGGATCCAGCGGTGGCCGGCAGCGGCGCGACCAGCGGCAGCTACGAACTGCGGATTCGCCTTAAGCAGCGGGACGAGAAGCCCGGCTCGACGGTCCGCTACGCCGACATCCGCTATCCCGTGGTGGGCGTCGACGTGCAGGGACTGCCGCAGGGATCGCCCCTCACCGGCACGATCGGCGAGGGCAGCCGGTCGGTGTTCGAGTATCCGAATTTCACCAACGCGAGCGGCCTCCGGACCAACGGTCCGGTGAATGTCGTGGGCGGGCGGCTCGCGATGACGGCGAGCGGCACGGCCGGCGCCTCGGCGGTGTGGAGCGGGCAGCCGTATGCGGTCAGCACCGGCTTCGAGTCGCGGTTCCGCTTCCGCATCGGCGATCTGGTGGCCGCGGGCGCCGACGGTCTGGCGTTCGTGATCCAGAATCTCGGCACCAGCGAGCTGGGCAGCGCCGGCTCCGGCCTCGGCTACCGGGGAATCGGCAGTTTCCTCGCCGTCGAGTTCGACACCGCCTTCAACGCCGAGCCCGAAGCCGACGACCTGGCCGGCAACGACAATCAGATCGACATTCGGCTGCGGACACCCACTTCGCCCATCCTCGCCGGGACGTCGCTGGCCCGGACGGCCGTGGCGGCGATTCCGAACCTGTCGGACGGTGCCGTGCACGACGTCGTCGTGCGTTACGATGGCACGACGCTGTCGGTGTTCCTCGACGACATGTCGACGCCGCGGGTGTCGGTCGCCGTCAATCTCGCTACCGCCCTCAATTTGACGCAGGGCTTGGCCTACGTCGGGCTGACCGCGGCCTCCGGCAGCACCGGCTCGCAGCGGCAGGAGATCATCAACTGGTCGTTCGCGGCCACCCAGCCGGCGGCCAGCGACAACGACACGTTCGGCAAGGCCCAGTACGTGGGCAATCTCCTCACCTCCGACCTGAACACGATCTCGGTGGCCGGGGCGATCTCATCGGCATCCGACGTCGACTGGTACGTGCTCGACCTGAACTACGAGCAGATCCAGGCCATCGGCGGGGTCAACAACGGCCTTAAGACCTGGGCCACGGTGTTCGACATCGACTACGCGGACGGGTTTCGCGGCGACCTCACGCTCTCGGTGTTCGATTCCAGCGGGCGACTGATCTACGTCGGCCGAGACTCGAACGTCGCCGACGATCAGCCAGGGGACGGGCAGACCAACTTCGAGGACGTGTCGCGCGGTTCGGCCGGCAAGCTCGATCCGTTCATCGGTCCGGTGCACCTCCCGACCGGCCTTCCCGGCTCGAGCGTCGGCGAGGGTGGTGTGACGCCCCCCGCCGGCCCGAATGCCGTCGCGACGGAGACCACCCGCTACTACGTGGCGGTGTCGTCGAACGAGCAACTGCCGGCCCAGCTCGACATGACCTTCAAATCTGCGGCGACGAACACGCTCGTCCGCCTCGAGCCTGTCAACTCCGTCGCGCGGGTGGTGGAGGATCGCATTGGCTTGCAGGGATATCATTCAGGTGAGTTCGTCACCGGCAATGACGTCGACGACTACACCTATGTCGCGCCAACCCGTGGGCCGCTGTTTTCCCTGCCCACCCTGGAGTCGCAGGTCGCGCCGTTCACGCTCGACGATGTGGTGACCTATCTCTCGGGCACGGCGGCCACGGCCGGCTTTGCCGCTGACGACCTGGCCATGCGGTCTGACGGCCGGCTCTACACGTATGCCGGCGTCCCAGGCGGCACGAACACCGCCGGCACGCTCCGCTCGATCGACATCCGCACCAACGCGGTCACAGTCGTCGGCAACGACAACATCCCCGACTACCCGCCGTTCAAAGCGCCCACGAAGGTCACCGATCCGGTGGCCACCCTGACGTCCGCCAAGTTGTTTGACACGACGACGCCATTTCAACTCGATGCCCATCCCTCCGCCACGAGCACGGTGGACCTGGCGGGAGTGTCGGGCACGCTGCAGTACACGGTCACGCTTCCGAACAACCCGCTGCCGAGCACGGGAACGTGGACATTCACGTCGAATGCGACAGGCCAGTTGACGTTCACTCCGGTGTTCGGCGTGCCCGCAACCATGCCCCTTCCGGCCAGCGGTGTGAGCAGCACCGTGAATGCCGCCGGCCTCGTCACGGTGACATGGACGGACAATGGCTCGGGGGCCAACGTCCTGCTTTCCGGCGTGAGCATGACCACGGTGACCTACACGTTCAACCCCAATCCGCCCGCACCGAACATGGTCACGACCGACAGGGTCGATGCGCTGGCCTGGGGTCGCGGCGCGGCCGGCAGGGAGCTTTATTACTCGGTCCGTGACGTCAACTTTACCACTGGAGCCGAGACCGGACAGTCCAGGCTCTACCGGGCGAACCCCGTGACCGGGGATGCGACCGGGGCTGCACCCTTTGGCCGCCGCGGAACCGGGGTCATCCAGAACGCCGGCAACGATCTCGGCCTGACCACGGGAATGGCGTTCATTGGCAACACGCTCTATGGCGTGGACACCAACGGCTTCCTGTTCACGATCAACCCCCTCACGGCCGTGGCGACGGTCGTGCGCGACCTCGGCATCCCCAACCTCCAGGCGCTGGCCAACGGCCCGCAGAACGTTGCCGGCAGGTCCAGCCCCTCGGACCCCCTGACACCCGGCTTCTTCGCCGACAAGCTGTTCGCGCTCGATCGCGATGGCTGGCTGTATTGCATCGACGCCAACGGGAACCGGCTCAATGTGTTCGACAACAACACGGAGTCGAGGTCGTTCAAGGGCGACCCGGAAGCACCGGGCGTCTTCACGGGCTTCGCCTTCTCGCCGCTCGATATTCCGCTCTGGCGGGCGACGAACAATCGCGGCGGCGAAACCGGCCATGGCGTGACCGTTGCTCCGGACCGGACGCGGGACGGGCTCTTCGACTACGACGAATCCACGCCGCCAGAGTCGCAGGGCCTGACGAGCATCTACTACGGGCTCGACGGCAGTGGGGGCACGGCCCTGGACGGCACGCCCCCCGGCACGCCCGGCACGGTCCTCCGGCATCTCCATCTCGGTCCAAACGGGTCGCAGTGGCTCAGCGACCTCATCAGCAACTTTGGTAGCGAGGTCGCCAACCTGCCGGTGAAGGGTGCGGGTCGGGTGACGCTGCCCAGCTTCACGACACTCGACAGTAGGGACTTGCGGGTTTCGCAGGCCGGCCAGCTCAAGGTCGGCATGAGCGTGTCGGGGCCCGGAATCCCTCCGAACACGATCATCACGGCGATCGACGGGCAGGTCGTCACGCTGAACAGAGCTGCGACCGCCACCACGCCGGAGGACGGCCCACCGACCGATCTCGTCTTCACCGGCGAGGGGATCGCGATCCGGACGAACTCGTTCAGCCTCGAGGGCTACGACTACACCGACAAGCCGACCCTGTACTTCAACTACTTGATCGATGCCGGGGCCGGCAGCGCGGAGGTCCAGGCCTCGGTCGACGGTGGCGGGGAGTGGATCACGATCGCCAGCAACGACGGCCTTCGATCAAACCTCGATGACGACAACCAGCCGCTGCCCGCGTTCCCCTCCGTGTCATCCCGCATCGGCCAGCAGCCCAACCAACTGGTGCAGGAGCTGTTCCAGAACACCGGCTGGCGGCAGGCGCGAATCGACCTTGGAGAGTTCGCTGGGGAAAACGACGTCCAACTGCGGTTCCTGTTCAACCCCATCGCGATCGGCGGTGTCTCCAGGGGGATGTACGTCGACGACTTCATCGTCGGCTTCGCCGAGCACGGGGAGATGGTGACCGGCGCGACGGCCGACACCTCGATGTTCACGATCGGAACACCCGTCTCCGTCACGACGCCGCAGCAGAACCTGCAGGGGGCGTACCAGTTGGAGATTCGCCGCGGCATGGAATACGGCGGTCTCACGAGCAAACTCGCCGGGGCGGTGCAGATTTTCAGGACCGTGGACACGGAATCGCCCCTCGTCAGGGGCAACCCCCACCCGTCTGCCGACCCTCTTGTCTACTTGAACGGCGTGACGCCGGGGCAGAACCTGCGTGGCGACGAGAATACGCCCCGTGGGCAGGGGCAGTTCATCATCGACGGCAACGTCATCACGCATGCCGACCAGTACGGCATCCGCATCGATGCCGCAGCCCGCGACGCGGCCACCGGCACGAGCACCATGGGCGTCGTGAAGAACACGCCGGTGGTGAACGCCGGCCGACTCGTGCCCGGCGTGGTCGTGACCAACAACGTGATCGCGAGCACTCAGGGCGAGGCCGGGATTCTCTTTAGCGGCGATCCGATTAGCGGCCTTGCCGCACCGGTGCCCTACGGCCGGATCGTCAACAACACGATCCATGGCGGTGTGCCGGTGACGGCCTCGGCCGCGCTGGTCGCCGCCTCGCCGGTGGTCGCGGTGCCGACTACCGCCCAGCTGTGGGCCGGCATGGTTGTCACCGGCACCGGTATTCCGGCTGACACCCGGATCTTGTCGATCGACTCGCCGACCCAGGTCACGCTCACGCATGCCGCCACGGCGGCTGGGACCGGCGTCGCGCTGACCTTCGCCTTCCGCACGGTGGGCGTGCAGGTGACCGACAACGCCTCGCCGACGCTGCTCAACAACGTGTTCGCGAGCCTGGCGACGGGCATCCAGGTCGACGGCAGCTCCGCGAGCACCGTGGTCGGTTTCTCGGCGTTCCACAACACGACGTCAGCGGGTGTGGCGGGAGAGAATGCGGTCACGCTGACGTCCGACCCGTTCGTGAACGCCGCCCGCGGAAACTTCTATCCGGCCGCCAAGGCCGAGATCATCGACGGCGCCTTGGACGTGCTCCAGGATCGGCCCGCCTCCGTCGCCGTGACCCAGCCACTCGGCCTGCCGGTGTCCCCGATCATCGTCCCGAGTCGCGACCTGTTCGGGCAGTTGCGGTCTGACGACCCCGGCCAGGAGACCCGCCCGGGCCTCGGCAGCAACGTCTTCAAGGACCTCGGCGCGATCGACCGGGTGGACTTCACACAGCCCTGGCTGACGCTGGCCGATCCGCTCGACCAGGGATCGCAGGACGCCGATGCCACGCTCAATGCCGTCACGCTTACGGGGCCGGCCGGCTCCGGGATGGCGAAGTTCATCCTCCAAATCAACGACGTCGGCGTGGGGATCGACAAGACCACGGTCGTCAAGCAGGCGTTCACGGTCCTTCGCAACGGAACGACGTTGACGGAGGGGGTGGACTACGTCTTCCGGTACCTGGAGAGCACGAACCGAGTGGTGTTCGAGTCGCCTTCGGCGTTCACGCTCGGCGAGTACGAGATCCGTGCGACCACGCGGCCAGCGACGAGTACCCAGGACGGCTATCTCACCGACCTGGCGAACAACCTGCTCCTCAACAACAACATCGACGGTACGACGACGTTCCGGGTGCTGCTCGTCGACGTGCCGTCGGCGCCGACCGGCGTCGCCGGCACGCCCGGTGACGGCCAGGTGAGCCTCGCCTGGACGGCCCCGGCCAACGCGTTCGGCGTCACGGACTACGTGATACAGTACAAGACGACCGCGGCCGCGACGTGGAGCACGTTCGCCGATGGCCCCAGTGCGACGTTGGCGGCCACGGTCACGGGGCTCACCAACGGCACGGCATACGTGTTCCGCGTGGCGGCGGTAAACGCCGCCGGGACCGGTGACTTCTCCGCCGAGTCGGCACCGGTCACGCCCTCCGCGCCCGCCTCGGCGCCGACGAATCTGACGCCGACGTTCGGTGACGGTTCTGTTGGGCTGGCCTGGACGGCCCCCGGTTCGGACGGCGGAACGCCGATCACGGACTACGTGGTCGAGTACCGGACCGACGTCATCGGATCGTCGTGGATGACCTTCGCCGACGGTGTCGGCACCGGGCTGACGGCGACTGTCACCGGGCTTACAAACGGCACCGCCTACCGGTTCCGCGTGGCGGCCGTCAACGGCGTCGGCACGGGAACGTACTCGAGCGAGGTGACGGAGACACCGCGGGCCGTGCCCTCGGCACCGACGGGGCTGGCGGGCGTCGCCGGGAATTCGCAGGTCATGCTCAGTTGGACGGCAGCCGTCGCCAACGGGTCCGCGGTCACCGACTACGTCATCGAGTACAAGACGACCGCCGCCGCGACCTGGAGCACGTTCACCGACGGCGTGTCGACGGCGATCGCGGCGACCGTGACAGGCCTGACGAACGGCACCGACTACCTGTTCAGGGTGTCGGCGGTGAACTTGGTCGGAACGGGTGCCTCCTCCAGCCAGGCCGGGCCGTACACGCCGGCGATGCCGGCCTCGGCGCCGACTGGCCTGACGCCCACGTTCGGTGACGGCTCCGTGACGCTCGCTTGGACGGCCCCGGCTTCGAACGGCGGCGCGGCGATCGTCGACTACGCAGTGGAATACAAGACGGTGGCGGCCGCGACCTGGAGCGCGTTCACCGATGGCACCTCGACGGCGACGTCGGCGACGGTGACGGGCCTGACCAACGGCACCGCCTACCTGTTCCGCGTGGCCGCCGTGAACAGCGTCGGCAGCGGTGCCTATTCGAACGAGGTGACCGAGACGCCGCGGGCCGTGCCCTCGGCGCCGACCGGGCTCGCGGGCGTGCCGGGCAACGCGCAGGTGGCGGTCACCTGGACGGCCCCGGCGGCCAACGGTGCCGTGATCACCGACTATGTCGTGGAGTACCGGACCGCCGTGGTCGGCTCATCGTGGACGACGTTCGCCGACGGTACGTCGGCGGTCACTTCGGCGACGTTCACGGGCTTGACCAACGGCACCGCCTACCTGTTCCGTGTCAAGGCGGTGAACTCCGTCGGCACCGGCGCCGCCTCGACCGAGGCCGGGCCGCTGACCCCGCGGACGGTGCCGGGGATGCCGACCGATCTCGTGGGCACGCCGCAGAACGGCCAGGTCGCGCTCTCCTGGAACCAGCCCACCTCCGACGGCGGTGCGGCGATCACGGATTACGTCGTGCAATTCAAGACGACGGCGGCCGCGACGTGGACGACGGTCGCCGACGGCACGTCGACAGCGACGTCGGCCACCGTGACGGGCCTGACGAACGGCACCGCCTACATGTTCCGCGTGGCGGCGGTGAACGTGGCCGGGACGGGAACCGCGATCGAATCGGCGTCGGTGACACCCCGGACCGTGCCCGGGCCGGTAAGCAACGTCCAGGCCACGGGCGCCAACGGCCGTATCAACGTCTCCTGGACCGCGCCCGCGACCACCGGTGGCGTGCCGATCACCGACTACCTGATCAGCGTGAGCACGAATTCGACCAGCGGGTTCGTAGACTTCGGGGATGGCGTATCGACGGCGACGTCGGCGACGATCACCGGGCTGACGAACGGCGTGACGTACTACGTCCGCGTCAGGGCCCAGAACGCGGCCGGCAACTCGACCACCGTGCAGGCTGGCCCGGTGGTGCCGTTCATCCAGGCGGCGGCTCCGACCGGCCTCACGGGCACGGTCGGAAGCGGACGGGTGAACCTGGCGTGGACCGCCGCCGCCTCGTCGAAACCGATCACTGACTACGTGATCCAGTTCCGGACGAACGTCGCGGGCTCGGCATGGACGACGTTCGCAGATGGCGTGTCTGCGGCGACGATCGGCTCCGTGACCGGGCTTGTGAACGGCACGCGGTACCTGTTCCGGGTGGCTGCGGTGAACGCCGACGGGGTGGGCGTGTTCACGTCTGGCACCCTCGGCCTCACGCCCGTGGCGGTCCCCGTGGCGGCACCGACCGCCGTCACCGGCCGGGGTGCGGCGGGCGCGATCACGCTCAACTGGGTGGCGGCGCCGTCCTCGACGGCGGCGCCCGTGACGGGCTACGTGATCCAATATCGGGCCAACACGTCGACCGCGAAGTGGGTGACCCTGCCGCTGGCCGTCGGCAACGCGACGACGGCGCGGATTACGACGCTGACGAGCCGCCTCGGCTATCGCTTCAGGGTGGCGGCACAAAACGCCGCCGGCCTGGGTCCGTGGTCGGCCGCCTCGGCCCTGATCCGGCCCTTCTGATCCCAGCCGACGAGCGGGCGACGGACCGGATTTACGCCCGATCGCGGGAGGAGTCCGGCCGCCGGCCTGCGTTTGCCGATCTTGCCCAGACTTCCGGCCCGGGGTTGTTGCACCGCCGGAATATTCACCCTGCTTCCCGTTCTTCCCTGGTTGCCGCGACCGGTACTCCGGGATCGTTGGTCACGACCGGCACGAAGCGATGTCGAAACCTCCTCCGGGATGTCTTCCTGGGAGGGTCGCACCGCCATGAACGGTCATGAAACGAATCGGGGTTGTTCCAGCAGGACCGGTCATGCGGGGATCGGGCCGCGGTCCCGGACAGGCATCATGCTGCTCTGCATGGTGGTGACCGCCGTCGGTATCGGCACCGAAGGCACGCCGGCCGCCGCGGACGGCTTCGACAACTTCGTCGCACCACAGCCCGGACCGCAGACTCTCCAGCGCAGATCCGTTCGCACCGCGAACGATTCGGTGCTCGTGCCGTCCGCAGACCCCGAGGCGCTCCCGGTGCAGCAACCGGCGGCCGGCCCAGGCGGCGACGTCGAGACGTGGACCAGTGGGCAGGCGTGGGAAGTCGCCAACGGGACCACATGCCTCGACGGATCCGGCGTTGGCTGCGAAGGGGAGAATGCCTGCGGCGCGTGCGGCGGTGCCGGCTGCGGCCGATACAGCCATGTTGCGGGCCTCTTCCAGCGTTTGTGCGGCGACGCCTGTCCGCGCTGGGTGGTGCAGATCGACGCCCTGATGCTCTGGCCGGCCAACATTGCGAGCCGGCCGCTGCTCAATTCCTACGATCCGGTCACCGACGTCGTCGGCCCCACGGCCCTGAACGCGAATCAGGCCCAGCCGCCGATGTCGGCCGGTCCGCGGGTGGGACTGATCTACAACTTTAACCAGTGCCATGCGATCGAGGGCAACTACTTCCAGGTCCGGCCGTTCACCGGCCAGGCCACGAGTCGCCCCGGGTTCATCGTCGAGAACAACCTGGCCGGCAACACGTTCCCCATCGACACCGACACCGTCTTCGACTCGGCAACCATCTTCACGCGGGCCGGCATCCAGTCGGCCGAACTGAATTGGCGGAAGCGGGAATGCTGGTGCCCGATCACCTGGCTGGCCGGCTTCCGCTGGGTGGAATGGGACCAGCAGCTGCACGTGGACGAGGTTGCCGCGGGCAGTGCCTTCACCAGCCTGTTCCGCACCGACACGATCAACAACCTCTACGGCGGTCAGCTCGGCATGGACCTCGGCCTTTGGACCGGCTCGACGTTCAACGTCAACGGCATCGGAAAGGCCGGTGCGTTCCTCAACCACGCCGCGCAAGCCTCGAAGTACCAGGACAGCCTCGGTTCGTTCGAATCGGTGCGAGCCCAGGCCGACGGCATCGCGTTCTTCGGAGAGCTCGGCGTCAACGGAAACTTGCAGCTCACCAACTGGCTCGCCTGGCGGCTGGGCTACTCGCTGTTCTGGCTGAGCGGGGTGGCCGTGCCGGCCAACCAGCTTTCGGTCACGAACCTCAACCTCGCGAACCCCCCGTCGACGGCCCGGCTGGACACGAACGGGAGCGTGCTCCTGCACGGCGTGACGACGGGCCTGGAGGCCCGCTGGTAGCCGCCGCCGCGGCGCGGAACGCCTCCAGCGCCTCGCCGGTGTGGCTCCGCAGCAGGTCGCCGGTGCCGCCGCCGGCCTCCTGCTGCCGCCAGCGGCGGGCGTGGATCACGAGATCCTCCGGGGGCCCCTCGACCACGATCCGACCGCCACCGGCGCCCGCCTCGGGACCCATGTCGAGCACCCAGTCGGCGGCCTCGATGACCTCCAGGTTGTGCTCGACAACGAGCACCGTGTTGCCCGCGTCCACCAGCCGCTCGAGCACGTGGAGAAGCTTCTCGATGTCGGCGAAGTGGAGGCCCGTCGTCGGCTCGTCGAGGATGTAGAGGGTGCTGCCGGTGCCCGGCTTGGCGAGCTCGCGGGAGAGTTTCACCCGCTGCGCCTCGCCGCCGGAGAGCTGGGGGGCCGGCTGACCGAGCGTCACGTAGCCGAGGCCGACGTCCACCAGCGTGGACAGGATCCGCGCGATCGGCGGCACCGGCGCGAAGAACGCCGCGGCGTCGGCGACGCTCATCTCCAGCACGTCGGCGATGCTCTTCCCGTGCCACTTGGCGTGGAGCGTTTCGGCGGAGTAGCGGCGGCCCTTGCAGGCCTCGCACTCCACCCAAACGTCCGGCAGGAAGTGCATCTCCACCCGCCGTTGCCCGAGACCCTCGCAAGCCTCGCAGCGGCCGCCGGCGACGTTGAAGGAGAACGTCCGCGGCATGAACCCGCGGGTGCGGGACTCGGGCACGTTGGCGAACAGCTGGCGGATGTGATCGAAGACGCCGGTGTACGTGGCCGGCGTGGAGCCCGGCGTCACGCCGATCGCCTCCTGGTCCACGAGGATCACACGATCGATCGCCTCCAGCCCCTTCACGGCCGCGTGCCGCCCCGGCTGCTCGCGGGCCGCGTGCAGCCGCCGGGCCGCCGCCCGCCACAGCACCTCGAGCACCAGCGACGTCTTGCCGCTGCCGCTGGGGCCCGTGACCGCCGCCAGCACTCCCAGCGGAAACCGCACGTCGAGGCCGCGCAGGGTGCGGTGGGCGATGCCGCGGACCTCGATCCAGCCGGCCGGCTCGCGGCGGCCGAGCGCCTTCTTCCGCGCGAGCACCGCGTCGCAGGCCCGCTTGTCCGCCAGATACGGACCGGTGACGCTCGTCTTCATCCCGGCCAGCTTCGCGGGGGGGCCATGGGCCACGATCGTGCCCCCGTCGCGGCCGCTGCCGGGACCGAAGTCGACCGCCTCATCGGCCGCCGCCACCACATCGCGATCGTGCTCGACCACGACCACCGTGTTGCCGAGGTCGCGGAGCTTCCCCAGCGCCGCGACGAGCCGATGGGTGTCGCGCGGATGCAGGCCGATCGTCGGCTCGTCGAGCACGTAGAGCACGCCGGTCAGCCCGCTGCCCACCTGGGCGGCGAGGCGAATCCGCTGCAGTTCACCGCCGGAGAGGCTGCCCGCCGGCCGGGCCAGGTCGAGATAGTCGAGGCCCACGTCGACGAGGAAGGCCGTCCGATTGGTGAGCTCGCGGAGCAGGTCGCCGGCGATCTTCTTCTCGTCGGCCGCGAGTTCCACCGCCGCCAGCTCCCGCTGCAGCCGCCCCAGCGGCATCCGGCACCAGACGTCGAGCGGCCGACCCCAGAGCGTGACGGCGGCGGCGACGTCGGCCAGCCGGCTGCCGCCGCATTCGCTGCACGGCACCTCATCCATGACCGCGTCGACTTTGCCGCGCAGGGCCGCGACCAGCCGGGCCGCCTCCTCGCAGGCGGCCTCCAGGCCCTGGAACTGGAAGGAGAACCACACCGGGCTCGGAGGCGACCCGGAGTCCCCGGGCTTCCGTCCGGGGCTTCTTGCGGCAGAAACCGCCACGGGTTGCGTGTCCATGGAATCCTTGGGGGCACCCTCACCCGGCCTTCGGCCACCCTCTCCCAGAGGGAGAGGGGAGATGGTGGGTGTCGCGCCTTTTGATTGGCGGCGCGGAGAGGTGACCTCGTTCGGTTGCGCTAGGAGACTTTTCCCTTCTCCCTCTCCCTCTGGGAGAGGGCCGGGGTGAGGGTGCCTGCCCGTCGGCGGCCCGCCGGACGGAACGGGCACGTCGATCCACTTCTCACCCGTGCCCTCGAAGAGCACCCGCTGCTGCAGCCCCGAGAGGTCGGCCAGCGGCACGTCGAGCGGCAGCCCTGTCGCTCGGCAGAGCGCCTCGAGCATCAGGCGGCCCACCTGGCGGGCGGCCGGACCCTGCAGCGTCGGCCACAGATCGAGCGCGCCATCGCCGAGTGAAAGCGCCGGGTCGCGGACGAGGGCCTTGCGATCCACGCCGGTGCGGGTGCCGAGGCCGTCGCAGCTCGGACACCAGCCGAGCGGGCTGTTGAACGAGAACTGCCGCGGCTCGAGCGGCTTGAAGCCCCGGCCGCACGTCGGGCAGGCGAGCCGGCGGCTGTACACCTCCACCGGCCAGTCGGGCTCGTCGACACCGTCCACCGCCCGGGCCACGAGCAGCGTGCCGTTCCCCGCGGCGAACCCAGCCTCCACGCTCTGCGCGAGCCGGCTGCGATCGGCGGGGGCGGCGGTGACGCGGTCGATGACGATCTCGATCCGGCTCTTGCGCTTGCGATCGACGACGGGCTTGTCGTCGAGCCGCACCGTGCGGCCGTCGATCCGCACGCGGACATGACCGGCGGCCTGCAGCGCGGCGAACAGGGCCTCGGGCGTCTGGCCCACCTTGAGTTCGGTTGGGGCGAGGAGCATCAGCCGGGTGTCGGCGCCGTGCGCGAGCAGCCGCTCCACCGTCTGATCGACGCTCTGCGCCCCCACCGGCGTGCCGCATGCAGGGCAGTGCATCGTCCCCAGCCGCGCGGCGAGCACGCGGAAGTGGTCGTACATCTCGGTCAGCGTGCCCACGGTCGACCGCGGCGTGCTGGTGCCGCCACGCTGCTCGATAGCCACCGCGGGCGCGAGGCCCTCGATCTTCTCGAACAGCGGCTTCGGCACCTGGCCGACGAACTGCCGGGCGTAAGGGGACAGGCTCTCCACGTACCGCCGCTGCCCCTCGGCGTAGAGCGTGTCGAAGGCCAGCGAGGTCTTGCCGCTGCCACTGGGGCCGCAGCACACCGTCAACGCCCCGCGCGGCACGTCGAGGTCGACATGTTTGAGGTTGTGGAGCGCCGCACCGCGAATCGTGATCGCCGGCGGGCCGGGATCGCGTGACGACTTCGTCACCGTGGCCAGCATCGCGCGAACGGCCGCCGCCGGGTCCGCGGCGGGCTTGCGGCGGACCGCCGGCTTGCGGGCCGGCCGTGCCTTGGCCCGCCCCGCGGCGAGGATCGGCGCCAGCGCCCGGGCCGTGTGCGATGCCTTCACTTTCGCCACCTGCTCGGGCGTGCCGGCGGCCACGATCCGTCCGCCCCCCGCGCCCCCTTCCGGTCCGAGGTCGATCACCCAGTCGGCCCGTTTCACGACGTCGAGGTTGTGCTCCACGACGAGCACGGTGTTGCCGGCCTCGACCAGCCGCTCGAGCACCGCCAGCAGCTGCCGCACGTCGGCCATGTGCAGGCCCGTCGTCGGCTCGTCGAGAATGTAGAGCGTCTGGCCCGTCGATCGCCTGGCCAGCTCACGGGACAGCTTCACCCGCTGGGCCTCGCCGCCGGACAGCGTGGGCGATGGCTGGCCGAGGTGCAGATAGTCGAGGCCCACGTCGTGGAGCGTCTGCAGCTTGCGGGCGATGTCGGGGGCTTCGGCGAACAGCTCCAGGGCCTCGCCGATCTCCATGGCCAGCAGCTCGGCGACGTTCTTCCCCTTCCAGCGGACCTCCAGCGTGTCCTTCGCGAACCGCGCGCCCCCGCACACCTCGCAGGTCGTCCACACGTCGGCGAGGAAGTCCATGTCGAGCCGCACCGAGCCGTTGCCCTCACAGGCCTCGCAGCGGCCGCCGGCGACGTTGAAGCTGAAACGGCCCGCCTTCCAGCCGCGCTTCTTCGCCTCGGGCAGCATCGTGAAGAGATCACGGATGTCGTCCCAGACCTTCACATAGGTGGCGGGATTGCTCCGCGGCGTGCGGCCGATCGGCGACTGGTCGATGACGATCACCTTGTCGAGCGCGTCGGCGCCGTGGATCGAATCGAACGCGCCGGGAATCGCCGCCTCGCTGCCCAACAGCCGCCGCAGCTCGGGCTCGAGGACGTCGCCGACGAGCGAGCTCTTGCCGCTCCCCGACACGCCCGTCACGCACACCAACAGCCCGAGCGGAATCTCGACGTCGACGCCCTTGAGGTTGTTGTGCCGCACCCCCTTGAGCACGAGCTGCTTGCCATTCGGCTTGCGCCGCGCGGCCGGCACCGGAATCCCGTCGCGGCCCGCGAGGAACGCCCCCGTGACGCTCCGCGGGCTGCGGGCCACGTCGTCCGGCGTGCCGGCGGCGACCACCTCGCCGCCGCGCTTGCCCGGCCCGGGACCGAAGTCGACGACCCAGTCGGCGGCGCGGATCGTGTCTTCGTCGTGCTCGACCACGACGACCGTGTTGCCCTTGTCCCGCAGGGCCTCGAGGGCGCCGAGGAGCTTGACGTTGTCGCGGGGATGGAGGCCGATCGACGGCTCATCAAGCACGTACAGCACCCCCGACAGGCCGGAGCCGATCTGGGCGGCGAGCCGGATCCGCTGGCTCTCGCCGCCGGAGAGGGTGGGAGCCTTACGGTCGAGGGCGAGGTAACCGAGCCCCACCTGATCGAGGAACGCGAGCCGGCCGTTGATCTCCTTGAGCAGCTCGACGGCGATCACCCGCTGGGTGCCGTCGAGCGCGAGGTCGGCGAGAAACGCCCGCGCATCGGCGATGGGCAGGCTGCACAGGGCGTCGAGGGAGAGCTCGGTGCCGGGCGAAGCACCCTCACCCGGCCTGCGGCCGGCCTCTCCCGGAGGGAGAGGCTTCGATGTTCCTCTCTCCCTCGCCCTCGGGGAGAGGGCCGGGGCGATGGTGCCTTGCCCCCAACCCTTCACGGCCGTCGTGATCCGCACCGCCCGGGCCTGGGGCGAGAGCCGGGCGCCGTGGCAGGCGTGGCAGGGCGTGACGCTCATCAGTTTTTCGAGCATCCGCCGCATGATGCCGCTCTTGGCGTTGCGCCACCGGTTCGCCAGCAGGGCCCGGATGCCCTCGAACTTCGTCTTCGCGCCGCGCTCCGCCCGGCCGCGCCGCCAGGCGAGCTGGATCTCCTCCAGGCCGGTGCCGTCGAGCCAGATCCGCTTCTGCGCCGCCGTCAGCTCCTGCCACGGCGTGTCGAGGAGCGTGCCGGGCGGGAGTTTCTTCTTGGCCTCCGCGTGCGCCGCCACACCCGTCAACAGCCGCCGCATCCACCGCGGCATGTCACGGAAGCTGCCGAGCACGCCGATCGCGCCCTTGCGGAGCGTCTTGGCCGGCTCCGTGACGAGCTTCGCGGGATCGATGCCGTAGATGTCGCCGAGGCCGTCGCAGGCCGGGCAGGCACCCTGCGGGCTGTTGAAGCTGAAGAGCTGCGGCTCCGGGGTGTCGTAGCTCACGCCGCACGCCGTGCAGGCGTAACGGCTCGAGAGCACGAGATCTCCTCCGCCTCCCCCTCTCTTTCCGGAAGCGGGCCGGGTTGAGGGTGCAGTGGCGGCGCTGGATCCACCGGAGGCATCCTCACCCGGCCTCCGGCCGGCCTGCCCGCCTTCGCGGGCCGGTTCGGCCGCCACGATCACCTGGCCGCCGCCGGTGCGGAGGGCGAGCTCCACCGCCTCGGCCAGCCGGCTGCGGGTGGCTTCGGTGGGCACGAGCCTGTCCACGACGACGTCGATCGTGTGCTTGAGCTGCTTCTCCAACGCGGGCGGATCCTCGACGCGACACACGGCGCCGTCGACGCGGGCCCGCGTGAACCCCTGTCGCACGAGATCCGTGAACAGGTCGCGATGCTCCCCCTTGGCTTCGCGGACCAGCGGCGCGAGCACCATCACCGGCTGGCCCGCGCGGGCGGCGATGATCCGCTCCACGATCTGGTCCCGCGGCTGGGCCTCGAGCACCGCGTCGCAGGTCGGACAATGGGCCGTGCCCACGCGGGCGTAGAGCACGCGGAGGAAGTCATGGATCTCCGTCATCGTCGCCACGGTCGACCGCGGATTGGTGCCGGCCGACTTCTGGGCGATGGAGATCGCGGGCGACAGGCCCGTCACACTGTCCACGTCGGGCCGGGGCAGTTGGCCGAGGAACTGGCGGGCGAACGTCGACAGGCTCTCGACGTAGCGCCGCTGCCCCTCGGCGTAGAGGGTGTCGAAGGCCAGGCTCGACTTGCCCGATCCGCTCACGCCCGCCAGGCAGACCAGGCGGCCGCGAGGCAGCCCCACCGTCACGTCGCGGAGGTTGTGCTCGCGGGCACCTTTGACGACGATCGGGGGAACGTGCATGACCGCATTGTAAGCCCGTTCTGGACAGCCGCCTGCGGGTGCCGTACGATCGGCTTTCCATGGGGAAACGGGCCGTGGCCCGACCCCTGCGGGGCGGTAGCTCAACTGGGAGAGCGCGGCGTTCGCAATGCCGAGGTTGGGAGTTCGATCCTCCTCCGCTCCATTTCAGGCCTGCCGGGCCATCCCTGGCCCCGGCAGGCCTTGCCCGTCGCGGGCACAGCCGAGGTGTGCCCGGACGGGCGGACGCTCGCCATCCCGACGTGCGGGCTTTGCCCGCCGTCTTGGCGAGCGTGGCCGCCACGGGGTGGCGGCGGCGGGGCGACTCGCCTGCGGCGAGCGTCGCCCACAGGCAGCAGGGAGCGGAGATGGCAAATGGCCGATTCCGCGGTGATGCCGGCGGCGGTCGATCCTTCCACGGCGGTCATGCTGCGCGTGCGGGATGGCGACGCCGAGGCCTTCGCCCGGCTCGTGTCGCTCTGGCAGGACCGGCTCGTGACGCTGTTCCTCCACCAGACCGGCGACCACGCCACCGCCGAGGACCTCGCGCAGGAAGTCTTCCTCCGCGTGTACCGGGCCCGCGGCTCCTATCAGCCGACGGCGAAGTTCACCACCTGGATCCACACCATCGCCGGCAACGTGGCCAGCGACCTGCGGCAGCGGGCCTACCGCCGTCGTGAGCACGGCATGCCGGCGCGCGTGTCGGCCTCGTCGAGCGGCATCGGCCTCGATCAGATCGCCGTCGCTGCCAGCGGATTGATGCCGACGCGGCAGGCCGATCGGGGCGAACTCCAGGCCGTCGTGCAGCAGGCGCTCGCCGGCCTCAACGACCGGCAGCGCATGGCGGTGCTGTTGGCGAAGTTCGAGCAGTGCTCCTACGAGGAGATCGCGGCGAGCATGAAGATCTCGGTGCCGGCCGTGAAGTCGCTCCTCGTGCGCGCCCGCGACCAGCTCCGCGCGGCGCTGGAACCCTATCTGCAGAGAGGCGACTCATGACCGCCCCGCAGGAGGACTCCCCGTGCTCTCCCGCCGCCGACCTGGGGCCGATGTGGGACGTGCTCGACGCGCTCCCCCGCACCACGGCCTCCGCCACCTTGGCGGCGACGACGGTGGAACTCGCGGCCGTCGCCGGCGTTCGGGGCTCCCGAGGCCCGAGCGGCGTCCGCCGCCACATCGTCCGCTGGCTCGGCCCCGCGGCGACGGTGGCAGCGGCATTGTTTACCGGCATCGTGGCGGGCCGGTTCACCGCGCCCGACCCGGATCTGCGGATCCTGGAACACCTGCCGCTCGTGCAGCACTTCGATCTGCTCCGGGAGGCCGGTTCGACGAAGTTCCTCGAGGAGATGCAGCGGCGCCGGTACCCGCTGCCGCCACGGCTCATGGTGCGGAAGAGTCCGGAGGTGCGCGACGAAGAGAAGCGGCAGTTCGAGGCTGCCGTGGCCGAGCTGCGCGCATCATTCGCCATCGACCCGGCTGGCGATCGGCTGGCCGCCCGCCGTGCCGCCGTGCAGGCGCTGCCGGTGGAGGAGCGGGTCGAACTGGAACGGGCGGCGGAGAGTTTTGCGCGGCTCTCCACGGCCGAGCGGCGGGCGCTCGACAGCGTGGCCCGGTCACTCGTCGATCCGGCACGGCCGGAGTTGCGGGAAGCGGCGGTCGCCTGGCACCAGTGGCTGCTGGCGGCGCGGCCCGAGGACCGTCCCGCCATCGTCGCCCGCGGCACGGACAAACGGCTCGAGTGGCTCGACTGGTATGCCGCGCGGTTCGAGGGCCGCGGCGGCGATCGTCCGCCCCGGGTCGGCCCGGATCTGCGGCCGCGGTGGCCGCGGGCGGAAGGGACCGGCGAACCGCCGCGCGACGGCCCGGCCTTCGAGCCGCCGCGTGGTCCGCGGCGCGAGGAGCGACCGCCGTTCAGGCCGGAGGGACGGCCCCGCCCAGCGTTCCCGGAGGATGCCGCAAGAACTCCAGCACCGCCGCGTTGAACACCGCGGGCGTTTCCAGCGGTGTCATGTGGCCGGCGTGGGGCACGATGAGCAGCCGCGTGCAGGGCATGATCTCCTCGGCCCGCTCCAGACACTCCGGCGGCGTGATGGCGTCCTCGGCACCGGCAATCAACAGCGTGGGAACCCGCACGTGCCGCATCGCCTCCGTCATGTCGGGCCGGCTGCCGAGCGCCCCCAGCGCCGCCTGGATCGAGGCCACGGGCTGCTCGAGGATCGTGCGGCGCAGGGTTTCCTCGACGGCCGCCCGGTGCGGCAGACCGCGGGCCGCGGCCGAGCCGGCCAGGAGTCGGGGAATCATCGCGTCGGCGAGGATTCCCTGGCCGAGCCGGCCTACCTTCGCCGCCAGGTCGGCGCGGGCCGCGCGGGCGTCGGGCGTATCGGCCTCGAGTTTTGTATCGACCAGCACCAGCGCCGCGACGCGGTCCGGGTGGCGGACCGCGAGGTGCTGGGCGACATAGCCGCCCATCGAGAGCCCGCAGATCACCGCCGGTGTCGTCACGTGCAGGGCGGCGAGGAGGGCCGCGACGTCGTCGGCCAGCTGCTCCATGGACGTCGCCACCGCGGCCGCGCTGCCGCCGAACCCGCGCAGGTCGGGCACGATCAGGCGAACGTGGTCGGCCAGCGCCGTCTGCGACTCCCACATGCGGTGATCGAGCGGGAAGCCGTGGAGCAGCACCAGCGGCCGGCCCGCGCCGGCGGTGTGCACCGTCAACGTCGTGCCGGCAGCGGGGACGTGATGGACGGTCATCATGGCCGCGCCGGTGCGCTGGCGTGGCTGCGGAACCGCTCCAGGTTCCGGCGGATCGTGCGGTTGTGCGGCTCCAGCCGCTGGGCGACCGCCTGCGTGCGGACGGCCGCGGCATGGTCGCCGGCGGCGAACTGGCAGTGGGCCAGCGTGTCGAGGTAACTCGGGTTGTCGAAGCTGATTTCCAGCGACTTCTTCGAGTACCGCACCGCCTTGCGCACGTCGCCGGTGGTGTTGGCCACGAGCCAGGCGTATTCATTGTAGCCGTTGGCATCATCCGGCAGCGCCTGGATCTCGTCCTCGATGCGGTCCAGCGCCCGCTCCACGCGGGCCTGGGCGGCGGCCCGCTCCTGCGGGTCGGCGGCGGAGATCTCGTACAGGGCGATCAGGGCATCGACGTCGCGGCCGTGATGCCGCAAGGCATCTTCGACGAGCCGGCGGCGGCCGGCCGGATCGCCACGGCTTGCCGCGGCACACGAGGCGAAGAAGGCCGCCCGCGAACGGATGGCATCGGGGTCGCGGTCCAGGCGGCGGAGCGTGTCCTCGGCCTCCGCCGCGTCGGCGGCGCGGCCGCCGACCACCCGGCGGAGGACGTCGGCCGCCTCGTCGTCGTGGCCGAGGTCGTGGAGGAACTCGGAGCACAGGATCCCGGCCAGCGCGAACTCCCCAGCCGGGGTCTGCGGATCGTCGAGCAGCGCGCGGTACTCACGCATCGCCCACTCGGCCGCGCCCCACTTCGCCAGCAAGAGGCCGGATCGGAGCCGACCCGTGAAGCCGCCATCTGCCGCGTTTCCGGCCAGGAACGCCTGCTCGGCCATCCGCTCGGCACGGTCGCGGTCGCCCCGGGCCGCCAGCGCGACCGCGGCGGCGTAGGCCGTCACCGGCTGGTCGATCGCCAGGCCGGGCCAGCGAGCTGCGAGCAGATCCACCGCCTCGGGCAGTCCATGCTCGACCGCCCAGATCAGGTTCGCGACCATGAAGTCGGCGCCGTCTTCATCCGCGCCCGCTTCGTCCCGCCCCGCGTCGAACATGCGTCGCATCTGTTCGACCGCCTCGGGGCGGCGGTCCGCCGCGACGAGCAGGTCGACGAGGCCGCGCCGAAAGATCCACAGCGTGGTGGCGCCGGCGTCGGCCGCCAGGGTGTCGTCGGCACGGGGGGCGTCATCCGCGCGACGGCTGCCCGCCTGTTCGAGCAGCGCCAGCGCGGCGGCAGCCTCGTCGGCCGCCGGGGCCGCACCAGCAGCCACGCTGCCCGCGACCAGCGCCCGCAGGAAGCGGGCGGCCGGCCGCCCGCTCTCCCGCACACCCGCGGCGATCAGCGGCCGGATCCGCTCCCAGGCCGGGTCGCCAGGCCGCCACTCGAGGACCAGCAAGGCCGCGGCGGCGCGGGCGGCGTCGGGAGACCGCTCCTGCCGCACAAGCCGCGCCAAGGCCTCGATGCCGGCGTCGTCGTCGAGCCGCAACAGCCGGCGCATGATCTGCAGCCGCTGCGGAAAATCGGCCCGGTCATACCGCTGCAACGCCGCCGTCACCGCCGGCGGATCACGCGGCGACGTGGGGGGGATCGAGTCCGCCAGCCAGCGGGCGCGGAGCGCCACCTCCAGGTCGGCGCTGGTTTCGGCGGCCGTGAGCAGCGCGTCGACGGAGCCCGGGCCGAGCGCCGCCAGACTGGCCGCCGCCGTCTCGCGAACGGCGTAGTCGGTGTCACCGAGGGCCGCGATCAGGCTGGCGATCTCCGCGGCTGAAGCGTCGGCGGCTGCGGCCCGCGGCCCGGCCGTGGCCACGGCCATGACGGTAATGAGCGACACCCGCCACAAGGCTGCACCAACCGGCACGAGGTGGAAACGCGACCATCCAGCCATGCCGCAAGCCTACGCCCGGCCAGTGGGCCCGGGCAAGCCGCGGTCGCGGCGTCAGGGGGCGTCGGGATCGATGCCGAGGTCACGGATCGTGACCAACGACTCCAGCGGAATCCCGCGGGCCGCCAAGGCCTCGCGGCCACCGGCCAGCCGGTCGATGACCACGACCACGCGCTCGACGACCAGCCCGAACTCCTGGGCCCGCTCGATGGCGACGAGCGACGAACCGGCGGTCGTCACCACGTCCTCGACGATCACCACGCGGTCGCCCGGCGCGACCGGACCCTCGACGTATCGCTTGGTGCCGTGATCCTTGGGCTCCTTGCGGACGAGGAATCCCTTGAGCGGCAGTCCCTCGACGCCGGCCATCGTGACGACGGCGCTGGTCACCGGGTCCGCCCCGATCGACATCCCCCCCACGGCGGTGGGCAGCGGCCCGAGGGCCTTGAGCCGCTCGAGGATCGCCCGGCCCACGAGCATGGATCCGCGGGCGTCGAGCACGACCTGCTTGGCGTCGAGGTAGAAACTCGCCTCCCGGCCGGAGGCGAGGCGAAACGTGCCGCGCTTGAGCGCCTTGGTCGCGATCAGGTCGACGAGTTCAGCGGCGGGTGCGGCAGGGGAAGTCGTGCTCATGGTGGCTGCCAGGTGGTCGAATGGGATGTAGGGCGGTCGAGCCCGTGGAGCCGCAGTATATAAGGATGGGGCCGCCGTTTTTGACTCGCCGGTGGCGGGTCCTAAAATTCTCCTTGATTCGCAGCCGAGACCGGAGCCGAGTATGCGGCCTGTGCCGACACGCCTGGGAATGCGGTGCAGTGGCCTGGCATCGGTCATCCTGCTTGCGATCGCCGCCCTGCCGGCGGTCGCGGCGCCGGCCGCCGCCGTGGTCGTGCCCGTGCGGCTGCCGATCGTGGGCACCCGCGACACACAGGTCGAGGCCGCGGTCTTCAAAGCCCTGGATCGGCTGCGCGGCGATGCGGGCCGACGCGGGGTGCTCGTGCTGCAATTCGATGCCGGCGATGGCGAGCCGGCGGCGAACAGCGACTTCGGCCGGGCGGTCTCGCTGGCCCGGTTCCTCTCCTCCGACCGGCTCGCCGGCGTGAAGACGGTGGCCTGGCTGCCCGCCGGTGCCACCGGCCACGCCGTGCTCGCGGCGTTGGCCTGCGAGGAGATCGTGATGCCGCCCGACGCGACGCTCGGCCCGGCGAACGCCGCCGAGCCGGCGGTGGACGAGGCGATGCGGGCGGCCTATGCGCAGATCGCCGCCCGACGCCGGGCCGTGCCGCCGGCAGTGGCGGTGGCGCTGGTCGATCCGGCGGCCCGCGTGGTGCGTGTTTCGACCGACGCTGGCGAGCGGTTCGTGAACCGCGCGGAACTCGACGGCGTGCGGCGGGAGGCGGCCGTCCTCGAAGTGGACGACCTCCAGCCGGCGCCCTTGGCGTTGTCAGGCCGCCGCGCGCGGGAACTGGGATTCGTGCGGCTGCTCGCGTCGGGCCCGGCGGAAATCGCCCGCGGCCTGGACATCCCGGAGACGGCGCTGGCGGGAGATCCGTCGCTCGGCGGCGGCTGGCAGGCGGCCATGGTCCCGCTCACCGGGCCGATCACCGCCGCCGCGGCCGCCCGCGTGCGTACCGCCGTGGAGCGGGCGATCGCCCAGGGTGCGAACCTGGTCTGCCTGCGGATCGACTCCGCGGGCGGCGCCCCCGAACAGAGCCTGGCGCTGGCCGCGGCGCTGGCCGCACTCGATCCAGCGGCGGTGCGCACCGTGGCCTACGTGCCCCGCGAGGCGCGTGGCGACGCGGCGCTCGTGGCGGTGGCCTGCGACGAACTGGTGATGCATCCGACCGCCGTGCTCGGTGGCGAGGGCGCCGCCGCGATCAGCCCACGGCAGGGGGAGGCGATTGCGGAGGCGTGGCGCGGAGGCGTGGCCCGGGAGCGCGGGCGGCCGTGGTCGTTGCCGGTGGCGCTTGTGGTGCCGGGGATGGCCGTGAGCCGCGCCGTGGAGAAGGGCACGGGCCGGATCGCGGCGTTCACCGCCGAGGAACTGGCGCGGCGGCCGGACCGCGCGGCCTGGGAAGTCGGCCAGCCGATCGGCGTGGGGCCGATCCAGCTCGCCGGCCCCGCGGCCGATGCGCTCGGCCTGGCGACGCACGTGGTCGCGGACATCGCCGGGCTGCGTCAGGCATACGGCCTTGTCGCCGCCCCGGCCCTCACGGAGCCCGGCTGGGCCGAGCGGCTGCTGCAGGCCTTGGCCAGCCCCGAGCTCGCCTGGCTCCTGCTCCTCATCGGGGGTGCGGGGCTGTACATCGAGCTCAAGACGCCCGGCGTCGGCCTGGGCGGCTTCGTGTCGATGGTCGCATTCATCGTCTACTTCTGGAGCCAGCACCTGCACGGCACCTCCGGCTGGCTGGAAGTGATGCTGTTTCTCGCCGGCTTGTTCTGCGTGGCCGCCGAGATCTTCGTGCTCCCGGGCGTCGGGGTGCTCGGCCTCGGCGGCGGCTTGCTCGTCATCGCCGCGCTCGTGCTGGCGAGTCAGTCCTTCGTCTTGCCGGCCAACGACTATCAGATCCGGCAGATGCAGTGGTCGCTGCTCGGCATTCTCGGTGCGGCAGCCGGCGTGGCCGCGGTCGGCTTCCTGCTGCGGCGTTGGCTGCCGGCGACGCCCGTGCTCCGCGACGTGCTGCTCGTGCCACCCGGCCCCGGCGACCAGGTCGGCGACGACGACCTCGACGGCCTGCTCGGCGCCGAGGGCACGACCACGTCGCGGCTCGCGCCGGCCGGCAAGGCGCGGATCGGCGGCGCGGTCCGCGACGTCACCAGTGACGGCGAGCTGATCGAGCCCGGTGTCCGCGTGCGCGTGGCCGACGTGCGCGGCGGCCGCCTGCACGTGAGGTCGATCTGAAGCCATGCAGACTCTGCTGTGGGTCGGAGCGCTGCTCCTCGTCGGCCTCGCCGTGATGGTGCTCGAGGTGTTCGTGCCCTCCGGTGGCGTGCTCGGCTTCTTGAGCCTCATGGCGATCGGAGCCGCGATCGTCATGGCTTTCATGGAGCAGGGGGCCGGCTTCGGCATGGCGGTGCTCGCCGTGGCCTTCGCGGCGGTGCCGGCCGTGCTGGCGGTGGCGTTCCGCTGGTTTCCCGACACGCCGCTGGGCCGCCGCGTGCTGCCGCCGCCGCCGGCCCCGGAGGACGTGATCCCCGCCGCCGACCGGCGTCGGCGGCTCCGCCAACTCGTCGGTCGCGGCGGCCGCGTCGTCAGCGAACTGGTGCCCTGGGGGGCCGTAGCGGTGGGCGACGGACAGTTCGAGGCTGTCAGTGAAACCGGGCCTGTGGCCGCCGGCACGGAGGTCGAAGTGGTGGGCGTGCAGGGCGGGGCGCTGGTGGTGCGGGCCGCACCGCGGCCGGTGGCAGCGGAGCCCCTGCGACCGGAAGCCGCGGAAAAACCGGACCCGGCGCCGCCCGAGCGGCTCTCCCGGGTGCTCGAGGAGTTCGAGTTCGACGCCCTCGACCGGCCCAAATCTTGACTCGCGCCGGTCCCCGAACAAGGCTTGCGGGGCCCTGCCACCTCCATCGGAGTTCGCCGTGATCAAGCTCCTGCCCCTCATCCTCCTGTGCCTGGCGATCTTCCTCGTCGTGGCCGTGTTCGCGCTCGTGGCCCGCTACCTGCGGCTGTGGGTGCAGTCTTACGCGTCGAGCGCCGGCATCGGGCTGTTCGACCTGGTGGCGATGAGCTTCAAGAAGGTGAATCCCACCGTCATCGTGCGCAGCAAGATCATGGCCGTGCAGGCCGGCCTCGGAGACTCCAGCGGCGTGACCCGGCAGGCGCTCGAGGCCCACTATCTCGCCGGCGGCCGCGTGCCGCTGGTCGTGCAGGCATTGATCGCCGCCAAGAAGGCGAAGATCACGGAGCTCGACTTCAAGCTCGCCGCGGCGATCGACCTGGCCGGCCGCGACGTCCGCGAGGCGGTGCAGACGAGCGTCTACCCGAAGGTCATCGACTGCCCGGGCCGGAACAGCGGCCGCGAATCGCTCGACGCCGTCGCCAAGAACGGCATCCAGCTCAAGGTCAAGGCCAGGGTCACGGTGCGCACGAACCTCAACCAGCTCATCGGCGGAGCCACCGAGGAGACGATCATCGCCCGCGTCGGCGAGGGGATCGTGTCGGCGATCGGCTCGGCGGAGCGGCACTCGGACGTGCTCGAGAACCCCGACGTGATCTCGAAGACGGTGCTGGCCCGCCGGCTCGATTCCAACACCGCCTTCGAGATCGTGTCGATCGACATCGCCGATATCGACGTGGGCGCGAACATCGGCGCCCGCCTCCAGGCCGACCAGGCCGAGGCCGACACCCGCGTGGCCCGGGCCAACGCCGAGGGCCGAAGGGCGATGGCCGTGGCCCGCGAGCAGGAGATGATCGCCAGCATCGAGGAGAGCCGGGCCGGCCTCGTCGAGGCCGAGGCCGAGGTGCCCAAGGCGGTCGCCGAGTCGCTCACCTCGGGACAGCTGGGGATCTTCGACTACTATCAGCTGCGAAATCTCCAGGCCGACACCGACATGCGGCGGACGATCGCCACCGGCACGCTGCCCACGGCGGCGGCGGGCACGTGATGGGCGACGACGCTGAAAGACACGGAGCGGCCAAGCGATGCACGCCGGAACCAGACAAGCGGTTTCGGCCGTGCGGCATGGATGACGGATTGGCTTGCATACCCGGAGTCCCCGGGCTTCCGCCCGGGGCTTTTTTGGGTACACGCACCCCACGTCCAGTGACACCTACAATCGAACCGGGCGCGAACGCTGTTCCCGGCTGCATGCGGAGCTCAGCAACGTGAACCTCTTCGCCGCCGGACTCGACTGGCTTGAAGGCCTGCTGCCGGTCCTGTTCGTGCTCTTCTGGATCGTGTCGCAGGTGTTCAACGCCTTCAAGGCCGCGGGCAAGGGCCGACCGCAGCCGCCGGTCGTGAGGCCGCCGCGGCCGGCGGCCGACGTTCCGCGGGCCGACGACATCCGCGGTCAGCTCGAACGGCAGATCGGTGAGTTTCTGGAGCGGCAGGCCGGGGGTCGAGGTCAGCCTGCCGAGCGGCCACGCCAGCCGGGCCGACAGCGGCCCGTCGCTCGACCGCAGGTGGCTGGTCGTCCGGCCGCCAAAACCGGCGCGGGACGCGAGCCGCCGCCCCTGCCGGCGGCCCCCGCAAAACCGCGCGTCGCCGAGCGGCCGGTGGCCGCGGCGGCCCCAGCCGACGTGGCGCGGCATGTACACGACGCCTTCGCCCACGAACTGGAGCATCTCTCCACGTCGATCGCGGCCGGCGCGGCGAGCGATGTCGAGCCGCGGACGGCGGTGGTCAAGCCCGCCGCGGAACTCGTGACCATGCTGCGGAATCCGGCCACGCTCCGGCAGCTGATCCTGCTCCGCGAGGTGCTCGATCGTCCGACGGACCGCTGGTAATGGAGCACGGCATGGAGGCGAACCAGACACGCACGCCGCCGCATGTCGCCGCCCCGGCAGCCACGCGGCTGGGCTGGATCGGCGTCGGCGTGATGGGCCGGTCGATGGCCGGACGGCTGCTCGACGCCGGGTTTTCGCTGACCCTTTTCAGCCGGCGCCGGGAATCGGCGGCGGCCCTCCTCGACCGCGGCGCCGCCTGGGCCGACTCCCCGCGGGATGTCGCCGCCGCGAGCGACGTGGTGTTCACGATGGTCGGCCATCCGGGCGACGTGCGGGCCGTGGTGCTCGGGCCCGAGGGTGCGCTGGCCGGACTCGCTCCCGGCGGCGTCCTCGTCGATCACACCACCAGCGCGCCGGAATTGGCGGAGGAGATCGCCACGACGGCCTCCGGTCGCGATACGTGGGCCCTCGGGGGGCGACGCGGTGGCCCGTGAGGCGGTCGCCCGCTGCTGGCAGGCGACCGCGGGCACGGTCGTGGCCTGCGGCGGCCCCGGCGCCGGGCAGCGCACGAAGATCGCCAATCAGATCACGATCGCGTCGGGCATGATCGGCATGTGCGAGGCGCTGCTCTACGCGCACCGCGCCGGGCTCGACCTCGAGACCACGCTCCGCGGCATCGCGCCCGGCGCCGCGGGCAGCTGGTCGCTCACGAACCTTGCCCCACGGATCCTGCGTGGCGACTTCGCGCCCGGCTTCCTGGTGGAGCACTTCGTGAAGGACATGCGGATCGCGCTCGAGGAGTGCCGCCGCATGCAGTTGGAGCTGCCGGGCCTGGCGCTGGCCGAGGCGCTCTACGCGCGGATGCTGGCGCAGGGCGGGGGCCGGCTCGGCACCCAGGCCCTGGTGCTGGCGCTGGCACAGCAGTCACAGGTCGAGTGGCCGGCGGCACCGTCGCCGCAGTCTGCCTGAACCACCGGGTCGGGTGGGTTTTGGTGGTCCCCCGGGGCAGGAAACAGTCGCAAACAGGCCTTTTTTCCACTCCCCGATGGCGGGAAAATTCGCCGCTTGAGCGGCCGCCGGCCCGTGGTCTACAAGGTCAGCGGCAGGGCGGCTTCAGCCGCCCGAACGTGAGCGCGTAGACGAGGACGCCCAAGCCTCGTCTACGCGCTTCTTTTTGCCTCCCGCGAACTGCGCCACGGATCGGCGGAGAACACGATGCGACGAGATCCATGGATGGATCGGGCGCTGGTCGCCGCGGCGATGGCGGTCACGACGTGGGGGCTGGCGATGCCCGCAGTCGCCGCCGCGCCGCTGCCGGTGACGGTGCCCGTCACCGCAGCGCACACGCTGCTGCGGGCCGGGCCCAGCGACGACTTCTATCCCACCGAGCGGATCGCAGCCGGCACGATGCTCGAAGTCTGGGCGATCGATGGCTCCGGATACTGCGCCGTGCGGCCGGTCACCGGCAGTTTCAGCTGGCTGCGGCTGCAGGATGTCGAGCGTGAGCCGGCGGCAGCCGCGCCGCGCGGTGGCTTCACGGGCGTGGTCGTCACCGACGGTGTCGCGGCCCGGGTGGGCTCACAGCTCAATGAGCTGCGGCACGTCTCACAGGTGGCGCTCGAGGCGGGGGAACGCGTCACCGTGCTCGAGACCGTGACCGTGAACAACGGCCGGCACGCCGGCACCTGGGTGCGAATCGAGCCGCCGGCGGGGGAGTTTCGCTGGGCCCGCTGCGAAGACCTGCAGCTTCCCGCGGAACTGGCCCCCGCGCCCGCGGCCAGCGCGGCGCCGCCACCCGGCGCCGGCCTGGCGGCTGCCGGGGAGGCCGTGGCTGCGATCCGCGAAGCCGGCGCCGCCGTTCGGCAGGCAGTCGCGGAAATGAACGCCCCTGCCCCGGCCGCGGAGCCCCGGCCGATCGAGCCGCCGGCTGGCGCGGCAAAGCTGTTCGCCGGCTGGCTGCCGCTGGGCGCCGGCGTGTTCGACCCGTCGGCCGCGCCGCAGCCCACAGCCGTCAGCGGCGGCGCGGTGGCCGTCAGTGGCGACGAACTCGCCGACATCGATCTGGCGCTCTCGTTGGCGGTGACCGGTCCGAGCGACGCATGGAACCTCGCGCCCTTGCGGGAGCGGCTCCGGCTGGCGGCGACGCGGGCCACGTCCGAGAACGAGCGGACGCGGGCCCAGGCGATCGACGCCCGGCTGGCACGATTCGAAGCCGTCCAGGCCCGCCAAAAGGCGATCGTGGCCGGCGCCGCTCCGGATCAGACGCCGCTCCGGCTGGGCGGCATGTGGTCGAGCCTCTCGGCGCTCGGATCGCGTCCGGTTCGGCCCGGCGTCATGCCCGGCGGCGCGCCGGCCGGCGGCCAGCCGACCTGGACCCCGCCCGACCAGGTCGAGACGACCGGCCGACTGGCGACCGTGGTTTCCCGCCGGCCCGATGCGCCGCGGTGGGCGCTGGTGGACGAGCACAACAACGTGCTGGCGTTCGTCGCGCCGCAGGCGGGTGTGAACCTCGCGCCGCTAGTGGGCCAGCAGGTCAGCGTCCGCGGCTCGAAGGGCTACATGCCCGAATACAAGCGGCCCTACCTCGTGGCCTCCGAGGCGCGCACGCGCATCGCGTCGGTGCCGACACCGCAGGCCGCGGCGGGCGACCGCACGCAGTGAAGCCGCAGCCACGGCGTGAGCAGCCAAACGGCATGGGGGGCGGGATGGCATTCAAGCCCGGAGTCCCCGGGTTTCCACCCGGGGCTTCTTGGGCACACGCACAACGCACCCACAAAAAGCCCCCGGCGGAAGCCGGGGGACTCCGGGTGGCATGCCTTCCCGCGTGCCATCTCCTGGAGGTTTCAACCGGAACATCACGGACCGTCGTGCGGCATGGATAGCGGGGTGGTTTTCATACCCGGAGTCCCCGGGTTTCCACCCGGGGCTTCTTGGGCACACGCGCAACGCACCCCTGAGAATCGCCCGGCGTTGTTTTCAAAGGCACACGCACAACGCACCCACAAAAAGCCCCCGGCGGAAGCCGGGGGACTCCGGGTGGCATGCCTTCCCGCGTGCCATGCGCGAAGGCCGCCCGCTCGACGACGGTCATGCCCGCCGCCCGTCCCCGCCGCGTGGCTTGCCCGTGCCGCGGACGGGTGGCAGTCTGATCCCGTGGCCGCGCAACTGCCGCTCGACGGCCGCGACCCAGCCGCGGTTGGCGGCGGGATTGGCCGGGCTGGGATGGAGGATGCTCGTGATCGGCAAGCCGGTCGAAGCCAGCGCCTCCCTGGCCCGATCCGCGGCGAAACCACCCACGCCGATCACCTGCTTCGCGTCGCACCAGGCCACGAGACGCCGCAGCGCGTCGTCACACGGCTCGAACAGCCGCGCCTGCTCCGCGGCCGGCAGCTTGTCCGGCGTGCGGTTCCGGCCCGATGCTTCCATGAACACGAGCGGACAGTAATTGACGACCAGAAACCGCCGGCTGAAGGCCTCTGCCGATCCGAAGCGATCCTGCACCCACCCCCAGAGCCCGGGCGGGATGCACCCGCGGCGGCTGCCGCACCGGCTCCTCGATGCCGAGAAACTCGCGCACGAGCCGGACCTCGCCGAAGGGCACGCCGGTCTGGGCCATGCCCCACGGCCCCGGGTTCATGCCCACCAGCACCGCGTCGATCCCCTGCCGCGCGTAGCGGGCCAGATAGGCCTCGTGGGGCTTGCGGGCATAGACGAGCGGGTTGTACGTGCAGTCCGTCGGCGCGCGAAACACGAGGTCATCCACCTCGCGGGCCAACCGGCGGGCGATCGCCACGGGCTTCATGTGCGGATCCTCGCGACTCGGTGCCAGAGAATACCCCATCCTCGCGCTTTTTCCCGGCCTGCGGCGGCGGTGGATGAACCGTCCGCCGTTCAACGTATTGCCCCCTTTCCGGCAGGGGAGACAATGCGTGCCACGGCATGACGAACCGGCGGCGACCAGTCCGCCCCGCGGGCGTCGTCCGCCACTCCTCTGCCCCGCATCGTCCACTCCGCCATGCCGCTCACCATCCGCTACGTCACGAGCCTGCGGGAGATCGTCGCGCCGGCCCGCGAGTTTCTCGCGCGGGACCGCGATCTGTTCGCCACGCCCCGGATCGTGGTCCCGACGGCAGGAGCGAAGGCGTGGCTGTGGAGCGAGCTGGCGAAGATGCTCGGGGCGAGCGGACCGGGCCATGGCGACGGCATCGTCGCCAACGTCGAGATCTCCTATCCGGGCACGATCCTCGGGCTCTTGCAGCCCCCCTCCGGCCGCGCGGCCGACCCGTGGTCCTTCGACCGGCTCACGTTCGCCGTGCTCGACGTGATCAGCAGCGCGGATGCCGCGGCCCTGCAGATTCCGCTCGACGTCACCCGCGAACCGCTGCTCACGGCCCGACGGATCGCGGGGCTCTTCGACTCCTACCACGTCCGCCGACCGGCGATGATCGCCCGGTGGGAAGCAGGCTTGCCACACCTCAGCCCCGTCGCCACGGAGAAGCGGAGCATCGACAGCGAATGGGCGGCCGACCCGCTCGCCGCGGACGATGCCTGGCAGTTCCGCGTCTGGCGGGCCGTGCGCGACACGATCGGCACACCCAGCCCCCCGGCCCGCACGCAGCTGCACGACGACGCCAGCCGTGAGCCGCTCCTCGTCGCCGGGCTCCAGTCGCTTTCGCTCCAGCAGATCACCACCCTGCGCACGCTCGGCCTGGCCTGTGAGGTGACCGTGCTGCTCGTCCATCCCGCGGCCCCGTTGCGGTCGCGCTGGGCGACGACGGCGCCGCCCGTGTCGGTCGAAGTGCCGCCGCCGCGCACGCCGGCCGAGCTGCCCGAAGATCTCGACCCGCTCGTGGCGACCTGGCTGCACGGCGCCCGTGAAACCCAGAACCTGCTGGCGTCCCAGGGGCTCACTCCCGAGCACGACCCCGCCGCCGCCGACGGCACGGCCGCCGATCCGGCCACGCTCTTGGGCCGCATCCAGCAGGCGATCACGACCGCGGCCCGGCCCGTCCCCCAGCCGCACGACCTCGCCACCGACGCCTCCCTGACGATCCATCGCTGCCACACGCTCTCCCGGCAGGCGGAGGTGCTGCACGACGCGCTGTTGCATGCGTTTCACGACCTGCCCGATCTCCAGCCGCACGACGTCGTCATCGTCAGTCCGTGCCTCGGACAGCTCGCGCCGCACCTCGCGGCCGTGTTCGACCGGGAGGTCACCGGCGATGACGGGCGGACCGTGAAGCTGCCGTTCGTCGTGGCCGACCGGGGGCTCCACGAGGTGAGCGACCCCGCCCGCCTGCTCATCGACGTCATGCGGCTCGTCGGCTCGCGGTGCTCCATCGAGGAGTTCCGCGCCGTGGCCACGCACCCGCTGGTGCAGCAGCACTTCGGCGGCGACGACGACATGATCCGCCGCTGGGACCGGCTCATCGAACGGACGAAGATCCACTGGGGATTCGACGCGGCCCACCGCGCGCGAGAGCAGTTTCCGGCGGCGGCGGCGACGCCGCACACCTGGCGGGCGGGCCTGGAACGCATGCTCCTGGGGGCGGTCCTGCCGGCGGCAGCGGCCGGGCCGCGACCCGCGGCCGGCGGTGACACCGGGCATCCAGCTGCTACCTCCACCATCCCGCTCGATGACGTGCCGCTCGGCGACCTCCCGGCGATCGCCACGCTGGCGCGAATCTTCGAGGTTCTTCGCGACCTTGACGACGCTTGCTGTGGCGATTCGTCCGCCCGGTCCACGGCCGCGTGGTGCGGGGCCGTCGAGGACGCCCTCTTCGGGCTCTGCGGCCCCGCGGCCGCCGACCTCGCCGAGCCGCTGCAGGCCCTGCGGCGGCTGCGGGCGGCCGCATCGGATACCGCCGTGCCGTTTCACGACGTGCGCACGGTTCTTGAGGAGGCGCTGACCTCGGTCGTCGGCCGGCAGCCGCTGCGCACCGGGGCGATCACGGCCACGTCGCTGGTGCCCCTCCGCGACGTCCCCTTCCGCGTGGTCTGCGTCGCAGGCTATGACGACCGGGCGGCCGCCGCCGCCGAGTCACAGGGCGACGATCTCATCTCACGGCAGCCGCTCGCCGGCGACGGCGACCCGCGGATCGACACCCGGCGGGCGCTGCTCGACTGCGTCCTGGCGGCCCGCGACCGGCTGCTCGTCACCTGCATCGGCATGGATATCCGCAACAACAAGCCGCTGCCACTGGTCACGCCCCTGGCCGAGCTCGTCGACTTCGCCGTCCGCCATGGCGTGCGGTCCGCCGCCGGCGAAAATCCCAGCGGCATCGAGATCCGGCATCCGCGGCATGCCGTCGGCCGGCGGAACTTCGAGCCCGGCGCGGTGCAGCCGGGCCGCACGTGGAGCCACGACGCCGCCGCCCACGACGCGGCGCAGGCCCTGGGCACGGACATTCCGCACCGCGCGACGGCGGCCGGATCCCCGCCGGAGCTGCCCATCGTCGAGCTGCCGGTGCTCGAAGACATGGTCCGTGACCCGCTGCGGCTCTATCTCCGCAAGACGCTCGGCATCGACACGTGGCGCGACGAGGAGGAGTTTCCGGCGGCCACGTTCCCGCTGGCGCTGACGCCGCGCGAGACCCGCGAGCTGATGGAGAGCCTGCTGGCGCACCGCCTCCACGCCGGGGGCGACGTGGCGGGCTGGGTTGAGGCCGCCCGGGCGGCGGGCCGAATCCCGTTCGGCCGGTTCGGCGCGGCAGCAGTCGCGGAGATCATCGCGCTGGTCGACGGAATCCTGGCCGTCGCCGCCGACCCGAAGAAGCCGATTCCCCTGACCGGGTTCACCACGCAGCCGGTCCGCGTCGCGCTCCCCGGCCGGCTGCTGTCGGGGACACTGACCGGCTACGCCGCTCGGCCCGACACGTCCGCCGGCGACCTGCTCGTCGACATTCGCGTCACGCGCGGCGAGCGCGAGTCATGGGGCCTGCCGCTGCACATCGCCGCCCTGCGCCTGCTCGTCGCGCGGGCGGCCGGCCTGGCGGCCGACCGGGCGATCGTCGTCTCCCGCCACAAGGACTGGAAACCGCCGAACTCCAAAGGACCGGCCGCGATCCCGCGGACGGTGCAACTGGCCGACGCCCTGCGTGACCGCACGGCTGCTGCCGAACGGCTGGCGCAGATCTGCGATCTCCTGCCACGGGCCCTGGCCACGCCCTGCGGACGGTTCGGCGGCCTGGTGGCTTCGATCGCCGAGAAACTGGCCACCGGCGATCGCGTGGGGGCCCGCCAGCAGTTCACCAACCACCTGTCGTTCGCCTACGAGGGCTCCGACGAAGAGCTGGTCTACGGCAGGTCGCCCCGGTTCGAGGACATCTTCGGTCCCGCCTCCCCGGAAGTCGCCTTCCATACGGAGTTCGCCCGGCTGTTCACGCTCTCACGAACGTACGTGCTGTCATGAGCGGCGACCACGCCAGCCACCCGCCGCGCACTGCCCCGCAGGGCTTCGACTACACCGCATACCCGCTCCCCGTGGGCACGGTCGTCGATGCCAGCGCCGGCACCGGCAAGACGTATGCCGTCGCCGCCCACGTGACGCTCGCCCTCGCCACGGACGCCACGCTCGGCATCGGCAAGATCCTCGTCACCACCTTCACCCGCAATGCCGCGGCCGAGCTCCGCGACCGCGTGCGGCGGCGGATCGTCGCCACGGCGGCGCTGCTGCGAAACGCCGCCCTCGAACCGACCGACGCGCTCGACGCGCATCTCCGCGGCGGCGCGGCGGGCGATCCGGCCACGGTCGCCGGCCGGCTCGAGCGGGCCGCCGCCGAGTTCGACACGGCCACGATCGCCACCATCCACGCCGTCTGCGGGCGGGTGCTGGCGTGCGCGGGCCGGCAGGTGCAAAACGAGAACCGCGAGGACGCCCGCGACCGGATCCTCGCCGAGGTGGTCAACGACGAACTCGTCCGCGAATCGGTGCACGGCCGCCTGTGGCCCGAGGACCGGATCGTGGCGCTGGTCGACACCGCGGCCCGCGATCCGCTCATGGGATATTGGATCGAGCCCGCGGAGGCCCCCGACACCCCGGCCGCACGCGACCAGCGGGAGCAGCTTGCCGCCGTCGGTGACGTCGTCGCGCGGTGCGTCGCGCGGGTGCACCGGGCGATGGCGGCGCAGCCGAGCTACGACGACCTGCTGCGGCTCGCCTGGGAGGTCGTGGACGGACAGGGAGGCGCGGCCGTCGTCGCCCAGCTCCGGGAGCGGTTCCAGCTCGCCATCGTGGACGAGGCCCAGGACACCGATCCCCTGCAGTGGCAGTTGTTCCACCGGCTCTTCCCCGGCGACGACGACCGGCGGCTGATCACGGTGGGTGACCCGAAGCAGGCGATCTACGGCTTCCGGGGCGCCGACGTGAATGCCTACGTCGCGTTCACCCGTTCCGCCGAGCGGCGCACGCTGCCGGTGAACCGACGGTCCGACCGGCCGATCGTCGAGACGCTCAACCAGGTCATGGACGGGGCGGTGTTCCTCGCCGATCCCGCCGATCCTGCCCGCCCGCACGTCCGCTACGAACCCGTCACCGCCGCCGATCCACAGGCCGGGCCGCGGATCGTCGGCCCGGACCCCGTCGAGATGCTGTGCGTCGGCGCGGCCAACAGCCAAAACCAGCTCGTCGAGCCCGTGGTCCGGCGGATCGTCGCGCTGCTCGATCCGCAGGCGACGGCACTGCGGGTCGGGGAAGCCACGCGGCCGGTGAACCCCGGCGACATCTGCGTCATCGTGCGGACGAAGCACGTCGGCAACCAGGTGGCCGGCCACCTCGCCCGGCTCCACATCCGGGCCGTCACGGCCGGCACTGCCAGCGTGATGAAGGGGGAGATGGCCGGCGCCATCCGCGATCTGCTCGAGGCGATGGCCCGGCCGTCGCACCCCGGCCGCCTCCGTCGGGCCGCCGTGAGCCGCTTCTTCGGCGGCCATTCACTCCGCGACGCCGGTTCGCTCTCCGACGACGCGATCCGTCCGGTCCAGGAGGCCGTCGCCGCCCTGGCGGCGATCGTGCAGCGGCGCGGGATCGCCGCCTGCGGAGCCGCGATCGCGGCCGACCGCGACATGATGCGGAATGTGACGGCCGGCACGGAGGGCCAGCGGCACCTCACCGACCTCGCCCACATCGTCGAGCTGCTCCATGAGCACGGTCCCGATGGCGGCTGCCGGCCCGACGAGCTGCTCGCGACGTTCGCCCGGCTCGAGCGACTCGACGACGAGAACGATACCGTCGTCCGCCGGGTCGAGAGCGACGACGACGCCGTGAAGATCATGACGGTCCATGCCGCGAAGGGGCTCGAGTTCCCCTGCGTGATCGTGGCCGACCTGTGGAAGGCCGCGCGGAACCAGCGGCACACGCGCGCTGTCGGCGTGTTCCACGATCCGCAGGGCCGCCGCGTGCTGGATCTCGCCGCCGCGCTCGGCCAGGAGTCGCCGACGGCCGCCCGCGAGGTGGCGCGGCTGTACCGGGAGGAGCAAAAACGCCTGCTCTACGTCGCCGTCACCCGGGCCCAGCACTTCCTCTGCGTGCTTACCGCCCAGTCCGCAGACGCATCGATCCTCCCCGAGGTCCTCTGCCATGACGGCATCCTCACGCCCCGCCCCGTGGACGACCTCCCGCCCCTGCCCGCCCGCTGGCACCGGCCCGGCGACCGGACCGACACCCCGCCGACCGCGATCGCGCCGCTGCCGCGCGGCGGCGTCCAGCAGACCTATGAGCGGACGTCGTTCAGCGGCATCACGGCCCGCCGGCAGAAGCGGGCGGCCACCGAGTTCGCAGCCACTGGCGGCGGAGCCGACGAGGAGTCGGACCTGTCGCCCGCCGACGCGGAGGCCGACGCGACCGTGCCCACCGGCGCGGCATCTTCCGCGGAGTTCGCCGTGCCCGACCTGCCGGCCGGCACGGCGTTCGGCAGCGTCGTGCACGAGATCTTCGAGCGGATCGACGGCGGGCGACCGCTCGCGGAGGAGGTGCGGGCCGTCGTCGCGGAGACCGCCACGTCGCAGTTGTTCGCCGGCCGCCAGCCCGTCCTCGCTGACACGATCACGCGGGCCATGCAGACGCCCTTCGGCGGCCCGCTCGGCGACCGCTGCTTCGCCGACTTCTCCCGCGCGGACCGCCTTGCGGAGATGGACTTCGAGATGGCGCTGGCGGACAGCACCGCCGCGGTGCGGGCCAGCGACGTGGGCCGCGTGTTCGCCGCCCTGCTGCCCCCCTCCGATCCGCTCCACGGCTATGCGGCGGAGTTGAGCGACCCGTCGTTCGACATTCCGCTCGCCGGACTGATCAACGGCTCGATCGACGCGGTGCTGCGAATCCGCGATACCGGGGCTGGCCGACCGCGGCTCGTGATCGCCGATTACAAGACCAACAAGCTGCATCGGGCCGATGCGGCCCGGCCCGCCGAGGCCTACGCACACGCCGGGCTCGTGGCCGCGATGGCCGAGCACCACTATCCGCTGCAGGCGGCTGTCTACGGAACGGCGGTCTATCGGATGCTCCGCTGGCGGCTCGGGGAAGCCGATCCGGCCGACTGCATCGCCGGCGTCGTCTACGCGTTCATCCGCGGCACGCGGGGCGCGGATGGCCCCGTCGATGCGGCCGGCCGCCGCCACGGCATGTTCGTCTGGCAACCGCCACCGGCCCTGTGGCCCCGCTTGAGCCGCCTGTTCGCCGGAGACCGTCCATGACCGCACCCGCGCCGCCGGACACGAGGCCGCTGACCCTCGACGACTATTGCGCCGCCGGCGTGATCGCTCCGGCCGACGTCGCGGCCGCCCGGATGCTCGTGGGCCTCGCCCGCCAAGGCGGGGCGGCGGTGGAGCCGTCGCTGCTGGCATGGCTGGGCATGTGCCTGGCGCTGCGCACCCCGCGCGACGGCCACACCTGCGTGCACCTCGGGCAGATCGCCGACTGGGCCGGCGGCATCGACCAGGACTCCGCCGCCCTGCCCTGGCCCACGGAGCCACGGCCGTGGATCGACGCGCTGCAGGCGCTGCCCGCGCTCGTCGGCGGGCCGGCCGCAGCGCGACCGTTCATCCTCGACGGGGCCGCCACGGCCGGAGGCTGCGACGCCCGCCTCTATCTCGGCCAGGCGTTCTCCACGGAGGAGGCGATCGCCGCGGCGCTGCTCCGCGACGAGTCGCGGCACGTCAGCATCCTGCTCGGCGGGCCCGGGTCGGGCAAGACGTTCACGCTCGCCAAGGATCTGATCGAAGTCTGCGAACGGTCGGCGACCCCGCCGCGCATCGCGCTGGCCGCCCCGACCGGCAAGGCCGCGGCGCGGATGACGAAGGCGCTCGAGGATCGCTGCCTCAAGGCCCAGGCGTCGGCCGCGGTCCTCAAGGCCGTGCGGGCCGCTCCGGCCACCACGATCCATCGGCTGCTCAAGTACAACCCCGACCGAGCCCCGCAGTTCGGCTTCGGACCCGCCAATCCGCTCGACTACGACCTCGTGGTGATCGACGAGGTGTCGATGGTGTCGAGTTCGCTGCTCCAGGCGTTGCTTGCGGCGGTCGGGCCCGCGACCGCCATCCGCCTCGTCGGCGATCCCGATCAGCTGGCGAGCGTCGAGGCGGGCTCGGTCCTCGCCGACATCGCCCGGGCCTGCCGCGACGGGAGCACGCCGCTCGCGCAGCGGCTCACGGAGCTCGGCGGGCAGCACCGCTACGACGCGAACTCCGCCATCGCCCGCCTCGCCCGGGCGATCCGCACCGGCGACACAGGCGGCGGGCTGGCCGCGCTGGCAGCCGGCACGGACGACGTGCGCTGGATCAAGCCCGGCGATGCCGCCGGCCTGGCCGAGATCACGGCGATCGTCCGCGAGCACGCCCGGCGGCTCCGCGAACTGGCCCGCGACGAGTCGGGCAGTGCCGCGGAGCGGGCGCAGCGGGTGCTCGGCGCCCAGGGGGAATTGCAGGTGCTCTGCGCGCGGCGCGGCGGGCCGGCGGGCGTGTCGGGCTGGAACCAGCGGGTCGAGCGCGGGCTCGGCCTCGGCCCCGCCGCCGGCTGGTACTCCGGGCGGCCGATCATGGTCACGAAAAACAACCCCGAGCTGGGACTCTTCAACGGCGACGTGGGGGTCGTCGTGCCGGCGGCGGAGTCGGCCGCGGCGCCGCCGACCGGCCGCCGCAAAGATGCCGTGTTCGCCCTCGGCGACGAGGTGATCCGGGTGCCTGTGACGCGGCTCGAGGAGGTGGCCACGGTCCACGCCCTCACGATCCACCGCAGTCAGGGATCCGAATACGGGCACGCGATCGTCGTGCTTCCGGAGGCTCGGAGCCGCCTGCTGACGCGGGAACTGCTCTATACGGGGATCACGCGGGCCGCGAAGCAGGTGACGGTGATCGGTGCGGAGGATGTGATCCGGACGGCGATCGAGCGGCCGATTCGCCGGGCCACGGGCCTCGCCGCGCGGCTCGCCGGCCGACCGCCATACCCTACAACTGACGGCTGACCATCACCCCCGACCTCCGCATGACCACCTTCATCCACACCGCCGACTGGCAGTTGGGCAAGCCGTTCGCGGGCATTCGCGACGTCACCAAGCGGTCGCTCGTGCAGCAGGAGCGGATCGAGGCCATCCGCCGCATCCGCGCCGCCGTCGTGGAGCGGCGGGCGGCATTCGTGCTCGTGGCCGGCGACCTGTTCGACTCTCCCACGCCGACCCGCACGGTGGTCGCCCAGGCCCTCGGCGTGATCGGCGAGATGCCCGTGCCGGTCTACGCCATCCCCGGCAACCACGATCA
>JAJTED010000091.1 GCA_021300535.1 Planctomycetaceae bacterium | reverse complement strand
ATGCTCCCGGGTTTCCACCCGGGGCTTTTTGTGTGGATGCCAGGCCTGGAGGGCCGGGTTGATTCCAAGCGGGCGGCGGCCCGCCAAGCGAACCGCGGCACGATGCCGCGGGTTTGCGTGGATCATGCTCCCGGGTTTCCACCCGGGGCTTTTTGTGCGGATGCCAGGCCCGGAGGGCCGGGTTGATTCTGCCAAGGCTGTCGGGGCCATGGATGGGCTATCTCTCGCGCCTGCGCATCCCTTCGGGCCTGCTTCGGCTGACGCGAGGCTCGCCCGGAAGGCGAGCCATCGCAGGTCGAGACACAGCCTGCTGTGCCTCCGACCTGCCAAGGCTGTCGGGGCCATGGATGGGCTATCTCTCGCGCCTGCGCATCCCTTCGGGCCTGCTTCGGCTGACGCGAGGCTCGCCCGGAAGGCGAGCCATCGCAGGTCGAGGCACAGCCTGCTGTGCCTCCGACCTGCCAAGGCTGTCGGGGCTATGGATGGCCCGACAGCCGTGAATTCAGAAATTGCCGACGTTGAAGTTGACCCAGGCTCCCCACGGGCCGGCGCTGACGCTCATTCCCGAGCCCTTGACGTCGGAAAACGGCGGCTTGCCGCCACTCTGACCGCGATACGGCGACATCGAAACACCGCCGGATTGCATCCGTGCCGCCGCTGCGTTCGAGGCGGCGGCCGTGGCCTGCCGGGCGGCGGCCGCTCGGTCGACCAGCTGCTGCCGGCCCTGATCGAACGCCGCCTGCTGCTGCTGCAGCGCCACGCGGCGCTGCTCGATCCGTTGGATCTCCTGCTGCAACTGCCCCGATGACATCGTCACTACATCGGGCACGTCCTTGAGCACCTCCGCCCGCTTTTGGTCGGACATCACCGACAGATACTGTCCCACCCAGTTGCGGGCATCCTTCGCCTCGGGCGTGTCGAGAATCTTGAACTTGGCGTCGAGATCGTCCAGTAGGTAGTCGAGCTCATAGGACGACATTCCAGCGACGCGGCGGTTGAAGTTCGACTTGATCCGGCGGACCTCCTCCGGCGTGTAGATCTGTTGCGCGGAGAGCCATTCGCCCAGTTCGAAGATCGCCCGGCGCCAGCGTTCGCTGTTCATGATCTCCGCCTTGCGGGCGATGTCGCCCGGATCGGTGGCCGCCGCCTCAGCGTCGGCAGGGGCTGCCGGCTGGGCGGTGGGCTCGGCGCCCGCGGCGGTCCAGGCCGTGATGACGGCGGTGACGAACGGCACCAGCAGGAACCAGCAACGGTTAATCACGGCTTTCCTCCCTTGCGGATCATCGTCAGGTTCAGCGGCGGTGTGTGCTCGCCGCCGACGTGGGTGGGCAGTGAACGCCAGGCGCAGCGGTCTTTGCCGTCGAAGGTGTAAATGTTGAGCGATGATGTCTGGCTGCCGTCGGGCAGCACCGCCGTGGTGCGGGCGACCCAGGAATCCCCGTCGCGGGACCAGGTCGCTTCGCCGTGGCCGCCGTCGGAGCTGAAGACCCAGGAGCGGAGCTGGCGGGAGAGCGGATCCCAGCCGATCCGCTGGGTGACGTGAAGCGCCGTGGCGTCTCCGCCATCGGCGGCGGAGATCTTCACGTCTCGCAGCAGGAACGTGCGATTGGCGTTCCAACGCACCGACATCTCGATCGGCGGCTTTTCCTGTCCTCTGGCCGCCGGCTTGCCGGCCCGTTCGTCGAGGATCACCCAATCGCCCACCATCCAGTCGAGGTCCGCGAGCGTCTCGGCGCCGGGCGGAGCGTCGAGTCGGTCTTCGCGCAAGGCCGCGATTTTCCAGCCGTCGGCTTCCCGGACCCAGGTGGCGGAGAACCGCCCCTTGAGCGGCCGGGTGAGACCGGGCATGGACACCTCCACCGTGCCGTCCTCGATGGCGACCGCATCGGAGAGGAACCGCAGCTTCGTGTCGTTGATGCGAAAGGCCGGCCGCGGGGCGTCGGCCGCCGGCGGCACGGTGGCGGCCACCGTCGTGCGGCCGCCGAGGACGTTGCCCTGCTCGTCGACGATATCGCCGTCGGCGGTCCACAGCGCGGCGAGGGCCTTGCCGTCGCCGCGGTCGAGGGCCTCGCGATACCGCTGTGCGGCGGCGCGGAGCCCCTGCTCGTCGCGGCCGGTCGACTCACCGGCGGCGAGCGACGAGAGGCACAGGCAGATGGCGAGGGCTGCGGCCGTGACGAAGGAGCGTGATGGCGCTGGCATGAAAACCTCGAACAGGGGAGCAGTGCGGGCACGGACTCCGTCATCATACATCGCTCCCGCCCCAGGCCGGCGGCCCTGCCCCAGCGAACCGCGGCTCGCAGACTGTGGAGCAAGTCTGCCCGAGCAGGATGCGATGGCTGTCGATCCAGGAAACCTGCGGCGTTTCCTGCGGTCGACCAAGTGGGAAAAGGCCATGGAGGACTTTTCCCACGGACAGCTGTCCGCGGCACGCCCCGCGGCCGGAGGGCCGGGAAAGGAGGGCGGCCGTTTGGTAGGGTGTCCGCATGTCCGCCACCGCCGCCACGCTCGCCGACCTCGTCCGCCGCCCCAGCGTCAACCCCATGGGCCGCGATCTTTCCGGTCCGGAGTACCTCGAAGGCCGCGTCACGGACTACCTCGTGCAGCGGTTCACCGCGGCGGAAATCCCCTGGGCCCGGCAGCCGGTAACGCCAGGCCGCGACAATGTCGTGGCACGGCTGGAGGCGACGGTTCCCGACG
Source organism: Planctomycetaceae bacterium (assembly GCA_021300535.1). GTDB lineage: Bacteria > Planctomycetota > Planctomycetia > Pirellulales > UBA1268 > QWPN01. Next base: position 18,236 of record JAJTED010000091.1, on the reverse strand, counting down.
CGCCGACGATCCTCTGGGACGCCCATCAGGACACGGTGCCCGCCGAGGGCATGACGATCGAGCCGTTCGCGCCCCTGGTTCGCGACGGCCGGATGTACGGCCGCGGCGCCTGCGACGTGAAGGGGGGCATGGCGGCGATGCTCGTGGCCCTCGACCACCTGCGGGCCTCCCCGCTGCCGCGGCGGGCCACCGTCGTGTTTTCTGCGACCGTCAACGAAGAGTTCGGCTTCAGCGGCGCCCGGGCGCTGGCCCGGCTGTGGGGCGACTCGGCCGCGGTGCCGGCCGACGCCGCGGCGCGGCAGCTCTGCGGCGGCCGGCCCGTGGCCGCCGTCGTCGCGGAACCGACCGACCTCGACCTCGTGATGCAGCACAAGGGGGCTGTCCGCTGGCGGATTCGCGTCCGCGGCCGCGCCTGCCACAGTGCGTTTCCGGAGCGGGGGAACAACGCGATCTATCCCGCCGGCCGGGTGATCCTGGCGATCGAGGCCCTGGCGGCGGAATTGCTCGCCCGGCAACCCGACCACCCGTGCGGGCCGCCGACGCTGAATCTCGGCACCATCCGCGGCGGCGCGGGCGTGAACCTCGTGCCGGATCTCGCCGTGCTCGAGGTCGAGCGCCGGGTGCTGCCGGGGGAGTCGCCCGTCGCGGCCCGTGACGAGGTGATCACGCGGATTGCCGCCGCCTGCGAGTCGGCGACGGTCGAGCACGATCCGCCGTTCCTCGAAAGTGCCGGCCTGGCCGACGCCTCCGCCGACCGGGCGGCGGCGGCCTGGATCGAGTCGCTGGCCGCCGCCGTCCGCGTCGGCGGCGCGGCCGGCCGGCGGACTGCCGCCCGCTACGGCACCAACGCCAGCGTGTTCGCCGAGGCGGGCGTGCCGAGCGTGGTTTTCGGCCCCGGATCGATCGCCCAGGCCCACACCGCCGACGAGTGGATCGAACTCGCCCAGGTCGATGCCGCCGCCGCCGCCCTGGCGGCGACCGTCGCAGCCGGCTGATTGGTACACCGTCGCCGTCCCCATCATCCCCGCAGGAGCGCGCAGCATGGCAGGCAGGATCAAGGTCCAGGGACCGGTCGTCGATCTCGATGGCGACGAGATGACACGGATCATCTGGCAGTTCATCAAGGACAAACTGATCCTCCCCTATCTCGACCTCGACATCCGCTCCTACGACCTCTCCATTCAGAACCGCGACGCCACCGCCGACCAGGTGACCGTGGACGCCGCCAACGCGATCAAGGAGTGCGGCGTGGGCGTTAAGTGCGCCACGATCACGCCCGACGAGGCCCGGGTGCAGGAGTTCGGCCTCAAGCAGATGTGGAAGAGCCCCAACGGCACGATCCGCAACATCTTGGGCGGCGTGATCTTCCGCGAGCCGATCATCATCAAGAACATCCCCCGGCTCGTGCCCGGCTGGACGAAGCCGATCGTCGTCGGCCGCCACGCCTTCGGCGACCAGTACCGGGCCACCGACACGCGGATCCCCGGCAAGGGCACGCTCACGCTCACCTTCACCCCGGCCGACGGCTCCAAGCCGATGGAGTTCAAGGTCTACGACTTCCCCGGCCCGGGCGTGGCTCTGGCGATGTACAACCTCGACGACTCGATCCGCGACTTCGCCCGGGCGAGCTTCCGCTATGGCCTGGCACGGAGCTACCCCGTCTACATGTCCACCAAGAACACGATCCTCAAGGCCTATGACGGCCGCTTCAAGGACATCTTCCAGGAGATCTTCGACGCTGAGTTCAAGGCGGAGTTCACCGCGAAAGGCCTGACCTACGAGCACCGGCTGATCGACGACATGGTCGCCTCGGCGCTCAAGTGGGAAGGGGGCTACGTCTGGGCCTGCAAGAACTACGACGGCGACGTGCAGAGCGACATCGTGGCCCAGGGCTTCGGCTCCCTCGGCCTGATGACGAGCGTGCTGATGACGCCCGACGGCAAGACGGTGGAGGCCGAGGCGGCCCATGGCACGGTGACGCGGCATTTCCGGCAGCACAAGCAGGGCAAGCCCACGAGCACCAATCCGATCGCCTCGATCTTCGCCTGGACCCGCGGCCTGGCGCACCGCGGCAAGCTCGACGGCACGCCGGAGGTGACCCGGTTCGCCGACACGCTGGAGCAGGTGTGCATCGAGACCGTCGAGGCGGGGAAGATGACCAAGGACCTGGCGATCCTCATCGGGCCGAGCCAGCCGCACCTCACGACGCAGGACTTTCTGGCGGCGATCGACGCGAACCTCGTCAAGGCGATGCGGGCGTAAGGGCCGGCGCGGGCCCGGGACAGGGGCGGTGGCTTCGGACACAAGCAGCCCGGGGCGACGGTTTTGGTGTTGCGTCGAGTCCGCTCGACAGAGCACCGCCGCGGCAGGAAATCGGCTGCGAACCGTGTTTTGCGGCCGCTTTGAACAGGGGACCGGTCTCGCCACCGCTCCAAGAAGCCCCGGGCGTCAGCCTGGGGACACCGGGTTCGAACGCCACCCCGCTCGCCAGGCACCTGCGGCGTCAGCCGGGACCGGCAGCCCAGACCTTCATCACCTCGAGCACGAGGATGATCGCCACGCCCATCAGGCTCTCGCCGGCGATCAGCCCGCTCGACACCGGCACCGTGTAGGTCTCCGCGAGCCCCGGCCGGGCTTTGGCGAAAGCCCAGGCGGCCAGCGCCCCCGCGAACATCGCGAAGGAGTTGAAGGCCGGGATCACGCCGGCGATCCCCAGGCCCGTGGTCGACGGGAGCCAGGGCCGCCAGGCCCGCGGCCCGAACTCCTCCAGCAGCGTGAGCACGATGCCGAGCAGGCCGCCGATCACGATCGCCTCCACCGCCCCGTCCGGCAGGGCGTCGATGCCCTTGGCGAGGAGTTCCGCCACCCCCGCCCACACCTTCGCCGACGGTGCCGGCAGGTCGGCGGTGCCGAGCCGGTCGGGGGCCCGCTGGACGACGAACAGGTAGGCCGGGACCGACACGATCGTGCCGGCGATGACGCCAAAGAGCTGCGAGATGGTCTGCTGGCGGGGATTGCCGCCGAGCAGGTAGCCGCTCTTCAGATCGGTGAGCAGGTCGGCGGCGTGCGAGGCGGCGCCGGAGGTGATCGAGGCGGTCATCAGGTTCGTCGTGATGTTCTGCGGGGCCACCACGCCGTACATCAACTGCGTGATCTTTCCCATGGCGCCGATCGGCGTGATGTCGGTCTCGCCGGTGGCCCGGGCCGCCACGATGGAGAGGAAGAAGGTGACGAGCACCGCGAGGATGCCCATCCACCAGCTGATGTCGAACAGCCAGTGGCCGAGGAGCACGCAGGCCGTGCCGGCCGTGAGCGTGCCCGCCACGAACCAGCTCGACGGCACCTCGACCCGGGCCAGCGGGTCGGCGCCGCTGCCGGCCGTGGACCCCACGAGCCGGCCGAGGCCGCCAAAGGCCCGGAGCACCGTCCGCCACTTGAGGCCGAAGGCGAGCAGGCCCGAGGCCACCATCATCGCGGTCGAGGGCCAGAGCACCCATGACACGATCCCGCGGTACCCGGGCTGGGCGATGCCGCGTTCGACGAGGATCGGCCCGATGATCCCGTAGAAGATGATCGAGCCGACGAGCATCGAGGCGGCCACCCGCATCCCCATGATGGCGCCGGCGGCCACCATGATCAGCGAGCCCTCGATGCCGATCGTGTACTTCGCGAGCAGGTCGCGGGCGAGCGGGAAGGGGCCGAAGGGAATCTCGGCCGGCATTGCCCAGGCGGCGATCGGCTTGATGCCGGCCACGAGGTCGCGCCACACCGCCACGACCGCGCCCAGGCTCGCGGCTCCGAACAGCGCCCGGGCCTTGACGACCGCCTCGCCTCCGGAGCCGTGCATGCTGGCGAGCGTTTCGGCGGTGGCAATGCCGGAAGGGAAGGGGAGCTGGTCGACGTTGATCAACTGCCGCTTCAGCGGGATCGCCATGAACACGCCGAGCATCGAGAGGGCGGCGAGCCAGAGGCCGATCTCCCACCACTCGAGCAGCCGGCCCGTCGTCAGGTAGAGGGCGGGAATCGCCGACACGAGTCCCGCGCTCGACATGTAGCCGGCGGCGCTGGCGGCGCTCGACATCGTGTAGTTCTCGAGCGTGGAGAAGGGCCGCGTGCGGTAGGCGGGCACGACCTGCTCGAGGAACTTGAACACCGCGTAGGCGATGATGCAGGCGGTGATCGTGACGCCCAGGCCCCAGCCGGTTTTGAGGCCGACATACAGGTTCGAGACCGACATCAGCCCGCCGATCGGCGGCAGGGCGGCGAGGTCCACGGGCGGGCGGGGAGGCGGATGGTTCATGGCGGCAGGATACCCGACGCGGGCGGCTCGGGAGACGTTCCGTTTCGACGCCTGCCGGGGTCACATGACTGAGGTCACGTCTCCACCAGTGTCTGGTCGGGGTCACCCCGCCACGTCGCTGGACGTTCGCTGCGCCCATCCTGGGCTTTGCTCACTGCGTGTCCGCGGCGCTCCGGCATCCTGCCTGCGCTTGCTCCCACAGCCTGGCTCTCATGGCTGGGGTGACCCCTCGCTACGCTGCTTGTCGGTGCCGAATGCCGCTGGAGAAATCCAGGTCCGATCCGTGTTTGTAGGACCGTTGCAGAGGGAATCGATCCCGTCGCCGTTCCAAGAAGCCCCGGGTGGAAACCCGGGGACACCGGGCGCGAAAACCACCCCGCAAACCATGCCGCACGCCTCCGCAGGATTCCCACCGTGCGAACCCGCAGCGCATGGTGCCCGGGAAGGCCTGCCACCCGGTGTCCCCCGGCTTCCGCCGGGGGCTTTTTGTGGGAGTGCCAGGCCCGGAGGGCCGGGTTGTGGGACGGACAGATGATGTTCGGCTTCCGGGCAGATTCGCCGCAAATCCGTCGGTGGGGCGGAGCAGTTCATAGTCTGCGGATCGTGTGACCGGATTTCGGTACCATCGTTGAGGCATGATCACTCGAATCCGCGTCATTGATGATCGACGGGCCAGGACGCGGAGCCGCAATCCATGCGTGGGCTGCCGTGTTCTTCTCCTGTCGTGCCTCGGGTTCCTGCCATTCGCGTTCCCCGCGCATGGCCGCGACGGGCTGGAAGTCGTGAAATGGAAATGGACGCGGGGCGACGGGGCGATCTTCGGCGACGCGAATTACAAGAGCGAGCTCTCCCATCCGCGGGGGATTGTGTCGCTTCCCGAGCTGGCGAGGGAAGCAGTCGAAGCCTTTTCGATCTCCGACCGACAGTCGATCGTTCGCGTCAAGGAAACGGGCGAATGCGTGATGGTGTTTCACTATTCGACCCGCGGCGAGGACGACGCCTACGGTGTCTACGCGATTGATTTCGGACGTGGCGGCGAGCGGCTGCTGTTCAAGCAGGGCGAGCGGCTGAACGCGCCGCGCGGCATCGCACACCTGAGCCGCTTTCCGACGCTGACCGAACTGACGCTTCCCGACGCCGATGTATCCACGGATGAATTGCAGGGCATCGCCTCGTGTGGGCGGCTCAGGATGCTCATGCTCGGAACGCCACACGTGAACGACGCCGTCGCGACTTCGCTCTCACGCATGGAGTCGCTCCAGGCTCTTCGGATCGCTTCGGCGCGGCTGTCTGTCGAGGGCATTCGAGCCCTGGCGTCGATGCCCCGGCTGGAAGCCTTGTCGCTCCGCGATCAAGACGTACCCCCCGGCTCCTTCGCGATCCTTCGATCGGCTCCGCGACTCCGATCCCTGGATCTCGATCAGTCGCGATTCGATCCATCTGAGTTGAGTGCTTTCGTCGAATCCGCCACCTTGGATTTTCTGTCGCTCAACGACACATCGGTCGCGGACCGACACGTCGACCTGCTGGCCCGGCTCATGGTCACGAAGTTGTCGCTGGCGCGGACGAAGATTTCCGCCAGCGGCCTGACCCGCTTGCTGCGTGAAAAACCGGCGTTTATGAAGGTGGGTTCATCCCGTCCCGGTTCCTGGCATGGTTGGCACTCGCCGGCGGTTCATGAGACGGGTCATCCGACGGAACTTCTCGAGCCGGGAGCTGTGCCGCCACGATACGAGCCGATCGACAGCCTGGTTCGCGCCGAGTGGGCGGACAGGCGAGCCGAGTTGGTGGAGTTTCTTCGCAATCGGCCTTGGGAGGGAACCTATCGCCGCGGCCGAACGCCCGAGACGATGCGTCCCGGGGCCGCGATTCCGCAGGATGCCATCGTCTGCGAAATGAATCTGAAAAAAGGAGCGATCAAAACGGATCATGAACTGGCGACACTGGGCGGTCTCCGGCCCCACAATCTGTCCATGACGTGGCATGTCGACCTTTCCGATTCGCAGGTCACGGGCAGGGGGTTTCGCGGGTGGCGCCACGGCCGCATCGAGTCTCTCGATCTGTCGGGCTCCATGGTGGACGACGACGGCATGCGATACATGGGTCGAGCAACCCGGGTCGTCAGGCTGCGACTGAGTCGAACGCGAATCACCGGGAATGGTCTCCGCTGGCTCCCCCCCGAGGCCGGACTGCGGGAGTTGGCGCTGAATGACACGACGATCGACGACGCGGCGGTGCAACAACTCATCGATTCGGGACGACTGGCGAACGAACTCGAGCTGGAACTCGATGGCACCCGAGTCACCGACGTCTCGCTCGCAGCCCTCGCGCGGCTGAACAGACTTCAACGTCTCTCCATTCGCCGCACGCAGACGACACCCGAGGGGATCCAAAACCTGCGGCGAACGGCGCCCGCCTGCGAAATCACCGCCGACGTGTCGTCGGATTCCCCCTGACGTGGCCGGCTACAAAGGGGAATTCGTGACTGGCGGCCGCCCGGGGATCAGCCAGGTGTGGGCCGGCGTGAGTCCCGGGACCATCGCGACCCACCCGGGCTGCGTGAGCCTGCCCCCCGGGCTCTGCATCCGGTCGTCGCTCCCGTGCGAAAACGCTCAATGGCACGATCGGCTCCCCTGCCCCCGTTAACGTCTTCGACATGCGGCCACCCGCACGCCCGTTGCTGCTCTTGTTCACCCTGATCGTCTTGGGGCTGTCGCCCCGCTTCACGACCACGCTCGCCGCGGCGTCCGAAGACACGAACACGATCGAGAGCCTGACGCCAGGGCAGGCGCGGAAACTGGCGCGGACCTTTCCGGGGGTGGGAGTGGGTGTCGAGATCAAGGGGTCGGGCAAGGTTACGCTGTCCGCATGCCTGCCCTTGAACGGTCTGAAGTCGGTCGATGCCAAGCTGGCGGAGGCACTGGCCGGATATCGAAAAGGCCCGCTTCTGCTCAACGGGCTCACCACGCTCTCCGATGAGGCGGCCCAGGCGCTGGCGCAGTACACAGGCAGGCTGTACCTCGACGGCCTGACCTCGCTCTCCACCGAGGCGGCCCAGGCGCTCGCGCAGCACCAAGGCGATGTGTCGCTCAACGGCCTGGCCACGCTGTCCGAAGAGGCGGCCCAGGCACTGGCACAGCAAAAGGGACACTCGCTGTTGCTCAACGGCCTGACCACGCTCCCTGCCGCAGTGGCCACCAGTCTGGCCCGACGCCCGGGCACACTGGTTCTCAACGGGCTCACCACGCTCTCTGATGAGGCGGCCCAGGCGCTGGCGCAGCACACAGGCAGGCTGTGCCTCGACGGCCTGACCGCGCTCTCCCCCGAGACGGCCCAGGCGCTGGCGCAGCACACAGGCAGGCTGTGCCTCGGCGGCCTGACCGCGCTCTCCCCCGCGGCGGCCCAGACGCTGGCACAGCACCAAGGTGATCTGTCGCTCAACGGCCTGACCACGCTGTCCGACGATTTGGCCCACACATTGGCGCGGCGCGGGGGCCACGCCCTGATTCTCGACGGCCTGACCTCGCTCTCCACCGAGGCGGCCCGAGCGCTGGCGCAGCACCAAGGCGATGTGTCGCTCAACGGCCTGGCCACGCTCTCGGACGAGGCGACCCGAGAACTGGCGCGGCAGAAGCACTACGCGTTGTTCCTCAACGGCCTGACCACGCTGTCTGAAGAGGCGGCCCGAGCGCTGGCGCAGCACAAGGGCCATTCGCTGGTGCTCAACGGCCTGACCACGCTCCCTGTCGCAGTGGCTACCAGTCTGGCCCGACACCCGGGCACCCTGGTTCTCAACGGGCTCACCACGCTCTCCGATGAGACGGCCCAGACGCTGGCGCAGCACACAGGCAGGCTGTGCCTCGAAGGCCTGACCGCGCTCACGAACGCGGAACTGGCAGCCAAGTTGTTGCTGCAATCTATTCCGCCGAAACTGAACAGCCTGACCACGCTTTCCGAAGAGGCGTCCAAGGCGTTGGCGGCCGCTGAAGAATGGGACGGCAACCTACCCGCCCTTACCGAGCTCGATTCCCCCGACTCCGTCGCCATCGCTCAATCCCTCGCCACGCGGAAAAGCCCCCTGTCTCTTCCCAACCTCAAGAAAATCTCCCCCAAGACTCTTTCGGCCTTGATCGACAAGAAAGACGTCGAGATTCCGTTCGTCGAGACGCTGGAGTTGATCCCCGAGCCGGATGGCAGCCGGACCGACGACTTCATCATTCCCGAGTGGCTGGAGGAGCGGCAGAAGCAGAAACAGCGAGCAGCCGAAGCGGCCGATTGATTACCAGCCAACAGCAGCCGTCTTTCGCGGCGTGCCCACCGACTGCCCCCGAGTGCCATAGATGGCCCCGGAGGCGTGAATTCAGAACACGTCGAGGTGGAAGTGATGGCCGTGATGGTAGCGGCGCGACTTCGGGTAGTAGTTTTGCCACGCCCGGTTGTAGACCGGCACCCGCATCTCCTGCGGATAGCGATGGTAGAGGTCGTTGGCCGACTGCATGTAGCCGTCGGAGTAGAAGTTCTGCGGATACCAGACGTAGGGATAGTGGTAGAGGCGGTTCCAGTCGGTGGCGTTGTAGGACTGGCCCCACTGGCGGCCGTAGGCCTGGGTGCCCGCGAAGGCGGGCGGCTGCGCGTTTGCCACGCTGGACGCTGTCATGACGATGCCGGCCAAGGTGGCGGCAAAGAGGCGCACATGCATCGGTGATTCCCCCCGTGAAAAACCTTCTTCGGGAGGGATATCGGCCGGCCCTACGACCAGGCTTTACGGAAAAACCCGCACAGCTTCACCCCGGCAGGCGACCCTCGGCCAGTTCCCGGTCCCACTCCTCGATGAGCGGCCAGTGAGTGGCGCAGGTGCCGAAGTCGGCGAGCGTCAGATAGCCCCGCAGGCGGGCGATCGTCCTGGCGAGCAGGGCGTCGTCCTTGGCGAAGATCGGCCCGTGGCTGGGCAGCAGCCACTTCACGTCGCTGGCGGCGATCCGTTCCAGCGAGCGGATGAAGGCGGGGATGTCGCTGCCGTGATGGGCGTCGATCGCGCCGACCGAGCCGTCGCGGTAGATGTTGTCGCCCGAGATCAGGAGGTCGCCCATGCGGAAGGCGAGCTGGCTGTCGGTATGGCCGGGCGTGTGCCAGACCTCGAGCGACCGGGAGCCGATCTCGATCGTGTCGCCGTCGGTGATTACGCGATCCACCTTCACGGTCGGCATTTCCATGTGGACATTCTGCGCGGCGATCTCGGCGAACGTCTTGACGCGGTCGCCCGACTCCAGAGACTCGACCGCCTTGGGGTGGGCCAGGACCGGCGCCTTGAGGATTGCCTTGGCCTTGGCCAGCCCCTGGATGTGGTCGACGTCGGCGTGGGTGGCGACGAGCGCCCGGCACTGGGACAGGGGAAAGTCCATCTGCCGGATCATCTCGATGATCTCGTCGACCGTCTCCTCGTAGCCGATGTCGATCAGGCCCCAGGAACGGTCATCGTGGATCAGGTAGACGTTGCAGCCGATCCGCCACCCGGCCTGGGTGTTCATCTCGATCACGCCGGGGAATACGGGACGACGTGCGAGCATGGCGGTGCCGGGCTTGGGGGCAGGATTTGCGGGTGATTCCCGCGGAAGACACACTGGTCGCGGCCACGATGGCCGTGTGGGAGAGTGTAGAAGGCCGGTGGGTGACCGGCAATCGGCCGCTGGGAAAAGGCAGGAGCGCAGGCGTGGAGCACGACAGGTCGGCTACCGCGGCACCGGGCGAGTTCATGGCCTGGTCGGCCCGCGTGTCCGAACTCTGCCATCTCGTGGAGACGCTCGCGCCGACCGCCGCGGCACTGGGTGCCCCCGATCCTGCGGCCGCGCCGTGGCATGGCCCGTTGTTCGGCAAGCTGCGGCCGCAGGTGTCACGATCGCCCCTGCTCGTCGTCGCGGTCTGTGGCGGCACCAACACCGGCAAGAGCCTGATCGCCAACACGCTCGTTGGCGCCGAGATCAGCCGTTCGCTGCCGGAGGCGGCACGGACCCGACATCCCGTCGCCAGCCTGCCCCGCGGCCTCGCGGGTCGGATCGAATTGGCAGAGCTGTTTCCCGGATTCACGCCCGTCGCCTGGGCGGACGAAGACGACGCCCTGGCGGCCACCGACGAAGACCGCCTCGTGTGGCGGGAGGAACCGACGGGCAGCCAGCCAGAGCGGCTCGTGCTCCTCGACACGCCCGACATCGACGGCACGCTGCGCGACAACTGGCAGCGGGCCGAGCTCGTCCGCAACGCGGCCGACGTCGTCGTGGCGGTACTCACGCAGCAGAAGTACAACGACGCCGTTGTCCGCGACTTCTTCACCGCCGCCGCCGGGGCCGGAAAGGCCGTGCTCGTGGTCTTCAACATGGTCGCCTGGCCGCAGCAGCGGGAGCGGATCGCCGGCTGGCTGGCCACGTTCACGGCGGAGACCGGCGTGCGGCCGATGGCCGTCTACGCGGCGCCGCACGACTTCGCCGCCGCCGAAGCGGGGCGGATCGCCTTCCATCCGCTGCCCGAGCTGACGCCCGACGGCAGCACCCTGGGCCCGGCCGAGCGGCTGGCGGGCTGTGACTTCGATCGCATCAAGCTCGACGCGATGACCGGCGCGCTGGGCGTGGTACTCGACGCCCGCACCGGGCTCGGCACCTGGCTCGACGCCTACGAGCAGGCCGCGGGTCGGTGGCGGCAGGCCAGGCAGCTGCTCGCGCAGGAGGGCCGCGTTCGCGTGGACCTGCCGACCGCGCCCCGCGAGATCGTGTGGAACGAGATCTGGAAGTGGCTCGAGCCGCGCCGGTCGGGATTCGACCTCGCCGTGAGCCGCGTCTACCGGGTGGCCGGCCGGGGCGTGACGTGGGCGGCGCGGCGGGTCGGCCTGGCCCGCAGCGAGGCCGAGCGGCGCGAGGATTTTTCCGTGGTCGAGCTCGCCGCGCTCAAGCAGGCGCTGGCCGACTTCGTGGAGCGGCTCGACGACGCCTGCCGGCGGGATCCGCTGCTGGCCGGAGTGCTCGGGCCGCGGCTCGAATCGGCCGATCGCGCCGCCTGGTACGCGGACCTCGAGCGGCGGCACGCGGCGTTGCCGCTGGTGTCGGAGGACTACCGCGGGTTCGTTCGCGGTGAGCTCGACCGCTTCGCCCGCGACAACCCGCAGCTCGTGGGCTGGATCCTCACCGGTCTCAACGTCGGCGCGGTCGCCCGTCCGGCGATCACCGTCGGCCTCGGCCTGGCCGGCGCGGCGGCGGTGCCCGCGGCGGCCGCGACGGCCGGCGGCCTGACGACGCTCGTGCATCATGTCGGCGACGTGGTCGTGGGCACCGCCGCCACGCTCGCCGGCGAGGGGGCGTTGGGCCTCACCGCCGCAGGCCTCAAGCCGGTCATCGAGACGCTGTTCGCCGGCTGGTCGGCCGAGCGCGGGCGGATCCTGGCCGAGACGCTGCACGACGTCGTGCTCGGCGATCGCCTGGCGGAGATCGATCGGCTGGCCGCCGCAGCCGCGCGGCCGGAGGTGGCCCGAGCCCGGCGGCTGCTCGTGGAATCGGCGCGGGGGGCGGGGCGGGCATGACGAACGAGCCCAGCGAGAACGCCGCGGTCGAGCCGGATTTCGCCGGATTCGACCAGCTTGTGACAGGACTGGCCCGGTGGAGCGGCGGGCTCCCGGACTGGCCGCCGGCCGCGCGGGTGCGGGCCGAATGGGAGCAGGTGGAGCCGCGGCTCGAGCGGGCGCGGCGGGAGCTTTCGCGGATGCTCGTCGTCGGCGTGGTCGGTGGCACGGGCACGGGGAAGAGCACGCTCGTCAACGCCTTGGCCGGTGCCGACGTCACCGCGGCCGGCGACGTCGCCCGGCCGACGACCGTCGCCCCGGTCGTGGTGGCGGCCCGCGACGTCGATCTCTCCTGGCTGCCCGTCGATGCCATGGGAGCCCGCGTGGTGCGGAGCGACGCGCCGGCGGTGGCCAACATCGTGCTCGTCGACTGCCCCGATCCAGACACGCAGCCGGCGGCGACCGTGTCGCGCGATTCCGGCGCGGCGCCGCGGCCGAGCGATGCCAACCGCAACCGCGAGCTGCTGGAGGCCGTGCTGCCGGCCTGTGACGTGCTCCTGCTCGTGGCCACCGCGCAGAAGTACCGCTCGTGGATCGTCGCCTGCGAGGTGCAGGCCTTCGCGCCGGGCCGGCCGCTGCTCTTCGTGCAGACGCACGCCGCGCGGGATCCCGACATCCGCGCCGACTGGCGGCGGGAACTGGAGTCCCAGGGCTTCAACGTGCCGCGGATCTTCCGGCTCGACGGCGTGGAGGCCGCCCGCCGCGCGGCCGCCGGGCTCGAGCCGGAGCCGGGCTTCCGCGAGCTGACGACGGCGATCGACGAGGAACTGGTGGGCCGTGCGGCACGGCGGGTCCGCCGGACGGGTGCCCTCGACCTGGCCGGCTGGTTCGCGCGACAGGCCCGCCGCCAGCTTGGCGGCCTACGCGAGCCGGTCGCCCAGCTCGCCGCGGGCGTCGCCGCCGAGCGGGCCCGGCTGGAGGCGATCCTCGCCCGAGCGGTCGGGGCGAAGCTCCGTGCGAGCCGCGGCGCCTGGCAGCGACTCGTCACCGACGAGGTCGTCGATCGCTGGCACGGCGGCCCGTTCGCGGCGTTCCTGCACGTGCTCGCGGCGCTGGGGGCGCTCTGGAGCCGCGTGCGTCCCGGCGGCGGCCTGATCGGTCGGCTGCTCGCCGGGCAGTCGCCCGCGACGGCTGCCGGGGCCGGCGGCTGGCAGGCTGTGGCGGAATTGGGACTCTCGGAGGCCGAGGTCGAGCAGTCGCGGAGCATCCTCGCCGGGCTCGCCGCGCGGGCGCGGCTCACCGAGCCGCTGGTCGGGCGGGCGCGGCTCGACGCGGCGCGGGTTCCGGCCACGGCCGGCGCCCTGCTCGAGCGGACCGGGCACTGGCTGGCGGCCGGCATCGACAAACTCGTCACCGCCCGGCGCGGCCGTGCCGGTGGCCCGCTGTTGCACTGGATCTTCGAGGGGCTGTTCGGCGGCCTCCTGGCGGCTGTCATCGGGCGGGCCGGCTGGAAGTTCTTCCACGACCATCTCTGGCTCGGTCGCCCGATGGACGGCGGCGGGTTCCTGCAGGAGGCGCTCGTGTGGATCATCCTGTGGGGGCTCTTGCTGCGGTGGATCGTGTTCGCGGTGGTGCGGTCGGGCCTCGATCGCGACATCACGGCCCTCGTCGGCCGGCTCCCGGCCGCGAAGCTCGTCGATCCGCTGCTGACCGACTTCGCCGATGCCGCGGCGCGGACGAACGCCTTTCTCGACGAGGGCGATCGCCTCGGCAGGGAGGCCGACGCGCTCGCTGCCGCGCTCGATGAGCCGGCCGCCCTGGGCCGGCTCCGCGGAGGTTCGTCATGAGGGGGGCGGGCCGCTGGCTGGCGGTGATCGCGCTGTCGTCGGTGGCGATGGCCGCCGAACTCGACGAGGTCCGCCGCCGCGGGGAGCTGGTGTGGGCGGCCGATCAGGAAGGAGGCGGCCCGCATGTCTTTCCGGACCCGTCAGACCCGCGCCGCCTGACGGGCTTCGAGGTCGACTTCGCGGAATTGATCGCCGCCGAACTGGGCGTGAAGGCCCGCTTTCAGCAAGGGCAGTGGGACCGCCTGCCGTTGCTCCTCGACCAGACGGCCGACTGCGTCATCAACGGCATCGAGTTCACGCCCGAACGGCAGCGCGACTACGGCTGCTCCCGGCCGTACTTCGGCTATGCGCTGCAGATGGTCGGCCGCCGTGGCTCGCCCCCCGCGTCGCTCGCCGACCTCGCCGCGCCCGGGCCGCGGGGCTTGTGGCGGGTGGGCGTGCTGACGGGCTCGGCCGCCGAGACTGAGATGCGGGCCCGCGCCGCCCGCGGCGCGGCGCAGCTCGAGGTGATCGGCTACGACGGCACCCTCGACTCGCTGGAGCAGGTGAACAGCGGCGTGCTCGACGCGGCCGTGCTCGACGACTGCATCGTCGCCTTCTACGCCGACCGGTTCGTCGGCCTGCGGGCGGTGGACCGGCCCTTCGCGGGCGGCCTGTACACCGTGCTCACCTCGCGCCGCACGCCGTCGCTCGCCGCCGCCATCGACGCGGCCATCGGCAAGGCGATCGCCGACGGCCGCCTGAAGGCGATCTACGACCGCTGGGATCTCGCCGGCCGCCAACAGGTGCTCATGCTCCGCGACGCGGCCGAGATTCCGGTGGCCGGCCGGCGGTCGTTCGCCGCGCTCGTCCGGCAGACGCTGCCGCTGCTGGCCTCGGCGGCCGGGATGACGATCCTCCTGTCGTGCCTCTCCTTTCCGCTGGCGATCGCGATCGGCCTGGCGGTGGCGATCGGCCGGCTCCATGGGCCGGCCTGGCTCAAGCCGCTGCTGGCCGGCTTCGTCGAGGTGCTCCGCGGCACGCCGCTGATGCTCCAGCTCTACGCGATCTTCTTCCTGCTCCCCAAAATCGGCCTCGCCCTGCCCGCGGTCGGCGCCGCGATCAGTGGCAGGCGCTGCGGCACGTGCTCGTGCCGCAGGCGGTGCGGATCGTGATGCCGCCGGTGACGAGCGACTTCATCGCGCTCTTCAAGGACACGAGCGTCTGCTCGGCGATCACGGTGATCGAATTGACGAAGCGCTACAGCGTGCTGGCGCTTTCCACGGGCCGGATCGTGGAGCTGGCGGTGGTGACGGCGGTGCTGTATCTGTGCATGAGCTGGCCGCTGGCGCTGCTGTCGCGCTGGTTCGAGGCGCGGCTCGAGCAGCCCGGGGCCGCCGGTCATTGAGCCGCGGAGCAAACGTCGATGATCACCGTCGAATCGCTGTCGAAGTCGCGAGGCGGTGTGCCCGCGCTCGAGGCCGTGTCGCTCGCCGGGGCCGCGGGGACGGTGACGGCGCTGGTCGGCCCTTCCGGCAGTGGCAAGACCACGCTCCTCCGCTGCTTGAACGGCCTGGAGACCTTCGACGCCGGCCGGCTCTCGATCGCCGGCCATGACCTCGCCCCGGGACCGCATCCCGTGCCGCGGCTCGACCGGCTGCGGCGCGACGTGGGCATGGTGTTTCAGCAGTTCAACCTCTTCCCGCACCTGTCGGTGCTCGACAACGTGACGCTCGGGCCGCGGGTGGTTCTACGGGAGCCGCCGGAGGCGGCGCGGGACCGCGCGGTTGCGCTGCTCGACCGCGTCGGTCTGGCGGCGTTCGCAGCGGCCCGGCCGGCGACGCTCTCGGGGGGCCAGCAGCAGCGGGTGGCGATCGCCCGCGCCTTGGCCATGCGGCCGCGGGTGATGCTCTTTGACGAGCCGACCAGCGCACTCGATCCGACGATGACGGCCGAGGTGCTCGACGTGATCGTGGACCTGGCGCGGGGCGGGCAGACGATGGTGGTGGTGACGCATGACCACGGCTTTGCGAAGCGGGCCGCGACCTGGGTGGTGGAACTCGCCGCCGGCCGCGTCGCCCGCCAGGGGCCGGCGGCGCAGCTGTTGTAGGGTCGCGGTTCTGCGGTTGGTCCACGCCCGCTGGCAACGCCGCTTCGGGGCTGCCCACGCCCCATCGCCGGACGTTCGCTGCGCCCATCCTGGGCTCCGCTCTCTCGAGGCTGCCTGCGCTTCGCCATCCATGGCTGCGCTGGTCAGCCACGCCGGCTCCTGAAGCATGGGCAGCCCCTCGCCAGTCAACGCTGACGTTGCGGACAGGGTCTTTGTTGATGGAAGTGGCCCAAGAAGCCCCGGGCGGGAGCCCGGGGACTCCGGGTACGACAGCCACCCCGCCATCCATGCCGCACGACGATTCGCGATTTCCCGGCTCAACCCCACATCGCATGGCACGCGGGAATGAAGGCAAACCGGAGTCCCCCGGCTTCCGCCGGGGGCTTTTTGTGCCCTTCGCGCGTCTCAAGCCGAGCGCAAGACTGGGGAACGGGAGGGCGAGCCATCGCAGGTCGAGGCACACCGTGCTGTGCCTCCGACCTGCCAAGGCTGCACGGGCCATGGATGGGCTGTCTATCGCGCCGGCGCATCCCTTCGGGCCTGCTTCGGCTGACGCGAGTCTCGCCTGGAGGGCGAGCCATCGCAGGTCGAGGCACACCGTGCTGTGCCTCCGACCTGCCAAGGCTGCACGGGCCATGGATGGCCGTGCAGCCGTATAGACAGAAAAACTCCGCCCGGGGGTTTCCCCCCGGGCGGAGCTCACTGGCCGAAGTCGGGCAACAGATCTCCGTTCGACCTATCTACCCTCGAATCACTTGGCGGCGACCGTCCGGCTCACCGCGACCACCTTGCTCTGCGTCGTCGACGCGGAGGCATCGGGGGTCGGGGCAGCCGCCGACTCCACGCAGCCGTTGCCAGCACCGCAGGCCGGCTCGCAGCAGCCGTTGCCGGCCGAGCAGTCGGGCTCACCGCAGCAGCTCTTCCGAGCGTGGCAGGCCTTCTTCGCGGCATGGATGGCGCGGAGGAGGTCACGGATCGGGGTCGCACACTTCCGGGTGCCGCAGCAACCGGCAGCCGCACCGCAGCTCGGCTCGCTGCAGCCAGCAGCGGCGTTGCAGGCCGGCTCCGCACAGCCGTTGCCGGCTCCGCAGGCGGGCTCCGCACAGCCGTTACCAGCACCGCAGGCCGGCTCCGCACAGCCGTTGCCAGCACCGCAGGCGGGCTCGCAGCAGCTGTCGCAGCATCCACGATGCTTCCGCTTGCACTTCTCGAACAGGCCCTTCAGCCCGCCGAAAAGGTCATGCTTCTTAAACTTCCGCATGCCGCAGCACGAATCCGCACCGCAGGCCGGCTCCGCACAGCCAGCACCGGCACCGCAGGCCGGCTCCGCACAGCCGTTGCCGGCTCCGCAGGCGGGCTCCGCACAGCCGTTGCCGGCATCGCAGCCGGGCTCACAGCACGAGGTGCAGCCCTTGCCGCCGAGCATCCGGTCAAGGAGCTCGAAACCGAAGGACTGGGTACAAACAGTGACACCGAGAATCAGTGCACCGAGAAACATCATACGCTTCATCGAGCCACATCTCCTTTGCTTGTGGATCACCGCAGGTTGCTGCCGCCCCCTGGTTGCCCGACGGGCACAGTGATGCCCCGGGGGACATGGGGGCTATCGGCGCCCCGGTGAAAGCGGCTTGAGCGAGTCCCAAGTATTTTTCGAGCAGGCATTTGCGGCTGCGCATTGCGTCGAGACTGCCGTCAATGCCGTCTTGATGAACCGTGCGGCGCAGCCGCGCACGACCGTCAAACCTTCACGGCACAGTCACGCGCGACCCGCAAGGTTTGCCACGGTCCAAGCGCAAAAAGGCAAACCTTGCCGGTGACCTGGCCGAGACCAGCTTGATTGACACTCCTCCCGCGACCGGTAGACTTTGCCAATGACTCTGGTGGCCGGATGGAAACGGTGGTTTCCGCCCGGCAAACAGGGAACTCCGGTGCGAATCCGGGACGGCCCCGCCGCTGTGACCAGGCGTGTGAGGCCGACTGTTTCGAGCCATTGCGGTGCGTCCCCCGGGGCCTGCCGCGAGAAGGCATGCAGTCGGCCGAGCCTGGAAGTCAGAAGACCTACCAGACGTCAGGAGTCTGCCGGACCGCGAGGGCGGGATGGCGGGCACGGCCGTGCAAGCGGCCGGTCGTCAGTCATTCACAGGATCCGCTGCTGCAGGCTCCCGCTCCGCCGCCGGTCGCGTGTGCGCTCGCATGCGTGTGCCCTGGTGGAAGCGTGCGCGTGCAGTGTGGCATCGCATGGATTCGTTTCCGTTCCGCCCCCGCCGCGGCATGACGCTCGTCGAGCTGCTCGTCGTGGCGGCGGTGTTGGCCGCGCTCGTGGCCCTGCTGTTGCCCGCCGTGCAGTCGGTCCGCGAGGCCGGCCGGCGGACGGCTTGCCTCAACAACCTGCGAAACGTCGGCTGCGCGTTGCACGGCCACTTGCTCGTGCGGCGGCGGTTTCCGATCGGCTGCCTG
>JAJTED010000005.1 GCA_021300535.1 Planctomycetaceae bacterium | reverse complement strand
GCGGCCGCACCACGATCGGCTGCACGAGGCCGTGCTCCCGCAGGCTCTCCGCCAGCTCGGCCAGCTCGGCGTCGCCGAGCACGCTCCGCGGCTGCCAGGGATTGGGGTCGATCGTCGCCACCGCCACCTCGGTGGCCGGCAGCGCGGCGGCGGCCTGCTCGATCTCATCCGGCGCGTGGAGGATCAGCCGGGCGGCTCCCGAGCCGAGCCCGTGTTGCGGAGACCGGCTCGGCTGGGCGGCCAGCGCCGCCGTGCCCTGTGTGGCCGGGGCCGGATCGACCCCGGCGCGTCCCAAAAGTGCCTCGAGTCCCCGGCCCAGGCGGCGTTCCCTACTCACAGTCGCGTACCTCCATGCACAGTTCCGTGTAGGCCCGCGCTCCCCACGAGCGCGGCGCGTAGTCGATGACACTCTTCCCGTGACTGGGCGCCTCCGACACGGCGACATCCCGCGGGATCACCGTCTCGAAGACGATCTCACCGAAGAAGTCGCGGACCTCGGCCTCGACCTCGGCGGTCAGTTCGAGGGCCGCGTCATGCATCGTGAGCACGATGCCGCTGAAGGACAGCCGGCCGGGCCGCTCCTCCATCACGTCGCGGACCACCTCGATCATCTGCGTCAGCCCCTCGAGCGCGAAGTATTCGCACTGGATCGGCATCAGCACCTCGGTGCTGCCGGCGAGTGCCGCGCGGGTGAGTTCGCCCGCTGACGGCGGACAGTCGATGAGGCAGTAGTCCCAGGCGTTGAGCCCGCCGGACAGGTGCCGTTCCAGCACCATCGAGCCGGCCCGGGCCGCCGCGGCGATCCGCTCCACGTCGCGCACGCTGCGGCTGCCGGGCAGGATCGCCAGGCCGGGCACGTCCGTCGTCACGAGCGACTCGTGGAGCGGCGCTTCGGAGACGAGCGGGTGCGACACGGCGGGGGCCACGCCGAAGCCGGTCGTGGCATTGCATTGCGGATCGAGGTCGATGAGCAGCGTGCGCAGGCCGCCGTGCGCGAGGGCGGCGGCGAGGTTGGAGGCGGTGGTCGTCTTGCCGACGCCACCCTTTTGGTTGGCCACGCAGAGAATCCTTCCCACGCGCAGAATCCTTCCCGACGGTCGCACGCACACGACAGGTGCCTTCGGAATATCGGCCACGCCAGGCACGATCGATACGCCGTGCACGCGAACCCGCAAGAACCGGTTCAGCGCGCAAGGTCGCCGCAGGCGGACGGCCGCGGTTTCACGTGAAACCGCAACGTTTGCGCAGGGCGCCCGGCTTGCGCAGGCGCCTCTGCTTGCCGGTTTTCACGTGAAACAGCGGGCTGTGCAACGGCGGTCTCCGACCGCCGGGGGCTTTTTGGGGGCGGCGCGCGTGTGGCCAAGAAGCCCCGGGTGGAAACCCGGGGACTCCGGGTACGAAAACCACCTCGCCGTCCATGCCGCACAAACGGCACGACGCCGCGGGTTCGCGTGAAGCTACTCCAGCGGATTGAAAACCAGGCCGCTGGCGAGCTTCGGATAGAAGTAGGTGCTCTTCGCCGGCATCCGCTCGCCCGTCTCGCTCACCTTGCGGATGTCCTCGACGCTCGCCGGCATGACGAGTGCCGCCAGCGGATACCTGCCGCTGCCCAGGCCGTCGACCACCTCGCGGACGAGGTGCACGTAGCCCGGCGTCGGGATCTCTTTAGCACCGAGCAGGTCGCCGATCACGAGCCGGTGGAGGATCGACACCCCCAGGCTCCGCCAGGCAGCCCCGTGATCCGCCGCCACCTGGTCCATCCGGGCCCGGCCGGCCGGGGTGATCCGGGCCAGCGTCCAGGCCCGATCGCCGGCCGTGTAGAGCCCGAGCGTGCCCTGGTCATCTTCGACCTCGATCTGCCCCCACACCTGCTCGGCATCGGCCGGCCCCGTGCCCGCCGGCTCCGTCGTGAAGCAGTCGCCCAGCCGGGCCTTGAGGTCGGCGGCCGTCGCGACCGCCGGCTGCACGAACAGCCGGTGCGTCGGCAGCACCACGAGCCCCGGGTCGCTCATGCCCACGAGCATCATGAGGACGAAGTTCGCCGGATGGTCGGCCGGGAGGGCCGCCCCGCCGTGCTCGGCGGCCCAGGCCGCCGCGACCTCGTCGCGGTAGTTGCAGGCGGTCTCGTAGCGGTGGTGGCCGTCGGCGATGAACACCGGCTTGGGACCCATCAGCCCGGCCACCTTCGCCGCCATGGACTCGTCCCCGAGCGGCCACATCCAGCTCTTCACGCCGAGATGGTCGGTCGCCTCGACCGGCGGCTGGCCGGCGACGGCCGCGTCGAGCAGGGCCTGCACCTCCCCGGCCGGGTCGGGGTAGAGCCCGAACACCTGCGAGAGGTTCGCCCGACAGGCCCGCGTCAGCAGGAGCCGGTCCTGCTTCGGCCCGCTCATCGTCTCCTCATGGGGATGGATGTTGCCGGTGCCGAACCGCTCCAGCCGCACCCGGGCCATGACGCCGCGGCGGACGTGCGTCTGGCCTTCGACCTCGAACTCCTGGTGGTAGACGTACAGGGCGGCGGCCGGCTCCTGCATCACCACTCCCTGCTCCCGCCACTCGCGGAGGAACTTCGCCGCCCGGGAGTACTTGTTGCTGCGGTCGTCGTCGCCGGGCTCCTCGCGGTTGAGCTCCAGGCGGATGACGTTGGCCGGATGCCGCTCGTAGAGCTTGGTCTGCAGGGCGGCGTCGATCACGTCGTAAGGGGGCGCGATCACCTGCGACAGGGCGCCGACGTGCTTGGGGTCATAACGGAGGCCGCGAAGCGGGGCGACGATGGGCATGGGGTGGATGGTCCTGGGGCAGTGCTGGTGGTGGAGAGTCGAGGCCGGAATGGTAGCAAATCCGCCGGTTGTTTCCCGTGAAACGCGGTCCCCGTGCGGCAGGGCACCGTCGCCCGTGGCCTCACGCTGAGACTCGTGACCCGCATTGCCCGGGGCTGACCAGCCCTCGCTCCGGACGTTCGCGGAGGGCATCATGCCCACCGCTCACTGCATGTCCGCGGCGCTTCGGCATCCTGCCTGCGCTTGCTCTCATCGCCCGGCTCGAGGGCATGGGCAGCCCCTCGCGAGATCCGCCGCCTCTGAATACCGTTGAGGAGGTGCGGGGTCGCCCATAGCCCTGAGAGCCGGCGTAGGCGGCCAGCGCAGGCAGGATGCCGGAGCGCAGACGCCTCCGAGAGAGCGAAGGCCCGGAGGGCCGGAGTGAACGTCCGGCGACGGGGCATGGGCGGCCCCGCACCGGCGCCTTACGGATGGCAACGACGCCCGCGACGGCCCAAGCGGCTGAATACCGACGGGCATCCGCCCGTCATGGCGGCAGGATGCCGGTGTTTTGCGTGAAACTAGTACCGGTAGTACTCGGGCTTGAACGGACCCTCGACGGGCACGTGCAGATACTCGGCCTGCTCGGCGGTGAGCTTCGTGAGCTTCACGCCCAGCTTGTCGAGGTGCAGGCGGGCCACTTCCTCGTCGAGTTTCTTCGGGAGGCGGTGGACGCCGATCTCGAACTTGTCGCCCTCGGTCCAGAGGGCGATCTGGGCGAGCACCTGGTTGGTGAAGCTCGTGCTCATCACGAACGACGGGTGGCCGGTCGCACAGCCGAGGTTCACCAGCCGGCCCTCGGCGAGCACGAGCACGCTGTTGCCCGAGGGGAGGGTGTAGCGGTCCACCTGGGGCTTGATCTCGACCTTCTTGATGCCCTTCGTGTTTTCCAGCCAGGCGACGTCGATCTCCAGGTCGAAGTGGCCGATGTTGCAGACGATGGCATCGTTGGGCATCCGGGCGATGTGCTCGCCCCGGATGACGTCCCGGCAGCCGGTGGCCGTGACAAAGATCTGGCCGCGGGAGCAGGCCTCCTCCATCGTCGTCACCTCGAAGCCCTCCATCACCGCCTGCAAGGCGTTGATGGGGTCGATCTCGGTGACGATCACGCGGGCGCCCAGCGACTTCATGGCATGGGCCGAGCCCTTGCCCACGTCGCCGTAGCCGGCCACCACGACCACCTTGCCGGCCACCATCACGTCGGTGGCCCGCTTGATGCCGTCGGCCAGGCTCTCGCGGCAGCCGTAGAGGTTGTCGAACTTGCTCTTCGTGCAGGAGTCGTTGACGTTGATCGCCGGCAGCTTCAGCTCGCCGTTTTCATGCATCTGATAGAGCCGGTGGACGCCCGTGGTGGTCTCCTCGGAGAGGCCGCGGATTCCGCCGATCAGCTCCGGAAACTTGTTGTGCACCATCGAGGTCAGGTCGCCGCCGTCGTCGAGGATCATGTTCAGCGGCTGGCCGTCCGGGAAGAACAGCGTCTGCTCGATGCACCAGTCGAACTCCTCGTTGTTCTGCCCCTTCCAGGCATAGACCGGGATGCCGGCCTTGGCGATGGCGGCGGCGGCGTGGTCCTGGGTCGAGAAGATGTTGCAACTGCTCCAGGTGACCTCGGCCCCGAGCTCCTTGAGGGTCTCGATGAGCACGGCCGTCTGGATCGTCATGTGCAGGCAGCCGGCGATCCGGGCGCCGGTGAGCGGCCTGGTGCGGCCATACTTCTGCCGCAACGCCATCAGGCCCGGCATCTCGTTCTCGGCCAGCATGATCTCCTTGCGGCCCCAGTCGGCGAGCGACAGGTCGGCAACCTTGTACGGGAGACGGGTTTCGACGTGGGCCACGGAGAACCTCCTTGAAGACGGGAAGACGTGCGGACAGTCTGAATGGCAAATCTTAGCGGTCCGGCGCGATTCGCAAAGGGTTGGCCGGCGCGAGGCTTACATTAAACCCAACGCCCCGCGGGCCGCGACCACGAAGGCCCGCACGAGGCCCGGGTCCTTCACGCCGGGGGCCGACTCGACGCCGCTGGCGGTATCCACGGCCCGGCAGCCGCTGGCCATGATGGCAGCCCGCACGTTCTCCGGCGTCAGCCCACCGGCCAGCGCCAGCGGCACCGGCAGCGCTGCCGCCGCGGCGACCGCGGCCCAGTCGGCCCGCGCACCGGTGCCCCCGAGTCGTCCGGCGGCGGTGCCCCGCGGCACCGCGGCATCGACGATCGCCATCGCGGGTGCCGTGCCGGCGGCGGCCGCCAGGTCGATCCAGCGCCGCGCCCCCGCCAGCGGGTCGCCGGCCGTGCTCCCCTCCTCCAGTCGCACCGCACGAATCACGGGCAGACCGACGAGCGCCGCGCACAGTTCGGGATCGTCGACCACCCAATCATCGCCGACGGCGAACAGATGGCCGTGCAGTTGGATCGCGTCGAGACCGACGATCATCGCCACCCGGCGGATGTCGGCGGCCGACGTTCCGGCGAACACCCCGACCTTGAGCACGCCCCGGGGCGCCGCCTCCGCCACCGCCCGCGCCGCAGCGACCTCCAGGTGCCGCGGCGACCCGGCGACGAAGTTGAGACCCATCGCATCGGCGCCGGCGGCGGCCACGAGCCGCGCGTCGCCCGGCGACATGACGCCACAGATCTTCACGTGGAACAACGGCTCGATCATTCCCACCTCTGTGCGCGGAACGCCGCGCCGTGACGGCACATTCGGCGCGACCGCGCGCCGGGGTGCCGTCTTCCCGATCCGGAAAGTCTACGCCGCCGTCAGACGGTGCAGGAACCCGGGGGCGTTGGTCGAAACCTCATGGTGCAGGCGGCCGATCTGGCCGTCATCCTCTCGGAACCAACGCCACGATGCACGCCCGACGCCGCCATCCCTCGACCCGCCCCTTCATGGCCGCGCCGCGACCGCAGTTCTACCACCCGGCGCCGGCCACCGAGGCGGCGGTCACGGGCACGGAGCGGGCGATTCGTCGGGCCGAGGGCGTGGCGATCGTGGTCGGCCCGCCCGGCACGGGAAAGTCGCTGGTGCTGGCGCTGATCGCGGAGCGGGTTCGGGACGACTTTGACGTCGCCCTCCTCTCGGGCGCGCGGATCTGCACGCGGCGGGCCCTGTGGCAGGCGATCCTCGCCGAGATCGGGGAGCCGTATCGGGGCATCGACGAAGCCGAGCTGCGGATCGCGCTCGTCGAGCGGATCCGGGGTCTGGCCGCGACCGGTTCGGGGCTCGTCGTGCTCGTGGACGAGGCGCAGACTCTCCCCACGCGGCTGATGGAGGAGCTGCGGCTCCTGACCAACGTGCCCACGCCGCTGCCCGCGGTGCACATCGTGCTCGCCGGCTCGACCAAACTCGAGGAGCTGCTCGGCCTGCCGCGGATGGAGAGCCTCGCCCAGCGGATCGCCGTGCGGAGCTATCTCGAGCCGCTCGACCACGGCGAGACCGTCGCCTATCTGCGTACGCAGACGAGGACGGCCGGCTGCGACTGGCACGCGCTGTTCGCGCCGGGCTGTGACGACGCGGTGTTCACCGCCACCGACGGCGTGCCCCGACTGATCAACCAGCTCTGCGACCACGCGCTCGTGCTGCGCGGCGACGCCACGACGCCGGTCCCGCCCGCCGCCATCGCCGCGGCGTGGCGCGACATCCAACGGCTGCCAGCCCCGACGGCACACTCCGACCCGGGCCCGGTCGGCGGCGTTTCATCCCTGGAGTTCGGCCGCGGCGGTGCGTTCGACCACGAACTGACCGACGACGGCCCAGCCCGTGCGGGCATGGATGTCATCGAGTTCGGCGGGTTCGACGAGGGCGTGGCGGTGGCCGATCACGACGATCCCCCGCGGGCGGGCCGCGCGGGGGATCCCTGGAGCGGTCCCGAGGTGGAGCTCGTGTTCGATGGATCGGGCGATCCCTTCGAGGAGTTCTTCGAGCAGGAGCGCGACGCCGTCGAACGGTTCCTGATGCGGGGGCCCGACGATTTCCGCGAGTGCCGACACGTGTCGAGCCGCGAGGGCGAGACGATGGCCCGGCAGCTGTCGGCCTGCGAACGGATCGAGCTGCCGACGGTCGCGCCGGCCGCGACACCGACCGCGGACGACGGCGCGGCCGTCGTCACGACGGCCATCCCGCAACCAGCGGCCGCGGCTGCCGACGCGGACGACTCCGACATGGTCGTGATCGAGGAGGACATGGAGCCGTTCCAAACGCCGGGGCGGCCGGTGGTCGCGGCCGTGCGTCCGGGCGATTACCGCAGCCTCTTCGCCCGCCTCCGCCGCGGCGACTCCACGCCCCAGCCGAGCGGCAGGTGAATGCAGCGGGCCGGGCTGCCAAAATCGTGGCCATGCCCCCCGTCGCCGACATCACATCCTCCGCCGCCTGGCCGTCCGGCCGCGTCCTCGTCGTGGCCGCCACCTACGAGGAACGGGCCAACGTCGACCAGCTGATCGACGGCGTCCTTGCCGCGGCGCCCGACCCGCAGCTTTTGATCGTGGATGACGACTCGCCGGACGGCACCGGCGTGGTGGCCCTCGATCGCACCGCCCGCGAGCCGCGGTTGCACGTCCTCGTCCGCCGCGGCCGCCGCGGCCTGGGCGGCGCGATCCTCGAGGGCTTCATGCTGGCGGCGCGGCATGGATTCGAGATCGTGGTCAACATGGACGCCGACCTGAGCCACGCCCCGGAGGACATCCCGCGGCTGCTCGCTGCCATGCACCCGGCGGGCGGCAGGCCGGCCGACGTGGTGCTCGGCTCGCGGCGTGTGCCGGGCGGACGGGTCGTCGGCTGGCCGGCCTGGAGACACGTCGTCAGTCGGCTCGTGGGCTGGTTCACCAGGTGGGTCGTCGGCGTGCCGGTTCGCGACGCCTCGAGCGGCTTCCGAGCGGTCCGCGTGGCGAGCTTCACGGGCCGGCCGCACGCGTTCGCCACCGGCTACACGTTCCTGGAAGAGATGCTGTGGACGACGCACCAGGCGGGCGGCCGGATCGTGGAGGTGCCGATCACATTTACAAACCGCGAGCGGGGATCGAGCAAGGCCGGGCTCCGCGAGTCCCTGACGGGCGGATGGGCGCTGCTGCGTCTGGCCGTGACCGCCCGCCTCGGCCTGTGATCAGCGCTGCAGCAGCGGGGTGGGCCCGAGCGTCGGCGACTGTGGCACGTTGAGCTGCAGCTGGCCGCCTGGAGCCGCAGTCGGCGGCGGTGCCTGCGGCGCGGGCTTTTCCCCCGTCGCGATTGCCAGACTCTCCCTGGCGTCCTTGAAGTTCGGATCGATCGCCAACGCCTGCCGGAACGCCTCGATGGCCCGGTCGTTGATGCCCTGCCGAAACAAGGCGACGCCGTAGTTGTTCCAGAGTCCCGCGTTCCGCGGAATCCTTTTTACCATCTGCCCGTAGTTGTCGGCCGCGTCGGCGAACAGCCCCGCGGCCGCCTGTGCATTGGCCAGGTTGAGTTGGATCATCGGTGCCTGCGGCGTCGCTTGAAACGCCGCGCGAAACTGCTCGATCGCCAGCTCCATCTCCCGCCTGGCCGCGTCCTGATTCCCCTGCTGGGCGGCCATCTGCGCCCGGGCGGAATGGGTGGTGCCGAGATTGTTGTGCGTCTCTCCGAGGTCGGGCCGCAGCCGGGTGGAGTTCTGGAAGTGAAAGTGCGCCCCGTCCACGTCCCCGCGGGCGAACTTCTTCGCACCCAGCCGGTTGTGGGCCTGCCAGCAGCCGCACCGGGGGTAGGTGCAGGGGCTGGGATGGCCGGCGATGGTGTGCGGCCAGAGCGTCTCCTCGCCGGCCCAGACGTGGGCATAGCGAAACGAGGCGAACCCGAGCACCGCGAGCAGGATCGCGCCCGCCGCCAACGCGACGGGCCGCTCGGGGATGCTGAGCTTCCCGTACGCGGTCGCGATGGCCGCGGCGCCGAAGCCGATGAAGCCGACCATCGGCAGATAGAGGAAGTGGTCGGCGACCCACGTGATCCGCATATAGGAGATGGTCACGAAGCCGAGGATCGGAAACAGCATGAGCACGAAAAACGCGAACACGAAGAGCATGTGCCGCTGCCAGGTCGGCTGCTCGGCGGTGCCGCGCCTGCCCCACAGCCACCACACGGCGGCGCCGATCAGGGGCCAGGGAAGGAACTGCCAGACCTTCGGCGGTTCGACGTTCCAGCGCGGATAGATGGTGAGGAGATCGAACGGCCAGACGGTCTTCCACAGGTAGTGAAGGATCGACATGCCGGCCAGGGCGAATCGCTGCGCCAGCCCCGACAGCGTCCACCAATGACCCACGAGGATCGTCTCCGCACCGATCGCCTTTTCGTGCTGGAACTTGATGGTCATCAGTCCGAGCACGAGCGAGATCAGAAAGAACGGCACGCTCGCCGCCAGGTCACGGAAGCCGATCCGGCCGTGCTTCCACCAGGCGTAGGCGAGGACGACGAACGGAAACATCACCATCGACGTCTTGGCGAACATCGCCAACAGATAAAGACCGACCGCCGCGACGTAGAACCGCGCCGCCTGCGGCGACTCCTTGTCGGCCTCGTCGCAGCGCACGTACGCGGCCGCCGCGAGCATGAGCAGCGGCAGGGAGAGCGTGTTCTTGAACTCGGAAACCCAGGCCACCGATTCCACGCCCACGGGGTGGATGGCGAACAGCAGGCCCCCGAGCCAGGCGCCCGGCAGCCGCATCACGTGCAGCAATCGCCAGAACGCCAGTGCGCCGAGGATGTGGAACACGATGTTGACGACGTGGTAGCCGGTCTGGTTCATCCCGAACAGGTGCCACTGGATCCAGAATCCGGTGCCCGTCAGCGGCCAGTAGTCGGCTCCATCGGGCCAGATCCAGTGCTTGTAGAAGTTCCACGGCCCCTGCGCGACCGCGTTCTGCGTGATCGACTGGTCGTCGTCCCAGAGCCAGTCACCGTGGTAGGCGGGCGAGTAGATCCACAGGGTCGCGAGCACGATGATCGCGATTTCGAAGATGAAGTCCCGCCACGCCTCGACCACGCCATGGCCGTCGGTCGATGACGGGGTTACGACTGCGGCCGCCGACGGCACACGAGTCTCTCGAGCCTGGCGCGAAGCGCGGCGAGTGGTTCCCATACGGCGAGAGTCTACGGCGCGGGGGCAGGCAAAGAAAGCACCCGCGCAGGCGAACGATGGCGGCGTTCGAGCAGCCGCTCCAGCGCTGCGGCGAAAGCCCGCTCCATCGCCATGACGGCTACGCGATCGGCGGGCCGTGCCAGCCGCGGCTCCGCGGCCAACGCCTTTTCCAGGGCCTCATCCGCCTCGGCGGTCCGGCCCTGTGCGTCGAGCACGAGCGCAAGCGTCGCCCAGGCGTCACCCTCTCGACCGGCACACCGCTCGATCGCGATCCGGGCCGCTCGCTCCGCCTCCACCAGTTGGCCCGCTTCCCACAGCGCGCCGGCGAGCCCGGCGGCCGCCGTGTAGGCAGCCGGGTTCTTGGCGAAAGTGTCCTGCCACAGCGGCACCGAGCCCGCCCACACCCGCTGCCGCGCCGTGCAGGCGATCGCCAGCGCCGCGACCGCCACCCCGCAGCCGAACATGAGCTTCGTGCGCACCGCGCCGCGACCGGCCAGCCACGGCGCGTCGAGCAGGCAGCCGACCGCCAGGCCCACGCCGGCGATCGGCAGGTAGAGGTAGCGATCGGCCGCGGCCCGGTAGATCGGCACGAGATTGGCGACCGGCACCAGCGGCAGGAGGACCACCGCCACGGCGATCGCGAGCCGCCGGTCGCGGCGGATCCCCACCACGGCCAGCGCGACCAGCAGTCCCACGAGGGCCAGCGCCGCCGGCAGCGGCAGATGGCGGATCGAGTACGAGCCGTAGTCGGCGGACTGGTTGACGGGCGCCACGACCAGCTGCGCGTACAACGCCAGGATCCGCGGCTCGAGCGTCATGGCCGCGAGAAAACCTCCTCCCGGGTACTGCGGACGGTCTTCGAAAATCTTCGAGGGGATCACCTCGAGGCGGAAGCGGAGGGCGAGGAACACGGCCACCGCCGCCGCCCCGCCGCCGATCGCGACGGCCCAGAACCGCCGCGGCTCGCCGCGGCGGAAGCACCACCAATACACGGCGAGGATCCCCGGGGCGGCCACGCCCGATTCCTTGCTCCCGATCGCCAGCAGGCAGCAGGCCACGCAGGCGAGGGCCCGCACGACGTCCCGCGATCCGCCCGCCGGCCGGTGCCGCAGCGCCAGCCGCAGCGCGGCCAATGTGAAAAACGCCACGAGCAGATCCTCGCGGAACGACGGCTCGCACACGGCCTCCGTGACCACGGGGTGCACCGCGAAGAGCAGGGGCGGCAGGATCGTCGTGCCGACGTCCAGCCACGATGCGCCAGCCGCGCCCGCCACGCGGTCCGCGCCCCGCAAGGACCGCCAGACGGACCACACGAGCAGCACGTTCGCGGCGTGGAGGAGCACGCTGGTGAGGTGATAGCCGAAGGGCTCCCGGCCCCAGAGCGTGGCGTCGAGCATCAGCGACGCCAGGTTGACGGGCCGATTGAAGTCGAGCACGTCCATCCGCAGCGTCTGGAAGGTGAGCACGGGCCACCAGTTCCGCATGTCGTGCAGGAACGGGTCGGTGAGGATCTGCATCCGGGCGTCGTAGACGAAGTCGGCCGACAGGGCGGGAAGGAAGACGACAAGCGTCGCCGCGACGAGCAGGGCGGCCTGACGCGCGGGGCCGCGGATCGCGTCGGCCACGCCCCGCGGTTCGCCGCTCACGCGAGTTCACCCGCCGCGAGGTAGTCGGCGATGCCGGCGGCGAGCGGCCGGGGGTGCCAGTCGAGCCGGGCCACGGTGTCGGCCACGTCGAGCACCACGTGCCGCAGGTATCCGGCCGGCTCGGGGATGTACCGCGGCTGTCGCTTCAGCCCGAGCGCCGCGTTGAGCAGGCTGACGAGTTCGTTGAACGACGTGCCGAGGCCCGAGCCGCAGTCGAGCAGCCGGTGTCCCGGCGCGTCAGCGAGCCGCACGGCGGCGACGGCCGCCGCCGCCACGTCGTCGACGTGGACGAAGTCGCGGACCTGGGTGCCGGGCGCGAAGATCTCGGGATCGCCCTCCCGCATCTGCCGGGCGATCTGCAGCACCTGGCTCGCCATCCGGCCCTTGTGCCCCTCGCCCGGCCCGTAGACGTTGGCCAGCCGCAGACCGACGCAGCCCACGCCGCGGTGGGCCGCGAACGCCGCCGCCTCCCGCTCCAGGGCCAGCTTCGAGCGGCCGTAGGCGGTCACGGGCTCGGGCCGCGAGCGGCCGGCGGCGAGCGGTGCCGGCGCGTGGCCGTAGACGTGCAGCGTCGACGCGTAGACGATCCGGCGGCAGCCCGCGGCGGCGGCCTCCAGCGTGGTGAGCGCCGCATCGACGTTGACCCGTTGCAGTTCCGCCTCGTCCGCGACCGACGTGTCGTTGATGGCGGCGAAGTGCAGGAGGGCGTCGCAGGGACCGAGCCGCGACCAGTCGCAGCGGTCGAACCGCTCGTCGACCACCTCGCAGTCGCGCCGGGCGATGCCGCGGCCGACGGCCACGACGTGCCGTCCTTCGCGGACCAGTCGCTCGACGATCCGGCTGCCGACGAAACCATTGGCACCCGTAACGACGATTCTCACACGCGCACCCACTGCGACGCAGGCCGGGGAACGTTTGAACCCGCCCGGACAGTCGTATAGTCTGTGGTATCGGGGCGTTGTTCAAGGGTCTGGCCGCCGGCGGCGGCGAGGTGCACCATGCAGTCCGACGAGATCCGTGTCGCGGCGGGAGCCGCCACGCCGTCGATCCACCAGTTCGGCGACAAGCTCCGGCACCCGCGGACGATCGCCGCATTCCGTGAGTTCGTGGCCGGGATGCGGCACTACCGGGCCACCGGCTCGACCGAGCGGCTCGCGGCCACCCCCCTCCTGTCGATCAATCTCGACCTCACGACCGCCTGCGACCACGCCTGCGGCCACTGCGTCGACGACGAGGTGATCAACACGGGGCCCAAGTACTCGGGCGACAACGTGCTGCACACGATCGACACGCTCGCCGACCGCGGGCTGTGCTCGGTGATCCTCATCGGCGGCGGCGAGCCGACCTTGCACCCGAAGTTCGGCGACATCGTGCGGCACATCAAGGCCCGGGGCCTCGAGCTCGGGCTCGTGACGCACGGCGGCCACGCCCACAAGATCGTCAAGGTCGCCGAGGAGTTCCAGCCGACCGACTGGGTGCGGTTCTCGATCGACGCCGCGACGAACGAGACCTACCAGGACATCCACTTCGGCCAGGCGGGGAAGAAGCCGCGAAACACGCTCGCCGAGATCCTTTCCAACGGCCGTTCGATCAAGGACGCCAACCCCGCCATCCAGCTCGGCTACTCGTACGTCGTCGTGCCGCCCGGGCAGGAGTATCACGGCCGGAAGCTCCGCGACAACATCGACGAGATCCCCGGCGCGGCGGCCAACGCCCGCGAGCACGGCTTCACCTACCTGTCGCTCAAGCCCTGCCTCATCAAGCGGGAGCTCGAGGGGGAGACGCTGATGTACGGCGTGCGGCCCGACGAGATCGCGGCCCTCACCGCCCGGATCCGCGACCGGATCGCGGCGGCGGAGGCCGTGGCGGGCGACGTGCGGATCGTGCAGAGCCAGAACCTCGTGGCGCTGCTCGCCGGCCGGCTCGACGTGCTCCGCGAGCAGCCCGCGATCTGCTACGCCGGCTTCCTGCGGCAGGTGGTGAGCCCGTTCAGCATCGTGCACTGCCCGGCCTGGCGGGGCGACGTTCGGGCCCAGGTGGGCACGAAGCTCGGCTACGCCGACCCGCAGGCCGCCGCGGCCACCGCCGCGGCCACGGTGCAGAACCTGCTCCACTTCAACGCCACGCGGACCTGCGCCGACATCGCCTGCTTCTACAACAGCATGAACCGCTCCATCGAGCACGTGATCGAGTCCGACATGCCGGTCGAGGAACTCGAGCCCTCCACGGCCCGGGACACCTTCCTGTAGTCCCGGAGCGGGGGCGAGGGTACCCTCGTGGCGGCATGAACGCCTCGACCATCCGCTTCGTCGACAAGTGGCTCGGCATCCCGGCCTGCGCGGTGCTCACGCTCGTGCGCCGGCTCTTCGACTGGCGGCGGCCCGACGGGCCGATCCGCCGGGTGCTCGTGCTCAAGCTCGTGGAGCAGGGGGCGACAGTGATCGCCTACCCGGCGCTCAAGGCCGTGGTCGACCGGGTCGGCCGCGACAACATCTTCTTCATGGTGCTCGAGGAGAACCGACCGATCCTCGACGCCCTCGACATCGTGCCCCCCGCGAACGTGATCTCGGTGCCCAAGGGGGGCGCGGTGCGGACGTTGGGCGGCATCCTCGGTGGCATCCTCCGCGCCCGTCGCGAGCGGATCGACGCGGTCGTGGACTTCGAGTTCTTCGCCCGGTCGTCGGCCGTGATGGCCTACCTGACCGGGGCCCGGCGGCGGGCCGGGTTCCACAGCTTCCACGGTGACGGCCCGTGGCGGGGCGACCTGATGACGCACCGGCTGCTCTACAACCCGCACCAGCACGCGCTGTACGCGTTCCTGCTGCTCGTCGAGGCGCTGTGGAAGGATCCCGACCCGCTGCCGGCCCTCGACGTCGACCTCGCCTCTCTCGACACCACGCTCATGCGGTTCGTGCCCTCCGCGGCGGAGACCGCCGCGGTGAAGCGGACGCTCCGGGAGGCCACCGGCCGCGAGGAGCCGCGGCCGCTCGTGCTCTTGAACGCCAACGCCAGCGACCTGATCCCGCTGCGGAAGTGGGACGGCGAGCGGTACGCCGAGGTCGCCCGCCGGCTGCTCGCCGACGACCCGGAACTGTTCGTGGCCTTCACGGGCTCGCCCGGCGAGGCCCCGCCGATCGAGGCCCTGGTGCGACAGGTCGGCCACCCGCGGTGCGTCTCGCTCGCCGGCAAAACATCCATGCGGGAGCTGCTCGTGCTCTACACGCTGGCCGACGTCCTCGTCTCCAACGACAGCGGCCCGGGACATTTCGCCGCCCTCACCGACGTCGACATCGTCACGCTCGTGGGGCCGGAGACGCCGAAGGTCTGGGGCGTGCTCGGGCCCCGGGCCCACCGCGTGTCGATCGACCTGCCGTGCAGCCCCTGCGTGAGCATCTACAACAACCGGCTCTCGGCCTGCACCAACAACATCTGCATGCAGGGGATCACGGTCGAGATGGTGCTGGCGAAGGTCCGCGACCTGCTGGCGGCGCGGCGTCGGGCAGCGACCTGACCCGCTCGACGAGGGCCGTCGTCGACACGCCGGGCACGAACAGGGGCGTCACCACGCGGCCGCCGCGGGCGATCACGACGTCGGCCCCGACGACCTGCTCGTGCGTGTAGTCGCCCCCCTTCACGAGCACGTCGGGCTCCACGGCCTGGATGAGTTCGAGCGGCGTGTCCTCCGGGAACTCGCAGACGAGCGACACCGCCGCCAGGCCCGCCAACACGGCCTGTCGCTCGGCCGCCGGCACGAGCGGCCGCGTCGGCCCCTTGAGCCGGGATACGGACGCGTCGGAGTTGACGCCCACCACGAGCAGGTCGCACTCGCGGGCGGCGGCCTCGAGGAGCGCCACGTGGCCGCGATGGAGGATGTCGAAGCAGCCGTTGGTGAACCCGATCCGCTTGCCCTCCGCCCGGGCGGCCTGGACGACCCGTCGCAGTTCGGTGCGGCTCACGATCTTGGCGGCCGACGTGGGCGACTGCGGCTCGACCGCGGCGGCCATCTCGGCCCAGGTGATCCGCGACGTGCCCACGCGGGCCACCTGCAGGCCGGCGGCGGCGTTGGCGAGCAGGCACGCCTCGCGGATCGGCATGCCGCGGCCGAGGGCCACTGAGAGGGCGGCCACGACCGAGTCGCCGGCGCCGGTCACGTCGTAGACCTGCCGGGCCTGCGTGGGGATCACGGCCGACTCGTTCCCGGCGACGAACACCATGCCCTGCTCGCCGAGCGTGACGACCACGATCCCGATCTCGTACCGGTCGCGGATGATCCCGGCGGCCCGGATGCCGTCCTCCGGCGTGCGGATGGGGAAGCCGGCCGCGGCGGTGGCCTCGTTGCGGTTGGGCGTGATCACGGACGCGCCGCGGAACTTCGCGTAGTCGTGGCTCTTGGAGTCGACGATCACGGGGATGCCGCGGGCCCGGGCCCCGTCGATGGCCGCCCGCGACACGGCCTCGTCACCCGCGCCCTTGCAGTAGTCCGACAAGAGCACGAGGTCGGCCGTGGCGACGGCCGAGCGGATCCGCTCGACGAGGGCGGCGCGGACGCCGGCGTCGTCGAGAAAGCCCTCCTCGTCGAAGCGGGCGATCTGGTTGTGGCCGGCGATGAGGCGGGTCTTGACCGTCGTGGGAATGGAGTCGGCAATGACAAGCGATCCGCAGCGCACGCCATCCGCCTCGAGCACCGCGCGGAGCTCTGGGCCGGCGTCGTCCGCACCGATGGCTCCGACGAGCGTCGTCTCGCCCCCCATGGCCGCCACGTTGACGGCTACGTTGGCGGCGCCGCCGGGCCGGTTGAAGGCCTGCCGCACGAGAAGGATCGGCACCGGCGCCTCGGGCGAGATGCGGTCGACGGTGCCGGTGAAATACCGGTCGAGCATCAGGTCGCCGATCACGAGGATCTGCGGCGCTGCCCGCTCGTCGGCTGTCGACACGGCAGCGCGTCCGGCGGGGGACTGGTCGGGGGTGCGGGCGGCGGGCATCGCGAGGGGTTCCCTTGCTTTGAGTATGCCTCCGGTTTGCGGCCCCGTCAGGGGTGCGCGGCCCGGCGGGCTTGGCGTGTAGATTTGGGCGTATGTCCAGCCGCCCCCCACCGCCCCGGGCCGTGTTCCTCGACCGCGACGGCACGCTCATCGAGAACCGACACTATCTCGCCTCACCCGAGGGCGTGGCCCTGCTGCCGGGCGTCCGCGAGGCGGTGTGCCGGCTCCGCGCCGCGGGCTGCCGGCTGTTCCTGTTCACGAACCAGTCGGGAATCGGCCGCGGCTACTTCACGCTCGCCGACGTCGAGGCCCAGCATCGCCGACTCGTCGACCTGCTCGGCCTTGGCCCCGACGTGTTCACCGGCATCTGCGTGGCGCCGGAGCGGCCCGACGAACCGTCGCTCTACCGCAAGCCCTCCCCGCGGTTCATCCACGAGATGCTCGCCGCGCACTCGCTCCCGCCCGGGGCAGCCTGGATGGTGGGCGACTCGCCGGCCGACTGGGAGGCGGGCCTCGCCGCCGGCATCGGTGCGGCCGCGATCGTGGCCGACCCGGCCACGGACCCGCACCGCGAGCGGCGCGGCGAACTCGGCGTGGCGGCCTACGCGAGCCTGCTCGACTGGGTGGAGGCGGCGGGCGTCACTCGAGGATGATGCAGGCCAAATCGCCGGTCGCATTCCGCAGCGGGGGTTTCGTGTAGCCCAGCTCGAGAAGGGCCTCCTCGATGCCCCGGCCGCGGTCGGGAAAGCCGTTGCGGTTGACGTAGATCGCCGAGAAGCCGAGCCGCTTCAGTTCGTCGACGGCGGCCCGGGCGCTTTCCGGCTTCACACGGATCACGCCCGCCTGCTGATCGAGCGTGGCGCCGTCGAAGAACTTGTTCTGCACGGCCGGCTGCCACTTCTCGCGGTCGCGGCCCTTCATCGAGCCGAAGGAGTAGCGAAGGTTCTTGCTGTAGAGGTACGGCCGGAAATGGTCGTAGGGAGGCACGCCGGGAGCCGGTGACTCGGGAAACTCCATCACCGGCATCTGGAATATCATCGCCGCCTCCGGGAGCGACGCCTCCATCTTCTCGGTGAACTCGCGGTCGGCTGTGACCTGGCGGGCGATCGTGGCGGTCTCCTCGGCAGTCGGCGGTCGGGGCACCTGGTCCCAGAGGATCACGAGGCAGGCGATGCCCGCTCCGGCGAGCCACCGCCAATCGGTGGTTCCCGCAGGCCGGGTCCGCTCCGCCTCGGTCTGCAGGGCCGACAGCCGGCGGGCCGCCCAGAGCAGCGTGATGGCGAGGATCACGATGCTGTAGCGGCATCCACCCCGGAACATCGTGAAGCCGGTCGTGGCGGCGAACAGGGCATTGAGGCCGCCGGTCGTGAACATGAGCACGATCCACAGCACCTGCCAGGCCTCCATCGGCACGTTCTTCTCGCGGCCGGTGATCATGCAACGGATCGACGTGGCGACGAGCCAGGCCAGGCAGGCCAGGCCCACGATCCCCTGGTACGACGCCCCCTCGTCGAGCAGCGGCGCCACTTGCCGGTGCGCCTTGGAGAAGTTCGCCAGGGCGTCGGAGCGATGCGTGACCGGCGGGATGAAGAGGTCCTTCACCTTGAGCCCGTATATCTCGAGCCACTTGTATTCGCGGACGAGCGCCCCCTCGTTCGGCCCGTGCACGAGCTTGTAGGTCCAGGTGTCGACGTTCATGAGAGCAAAGGCCAGGGCGGCGACCCCGATCACGGCCAAGGCGGAAAGGAATGCCGCCCGCGACCGATTCCGCAGCCACTGGACCCCGCCGCCGAGCAACGTGAGCTGGCAGAGAGCATTGGTGAAGTACGGGTTCAGGCAGCCGGTGAGAAAACCGATGCCGCAGGCCTGCCAATACTGCCAGGATTTCGGCACGAGCCCCGGGTCGGTCGATACCCAGCGCCACACGAGCAGGAACAACGGCATGTGCCACACCCATGCGCAGGTGATATGGTAGGGCGACTGGGCGAAGATGAAGGGGGCGAGCCCAAACGCCAGTGCGGCTGTGAATGCCCAGGCAGGCCGGCAGTCGAGATGGCGGGCGACGCCGTAGTAGGTCGCCGCGGCGAGCAGGTTGCCGAGGAGCATCGCGACGTTGAGCCCGGCGAAGAGGCCGAACATTCGGGCCAGGATCCCGAAGGCCCACGTCAGCAAATCTTCGACCATCGGCCAATCGGTCCAATCCGCGACGCCGGGAGCGCCCAACTGCTGCACGCGCTTCCAGCCGATGGGGGTGCATTCGCCGCGGGCGGTCGCCTTGATGAGTGCGACGGCATGCACGACGTCCGCCTTCTCCGGATCGAGATACGCCGTCGGCAGGACAAAGGATGCCGCAGTCCAGATGCCGTTGGCAGCGCACCAGGCCATCCCTACCACTGCGAGCAGGCCAACGAACGGCGCCCACGACGGACGAGGCTTCGCGGTCTCGTGCGTTACCATGGCATGACCAGCGGCGGTGGCTGCATCCCCGGGAAAAAGACACGGCATGGTACCACGATGACGCCGGCCGTCACGCCCTGTCGGCGAAGCAGCATGGAAACGGCCGATGGTGCTCACTGCGGCCTGAGCAACGTCTGTCGCGATTGCCGGCCCTCGTTTTCAGGGTCTTGAGCCTCCCGCCCCTGGGTTAGAATCTGCAATGCAGAACGCTCTTTTTGTCGGCCGGAGGACGATGGCGGTGGGCCAGGAAGTCGATCTCCTCGTGAACTATCCGCGCCCGAAGCGCGATGTCGACTCGCGCGCTGCCAACAAGACCCCTGAAGACCGGGCCATCGCCCGCCGCTTCGACAAGGAGTTCTTCGACGGCGATCGCCGCACCGGCTATGGCGGTTTCACGTACCATCCACGATTCTGGCAGCCGACGATCCCGGTCTTCCAACGCCATTTCGGCCTGACGGGCGGATCGTCGGTGCTGGACGTCGGGTGTGCGAAGGGTTTCATGATGCACGACCTCGCGGCCCTGATTCCGGGCATCACGGTCAAGGGCATCGACGTGTCACAGTACGCCATCACCAACGCCATCGAGGACATGCGGCCGCACGTGCAGGTGGCAGACGCCACGCGGCTGCCGTTTGCAGACGCGTCCTTCGACGTGGTGATCGCGATAAACACCATCCACAACCTGGAACTCGACGGTGTCGAGGAGTCGCTCCGGGAGATCGAGCGCGTGAAGCGGCGCGGTGCGTTCGTGACGGTCGACGCCTATCGAAACGACGAGGAAAAGTGCCGCATGGACGCCTGGAACCTTACGGCGCGCACCATCCTCTCCGTCGCCGATTGGCAGGCCTTGTTCGCCCGCGTGGGCTACACCGGCGACTACTACTGGTTCATCCCATGACCATCCGTGCGGCAGGCCATGAGCCGCCCCGTGTCGCCCTGCTGCGTTCGATGCTGCGGCTGCGCTGCTTTGAGGAGGCGATCGCCGAGCGCTACCCAGAGCAGAAGATGCGGTGCCCGGTGCATTTGTCCGTCGGGCAGGAGGCCGTGAGTGCCGCCGTGGGGCTGGCCCTGGAACCGGGCGACCTCGCGGTGAGCGGCCATCGGGCGCACACCCATTATCTCGCCAAGGGCGGCTCGATGCCGCGGCTGCTCGCCGAAATCTACGGAAAGCGCACCGGCTGCAGCCGCGGCAAGGGCGGTTCCATGCACCTGATCGACGAGACGGTGGGCTTCAAGGGCAGCACGGCGATCGTCGCCGGCACCATCCCCGTCGGCACCGGCCTCGGCCTGTCGCTGTCGCTCCGCAACACGAAGCAGGTCGCGTGCGTGTTTTTCGGCGATGCGGCGGTCGAGGAGGGGGTGTTCTTCGAAGCGGTCAATTTCGCTGCCGTCCGCCGGCTGCCCGTGTTGTACGTCTGCGAGAACAACTTCTACTCCGTCTACTCGCCACTCCGCGTGCGGCAGCCTGAAGGCCGGCAAATCCACGAGATGGTCTCCGGGCTGGGGGTGAGGGCGATGCACGGGGACGGCAACGACCCGGAACTGGTCTACCGGACGACCGTCGATGCACTGGACTCGATCCGCTCGGGAAGCGGGCCGGCCTTCGTCGAGTTCACCACGTACCGTTATCGCGAGCATTGCGGACCCAACTTCGACAATGACATCGGGTATCGCACGGAGGCGGAGTTTCTCCGCTGGCGGGCGGCTGATCCGGTCGAGGCCTACGAGCGACGGCTGCTGGACTTGGGCACGGTCACGTCCGAGGCCGTCCGGGACATGCGGGCGGAGATCGCAGCCGAGGTCGCGGACGCCTTCGCCTTCGCGGAGCATTCCGCGTTTCCCGATGCGGCCGAAGCCTACTGCGATTTGTACGCGGGGGAGGACGGCACGTGAGCCGAGTGCGGACCTATGCCGAGGCGATCGCCGAAGCCACCGCGATCGCGATGGAAATCGACGAACGGGTGCTGTGCTTCGGTCTGGGTGTCGACGACCCGAAGCGAGTGTTCGGCACCACGGCCGGCCTGCTGGAACGCTTCGGCCCCGCCCGCGTGTTCGACATGCCGACGTCGGAAGCCGGCATGACGGGTGTGGCGATTGGTGCATCCCTCGACGGGGCGCGCTGCCTGATGACGCATCAGCGGCTGGATTTCTTCCTTCTCGCGCTCGATCAGATCGTGAACAACGCCGCCAAGTGGCGGTACATGTTCGGCGGACAGTCGACGCCGGTGCGGCTGGTGGTGCGGCTCATCCTGGGCCGCGGCTGGGGACAGGGCCCGACGCACTCCCAGAACCTGCAGTCGTGGTTCGCCCACATCCCCGGGCTGAAGGTCGTGATGCCGGCCTCGCCAGCGGACGCCAAGGGGCTGCTGCTGTCGGCGCTGTTCGACGACAATCCCGTGCTCTACCTGGAGCACCGCTGGTTGCACCAGATGCAGGGCGACGTTCCGGAGGGGGATTACCGGGTCCCCATCGGCAAGGCGAACCGCGTGGCCGACGGTGACGATCTGACGATCGTCAC
This sequence comes from Planctomycetaceae bacterium, assembly GCA_021300535.1. Classification (GTDB taxonomy): domain Bacteria; phylum Planctomycetota; class Planctomycetia; order Pirellulales; family UBA1268; genus QWPN01. Next base: position 16,676 of record JAJTED010000005.1, on the reverse strand, counting down.
GATGTCCTCCATGACGCTCGAGGCGCTTCATGCACTGCCGTGCCTCAGGAAAGCGGGACTGTCGGCGGACGTGATCGACCTGCGGACGGTGCGTCCGCTGGACTGGGAGACCGTTCTCGGATCAATCCGCAAAACAGGCCGTCTGCTTGCCGTCGACACCGCGAGTCCGACGTGCTCGGTGGCTGCTGAAATCGTGGCGACTGCGGCGAGCGAGTGTTTCGATCGGCTCAAGGCACCGCCCCGCCGGCTCGCGATGCCGGATTTTCCGGTGCCCACGAGCCCGGCCCTGACCGCGAACTTCTACCCCCGCGCCGAACACATCGCGGCGGCCGCGGCCTCGATGCTCGGCCGCACCATTGACGTGGAGGACATCGTCGCCTCACGGACGTCGCCCCACGACGTGCCCGGCGAATGGTTCAAGGGGCCGTTTTGAGGAGGCCACGCGATGACAACTGAAGGCTTGGGAGAAGCTGCAGAGATGCTCGGTTCAATGCTCGCGGCGCTGCCAGACATGTCGGTAATGCACGCACCGGGGACACCGACGTACCGGTTTCTTGACAGTGTGGCGCGTCATGCCGTTGCCCGGGCGTTTTCCTCGGCGGAGCCGCTGGCGGTCGAGTTCGGCGACTTCGGCAGCATCGTCTTTCCGTTTCGCCGCATGGGTGCGATCACGTCGCTCGACCTGTTCGGTCTGGACGAACTGTTGATTTTCGGATTTTACCTGCGGCAACGCGGCCGCTATCGCAGGGTGCTGGACGTCGGGGCGAACATCGGCCTTCATTCGCTGCTGCTTTCGCGGTGTGGTTTCTCAGTCAACTGCTTCGAACCCGATCCCCTAACGTGCGACGTGCTTCGCGGCACACTAGCCGCGAACGACTGCCGGACGGTGAAGGTGCACGAGGCAGCCGTTTCCTCGCGAACGGGCAACACGGAGTTCGTCCGCGTGCTGGGCAACACGACGGGCAGCCACGTCGCCGGTGCCAAGAAGCAGCCTTACGGGGAACTCGAGCGACTGGTCGTCAAGACCGTCGCGATCGACGAGCTCCTGGCGGACGTCGACTTCATGAAGCTTGATGCCGAAGGGCACGAGGCTGACATCCTCTGCGCCACGACGTCGCGGCACTGGGCCAGCACCGAGGCAATCGTGGAGATCGGCAGCCCCGAGAATGCCGCCGCCGTCCATCGGCACATGACGGGGCTTGGTTTGAACATGTTCGCGCAGCAGCGCGGTTGGCGCCGCGTCGATTCCATGGCGGACATGCCCCGGTCCTACCGTGACGGCTCGCTCTTCATCACGACGCGCGAGAGCATGCCGTGGTGAACCACCCGCCTGAGGTCTTCATCGCCGGTGCCAATGCCGAGATCGGCAATGCCCTGTTGCGGAACTTCGCGGCCGACGGGTGGCGCGTGGGCGGCACCTATCGCCACGTGCGGCCAGATCTGGCGGGAGTGCCGACTTCCGCGGACCCGTTCTTCGTCACCTGCGACTTCGCCATTCCCGGGACCGCCAGCGAGGTCGCCGATCGATATGCGAGGACTGGCCGCCAGTGGGACGTGTTCGTCTCGGCGGTCGGCACCATGTTGCCCGTCGGGGCATTCATGGACACGCCGTTCGCGGATTGGGAGCGTGGATTGCGTGTCAATCTGGTGTCGCAATTGGAGCTGGTCCATCGACTCTACCCACAACGCCGTCCCGGCGGGATCGCACACGTCGTGTTCCTGGCCGGTGGCGGCACGAACGGCCCGTTTCGTAACTACTCCGCCTACTGCCTGTCCAAGATAGGCCTCATCAAGGCCTGCGAGCTGCTCGACGACGAGTGCACCGACCTCAATGCGTTCATCGTGGGGCCGGGCTGGGTGCGAACCAGAATCCATGAAGAGACGCTGGCGAGCGGTACCCAAGCCGGTGAGAATCTCGAGCGGACGCGAAGGTTTCTGGAATCGGGTGAGTCCGGAACGACCCACGACACCATCTATCAATGCGTGCGTTGGGGAATCGACGCGGGGCGAGAGGTCGCCGGAGGCCGCAACTTCTCGGTGGTGCACGATCCGTGGGGAGCGGCTGATTTCCCATCACGATTGAAAGCCGACGAAAATCTCTGCAAACTGCGAAGGAGGAACCCACTGTGATCGTACGCAGGCGAGGCCGGCGTCCGGGAATCGTCGCATGAAGCTTTCCGACTACGTCGCCGAGTTCCTCGCCCAGCAGGGCATCCGCCACGCGTTCGCCATCGCCGGCGGCGCCTGCTTGCACCTCATCGACTCAATCGCCGCCCGCAACGACATCGCCTACGTCTGCCCGCATCACGAGCAGGCGGCAGCGATGGCCGCGGACGCCTACTCCCGGGTCACCGGGCGGCCCGGCGTGGCTGTCACGACGAGTGGGCCGGGCGCGACCAACCTCATCACCGGCGTTTGTTGCGCCTACTACGACTCCGTGCCGGTGTTGTTCCTCACCGGTCAGGTCGCGACGTTTCGCCTCAAGCGGGACACCGGTGTCAGGCAGTTCGGTTTCCAGGAGACTGACATCGTCGGCATGTGTCGTCCAGTGACCAAGTACGCCGTGCTGGTAGAGGATCCCTTGAGGATCCGCTACGAACTCGAGAAAGCGGTGGCCATCGCCACTTCGGGGCGGCCGGGGCCGGTGCTGGTCGATATTCCGGACGACCTCCAGCGGCGCGAAGTCGATCCGGCGACGCTCGAGCGTTACCCGTCGCCACCACCAACGGCATCGCCCTACCGCCATGCGACCCAGGCGAGGAGGGCGGTCGCGCTGCTGCGGAGCGCCCGCCGGCCGATCGTGATTCTCGGCTGGGGCGTCCGTCTCGCGAACGCCGCCGCGGATGCGGTGAACTTCCTGCAGCGGAGCGGGCTGCCGGTCGTACCGACCTGGGGCGCCATCGATCTCGTAGCCCAGACGCCGGACAATTTCGTCGGCACGTTCGGGCTGCATGGGACGCGGTACGGCAACTTCGCGGTCCAGAACGCCGATTGCATCCTCGCCATCGGAACCAGACTTGATACCCACGAGACGGGCAGCCCGCTGAGTAGTTTCGCCCGGGAGGCTCGGAAAATCGTCGTCGACATCGACCGCACTGAACTCGACAAGTTCCCGAAGTTCGGAATGACGGTCGATGTTCCCGTCGAGGCGGATGCCGGTGACTTTCTCCACGCTCTGTCGGCCGAACTGCCGCAAGCGGAGATGCCCGATATCTCGCCGTGGCGACGGCAGATTGCCGACTGGCGGAGGGAATTCGAAATCTGCCCTGCCGCCAACTTCGACCAGCCCACGCCGAACCCCTACGCGGCCATCAAGACCCTTTCGCGGGCCGCTGCCGGCGATGCCACCGTCGTCATCGACACGGGCTGCGCGATCGCCTGGTTCATGCAGGCCTGGGATCCGCGGCCGGGTCAGCGGATTTTCAGTGCGCTCAATAACACCCCCATGGGCTACGCACTCCCCGGGGCGATCGGCGCCAGCCTCGCGCTCGATCGTGCGCCGGTGCTGTGCCTGATTGGCGACGGCGGGCTGATGATGAACATCCAGGAGTTGGCGACCATCATGCACCATGCCCTGCCCGTCAAGGTCATCGTCTTCAACAACCGCGGCTACAGCATGATCCAGCAGACGCAGGATCAATGGCTCGGCTCCCGCTACCACGCATCCTCGAAGGACGGCGGGCTGTCGTTTCCAGACTTCGTCCAGGTGGCGCGAGCCCACGGCATACCCGCCACCCGGATCGCCGACAGCGCGAGCATGCCCGAGGGGATCGCCCGGGCCCTGGCCCACGACGGGCCGTTTCTGGTCGATCTGTGCCTCGACCCGGCGGAACGCGTCATTCCGCAGGTCGTCTACGGACGGCCGATCGAAGACGCTGGGCCGTTGTTGAGTCGCGACGTGTTCCTGCGGAACATGCTGGTGAAGCCACTCGACGTCTCGCTGCGGGGTGAGTGACGTGCAGGGTGTCGTGCTCACACGGCCGGGAAGCGACCTCGAGATCACGGCAGATCTCGAGACTCCAGAGCCGCTGCATGGCCAGGTGTGTGTGAAGGTGGTATTCAGCGGGGTCTGCCACAGCCAACTTATGGAGGCCCGCGGACTGCGCGGCGAGGATCGCCACGTGCCGCATCTGCTCGGTCACGAGGGGACGGGAATCGTCCGGTCGATCGGCCCCGGAGTGACGAAGGTCGCGCCGGGCGACAGGGTGGTGCTCACCTGGATCAAGGGCGCAGGCGCGGACGTCAGTGGTGGCCGGTATGGATGGAACGGACGCATCGTCAATGCCGGCCCGGTGACGACCTTCAACGAGTTGGCCGTTGTTTCGGAGAATCGGGTGGTGAGACTGCCGGCTGGTGTTCCGATGGACTTGGGCGTACTCTTCGGGTGCGCGTTGCCGACGGGCGCCGGCGTCATCATGAACACCCTCAAGCCGGAGCCCGGAAAAACGCTGGTGGTCTACGGACTGGGTGGCGTGGGCATCTGCGCGCTGGCGGCTGCGAGTCGGTGTGGTCTGGGGCGGCTGATCGCCGTCGACGTGGAGCCCGGCAAACTTGCGTTGGCACGTGATTTCGGGGCGACACACGTCCTCGATGCATCCCGTCAGGAGCCGGTCAAGGCGATTCGCGGCCTCACGGCCGGACGTGGTGCCGACTACGCCGTCGATGCAGCGGGCGCCACCGCGACTATCGAGCGTGCCTTCGAGTCGGTCCGCGACGACGGCGGCCGCTGCGTGTTCGCCTCGCATCCGCCCGCCGGGAAACGGATCTGCCTGGATCCGCACGCCCTGATTCGCGGCCGTCGGATCGAGGGCAGTTGGGGCGGCGGCTGCGAGCCCGACAGGGACATTCCGCTCCTGGCGGATTTGTGCGTTGATCGCGGGCTGCCCTTCGCATCCCTCGTACGCGACAGGTACCCGCTCGCCGAAGTGAACCGGGCCCTGGCCGACCTGGAGGCGCGTAGGGCGATGCGGCCGCTCCTCGTCGTCGCCCCAGAATCGGTTTGACGGCTCACATCACGCGGCATGGCCGCTTCGCGAACTCCTTGCGGTGTGAGACCTTGATCTCGTACACGAGTCGTAGGTAGGACCTAATCACCTCGGCGAGGTTTCGCAGCGATAGCGACGTGCTGCCCGCGAGCCCGTTCTGCATGTACCCCGCGACCTCGTAGTAGGTGGCACCCGAGCAAAGCAGCTTAATCGTCGCCTCGACCACAATGCTGAAGCGATTCGCTCGCAGATCGAGACGACGGAGCCTGTCCGTGGGGTAGACGCACGGGCCGTTGATGTACTGAACGAAGATGCCGAACGTGATCATGTAAATCGCGCCGAAGATCAGGGAAATGACGTTTCTTGCGACTCCCCTCGCCTCCTTGTTGACGAAATAACTCAGCACCATGTCGGCCCGATAGGCGTTCTGGAACAGAGCACAAAGTAGGTCGGGCGCAATGTCGTTGTCACCCGGAACGATGAGAAACCGGTCGCGGGTCGCGATCGCCAGGGCATCGCGAAAGCCGGCTCCAAGTCCTTGGTTTGTCGCATGCTCGATGACCGTCACGTTCGGCAAGCGACCGGCGAAGTCGGCGGCGATCGCACCGGTCGCATCACGGCTGCCGTCGTCCACGATGATGATCTGCGGGCCCGCACACCCGGCCTTGATGGCCGCCGCAGTGACAGTGTCGACCGTCGCCGCCAGATTGGCGGCCTCGTTGTATGCCGGAATGAAAACCGAAATCACGTTCCCACCCCCAGTGCGACCCGCTTGGCAAGGCGGAACAGTCGGGCGACGTAGAGCATTCTCGGGCGGCCGGTGAAATAGCGGCCGTTCTTGCACGTCAGCTGTCCGCTCCGCGTGAGCCGCTCGAGGCGGATGTCGAGGATGGTCCCCGCGTCGTAGAACCGCAGGATCTCACGCTCGCTGAGTGGTCCACGGGTGGTGAGTTCTTGCAGGATCCTGATGCGAACGGATGCCTCGGGTATGTGGACCAGGTGGAAGAACACGTACGACGCGGATGCATACGTCAGGAATGCGGCGGCCAGACGGGCTGCCCGATCGGAGGCGGGCAGCGCCGCCTCCCAGCAGGTCGCCATCAGCACGATCGCCACGCAGCCGAGGACGAAACTGCAGGCCAGGCTGCGGACGATGCTCGTACACAGACGCGTACGGAGCAGGACCGCGTTGGCGACGACGTTGACGGCGAAGGCGATCCAGGGAATCGCCGTGAGGCACCAGTCGCAGGAAGGCATCGTGAGGCTCTTCTTCCGTCAGCCAGCCAGGCCCCGCCGCCCTACCAGATGGTGATAGAACAGGAATCCCTGGAGGAACTTTCTGCCGCGGGCCGTGATCCGGAGTCGTCCATCGGCTCGCTCGACGAGCCCATCTACTTCGAGCCCCCGCGCTCGGTTGAGGACAAACGTTTCGTCATTGACGACGGCGGCCAGATCGTCCCTGCTGACGCCGCCGCCTGCCGCCCGCTTATCGACACAGGTCACGATCAGGGAGGAAGGGCTCTCCGATTCCAAGGCGGGCAACGATATCAGATAACTCGCCACCACGGTGCCGAACAGGAGGAGTGCCGCGGCCATTTCAGCCGGAGCCGGGCCCGGAAACCATGTGCCGGCAGCCCAGGCGCCAGCCGCTCCTCCCAGAAGGGCCGCGAACGGCAAGAGCCGCGCCGGGCTCCGCGGCCGCATGGTCCGCCAGGCCGCCAGGTGGATGACGACGGTGGAAATCAGGCCGATGATCGGTGCAAGGAGCGAAAACACGGGGTGATGGTGCCTCACGCCTTGTGAATGTAGTCGGCCGAGATGGCCCGCAGCCGGTCGAGGTGCTTCCGCATCCAGTCGATCGTTTCCCTGATCACGTCGGCCACCGAGAGCTGCGGCCGCCAGCCGAACTCGGTCCGGGCCTTGGTGCAGTCGAGCAGGTAGGCCGGATCCTGGGCCAGCCGGGCGGGCGTGGTCTCCACGCAATCCTCGAACCGGGCCCCCATCTGCCGGCAGATCTCCTCCACCACCTCGCGGATCGTCTGGTTCTGGTCGGTGGCGAGATGGTAGACGTCCCCGGGCGTGCCGCGGCGGGCGACGGCGAGCGTGCCTTCGGCCACGTCCCGCATGTGGATAAACGACCGCACGCTCGTACCGCCCCCTTCAAGCTTCAGTTTCTGGCACGTGAGCACGCAGAACACCGTCCGGGGAATGATGCGGTAGAGCGGCTGGCCCGGGCCGCAGACATTGGCCGCCCTCGTGAACGCCACCGGAAAATCGAAGGCCTTCCGGTAGGCGAGCAGGTTCATGTCGCAGGCGGCCTTCGACACGGCGTAGGGCGTGCTCGGGTTGAACGGGGCCGTCTCCTTCACGAGGCCGCTCGTCGAGCCGTACACCTCGGGCGTCGAGATCTGCACGAACTTCTCGAGGAAGTCGAGCTTCTTGAGCCGGTCCACGAGCAGGGCGGTGGCGACCACGTTGGTCTGGTACCAGTGGTCCGGGTTCTGCCAGCTCTGGGCCACCATGCTTTGGGCGGCGAAGTTGACGATGTACCGCGGGCGACTCTCGTGGATCACCGCCTCGATGCGGTCGAGGTCGCGGTTGAAGTCGAGGGCGTGGAACGTGAACCGCTCGTGCGGGGCCCAGCGGTAGGGCAGCAGGGCCGCGTCGGGCTCCGGCGAGCGGCTGATGCCGACGACGTCGGCCCCGGCCGCCAGGGCGCTGGCGACGAACGTCGACCCCGAGAAGGAGTTGCTGCCGAGGACGAGGAAGGTTTCGGTGGGCATGACGCTACTTGAGCTGGATCGCCTTCATCATCTTGATGTTCGAATAGCGGATGTCGGTCATCGAGTCGGGGAGCTTGCCCGCCTTGAACGCCCTGATCAGGTCGCGGGCCCCGTCTTCGATCGTGTGCCGCGGGGCGAAGTCGAGCACCCGCCGGATCTTGTCGGAGTTGATGCGGTAGGAGCGGATGTCGTCGGAGGGCGTGGTGACGATCTCGATCTCGCCCCTGTCGGGCAGCTCGTCGCGCACCACCTCGCGGATCACCTCCGCCGTGTCGGCCACGGAGTAGTTCTGGTAGCCGGCGTTGAACACCTGCCCGGCGATCTTCTCGTCGGGCACCTCGAGGAGCAGCAGGTAGAGGTCGACCATGTCCTGCATGTGGAGGTTCGGCCGCATTTGGCTGCCGCCGAAGACGGTGATCTTCCCGTTGTTGACGGCGTGGTTGGTGAGGATGTTGACCGTGAGGTCGAGCCGCTGGCGGGGAGAGTAGCCGCAGATCGTGGCCGGGCGGACGGCGACCGTCGTGAACGAGGGCGACTGTTCGGCGAACAGCACCGGCTCGCAGGCCGCCTTGTACTTGTTGTAGAGCGACACCGGCACGAGCGGGTGATCTTCCGTCACCTGCGGGGAATCGCTCACGCCGTACACGCTGCCGGAGGAGGCGAAGATGAACCGCCGCACTCCCGCCGCCTTGGCGATCTTCACGCAGGGTCCGAAGGAGTCGAAGTTCACCGACTGGCTCAGGGCCGGATCGAGCTCCACGCTCGGGTCGTTGGAGATGCAGGCCAGGTGGATAACGGCCTCGCAGCCGTGCACGGCCTGTCGCACGACGCCCTGGTCGCGGATGTCGCCCTTGATCACGGTGAGCCGCGGGTGCGAGCGGACCGCCGCGAGCGGCTCCTCGCCATAGATGAACAGGTCGAGGACGACGACCTCGTAGCCCTCGTCGAGCAGCCGTGGCACGAGCACGGCCCCCACGTAGCCGGCGCCGCCGATCACGGCGATCTTCTCGAAACGTTTGCTGGTCATGTCCCCTTCCATCGGCGGTCGTGGCCCGGCGGGCCCGCCCATGCGCGGCCCCCGGAAACTCCACTCTACCGCGTACCCGGCGGGTCGCTACTTGAGCAGCGATTCCACCTGCTTGAGGTAGGCCACCCGGTCGATGGCGTCGCGGTTGGCGACAGTGGCCACTGCCAGGGCCCCGGCGGCGTTGCCCGCGAAACCGACCACCTCCATCGGGGCCCCCTGGGCGGCGAACAGGGCCGACACTGACAGGAAGGCGTCGCCCGCCCCGATCCGGTCGACCACCTTGCCAGCCACGGCCGGCACCTGAACGAAGCCGGTCGCGCCATCACAACAAAGGCAGCCGTTCTTGCCGCGGGTGACCGCGAGCATCTTGCAACCCAGCTGCGCGAAGACGGCACGCGATAGGTGTGCGATGTCGCCGTGCCGGTCACGGGCCTCGATCCGCACCTCTCGCTCGGTCGCCGTCACGTAATCCGCGTGCGGATACTTCGAGAGCGCATGATGGCCGAGGTTGCCGGCATTGCACTGGGCGTTCACCGCCAGAAACTTTGCACGCTCACGGATGATCGCCCGGGCCCGGTCGGAGAGCATCGAGTGGCCGAAGTCGATGACGATCACAAGGTCGTACTTCGGCACCTGCTCAATGAGGGCCTGGCAGACCTGCTCGTCCTCCTCGGGCGAGAGGGTGGCGTCATTGATCTCGTAAACCTCGAGCATCTTCAAGAAGAAGTAGTTTTCCACGAACCGCCGCTTGACGATCGTGGGGGAGTTTTTCCGGTGCAGGAACGTGCGCCGCACGTTGGGCTTGAGTCGGCTCTCGATGAATGCCTCGCGGGAGCCCTCGGTGCCGAGCTGGGCGATGACGGCCACCTGGTCACAGAACCCGGCCACGTGGTTGGCCGCGGCGAGGATCCCGCCGGCGAACTTCTCGCTCGCGAGCTGCTTGACGACGAGCGTGGGCTCCTTCGACGACTTGCCGATCGCCTCGCAGTAGACGTATTCGTCGATGATCGGCTCACCGACGAGCAGCACCTTGAGGCCCCGGGCCCGCTCCACGTAATCGAGCACCTCGCGGGCCGGGTGGCGGCGGGCGAAGTCGGTGAGGTAGGTCTGCACCTCCGGCGGGAGCGTGCTCATGTGCTGGTTGATGAGCGCCGTCGAACTGAAGATCTCGCCCGTCGTAAACGCGATCCGGCCACCGACCTCCTGCACGGCCGCCTCTTCCTCGTGGATCTTGCCGGTGACGTCCTTCGCCTTGTCGGCATAGTCGGGACCCTTGACGTAGACGTCCGGCTTGATGAGGCGGATCGCCTCGACGGCGGTGGGATGGGGATTGATGGCGACGAAGTCGACGCACTCGAGCCCGGCGAGCACCTCGGCCCGGAGCTGCTCGGGGAAGGCGGGTCGGTGCGGCCCCTTGTTGACGAACTTGTCGGTCGTGAGCGTGACGACGAGCACGTCGCCCATCGCCTTGGCCTCCTGGAAATACCGCAGGTGGCCGACGTGCAGCAGGTCGAAGACGCCGTGGCAGTGGACGATGCGGCGACTCGTGTCCCGCAACGCCGCCATGGTCGTAGCCAAGTCGGTTAGCGAAACACACTTTCCTTGATTCATTGCTGCCATGACCAGGCCACACAACCCCGCACGATGTGATTTGGATCTTGAGCCTTCGTAATCTATACCAGCGAAACCCTCGGTTCTATTACCGCCATAGGCGACCCCATGCCCCCCCGCAAACCCACGATCGGCATCCTCACCGGCGGCGGTGACTGCCCCGGTCTGAACGCCGTCATCCGGGCCGCCACCAAGGCCGCCGGACGGCTCGGCTACGAGTGCCTGGGTTTTCTCCGCGGCTACGAGGGGCTCGTCGAGCCGGTGGCCTACATGCCGCTCACCGCCCAGGGCACGGCCGGCATCCTCCTCCAGGGCGGCACGATCCTCGGCTCCACCAACAAGGGCCGGTTCTCCGCCCTCGTCGGCGAGAACGAGCGGGTGAGCATCGACCCGGAACTCCTCGCCAACGCCGCGGCCACGGTGCGGCAGCTCGGCGTCTCCGGGCTCATCTGCGTGGGGGGCGACGGGTCGCTGGCCATCGCCCAGCAGCTCCACGAACACGGCATTCCGGTCGTGGGCGTGCCGAAGACGATCGACAACGACCTCGGCTGCACCGCCTTCACTTTCGGCTTCGACTCCGCCGTCGCCTGCGCCACCGACGCCCTCGACCGGCTCCACACCACCGCCGCCAGCCACGAACGGATCATGGTGCTCGAGGTGATGGGCCGCCACGCCGGCTGGATCGCCTTGCATGCCGGCATCGCCGGCGGCGGCGACGTGATCCTCCTCCCCGAGATCGCCTGGGACTTCGAGCATGTCTGCCAGAAGGTGCTGGACCGCGAGGCCGAGGGAAAACGGTTTACCCTCATCGTCGTGGCCGAGGGCGCCCACCTGCCCGACGGTGGGCTCGTGCACGACGGCGGCCAGGGCGAACGCCGCCAGGTGAAGCTCGGCGGCATCGGCGAAATCGTGGCCCGCGAGGTCGCCCGGCGGCTTGACCGCGAGGTGCGAACGGTGGTCCTCGGCCACCTGCAGCGCGGCGGGGTGCCCACGGCCTTCGACCGCACGCTGGCCACGCAGTTTGGGGCCCACGCCGTGCGGCTCGTGCACGAGGGCCGCTTCGGCGAGATGGTCTGCTACCGTCCGCCACGGATCGAGAGCGTGCCGATCGCGGAGGCGATCCAAAACCTCTCCACGGTCGACCCGCACGGCTCGGCCGTGCAGGCCGCGCGGGCCCTCGGCATCGGCTTCGGCGACGCCGCCGACTCGAGCCCCTTCGCTTGACGCTCCGCGACCAAGTATATATACATCTGTACACATCCACCGGCGGGCCGACGCCGCCGGTAAAATTCATCGTTGCCTGGACCGCGAAAGGAGCGAACAATCCATGGTGAGCCTCACCGAAATCCGCAACCGTCTGCAGCCGGCGTTCACGCCCGACCAGGCCGAACTGATCGCGAGCCTCCACGTGGAAATGCACGACCAGCTCGTGACACCGCACGACTTCGCCGAGCTTCGCGGCGTGGTCGGGCAGTTGGCGGAATCACAGCAGGCGTTGGCCGAAGCCCAACAGCGGACCGAAAAACGCGTCGCGGAACTGGCCGAAGCCCAGCAGCGGACCGAAAAACGCGTCGAGGAACTGGCAGAGGCTCAGCAGCGGACCGAACAGCGGGTCGGAGAACTCGCCGAGGCCCAGCAACGCACGGAGCACGCGGTCACGGAACTCGCCACCAACGTGAACAAACTCGAGTATTCGATGAAGGACCTCGCCAAGCAGGTGGGCGGCCTGGCGGCCACGGCCGGCGGCAACCTCGAGGCCTACGCCAGCGAGCGGATTCCGGAGGTGCTGGCCGAGCGGTTCGGGTTCGTGATGGAGTCGTGCGGTTCGGAGTCGATCGAGGTGGACGAAAAGGCCTACGAGTTCGACGCCGTCCTGCGAGGCACGATCGCCGGCCGGCCGGTGATCGTGCTGTGCGAGGTGAAGACCAACATCTCCGAATCGGAGGTCCGTGGGTTCCTGCGGATCGCGGACCGCGTGCGTCCGGCGATCCTTCAGGCAACTCCCGGCGCGCAGGTTCGGCCATTGTTCTTCGGCTACCGGGCCGCGGTCGTCACGCAGAAGCTCATCACCGGCAGCGACGCGTGGCTCGTCTTTCCGCGCGGCCTCGTCGCCGCGGCCTGACTTTCGCCGTCGCCTGGTGGGCACAGGGCACGCCCGCGACCATTCGCCGCACGGCCGGTCTACCCGGCGTGGGGCTTGCCCGAGCGCCCCCGGGATGGTCTGATTTTCTCGGCGTTCAGCGTTTTCACGGCAGGGATCGACGGGAAAAAGCGTTCATGACGACGACGAGCAAGGCGGCCGGCCGCGTGGCGAGCGTGATGCAGGAGGACCGGCTGTTCCCGCCGCCGGCCGAGTTCTCGAAGCGGGCCCGGATCGGATCGCTCGCCGACTACCAACGGCTCTACGACGCCGCCCTCGCCGACCCCGAGGCCTTCTGGCACGAGCGGGCGCAGGCACTCCCCTGGATGAAGCCCTATTCGAAGGTGCTGCACTGGGAGCCGCCCGTTGCGAAGTGGTTCGTCGACGGCCACACCAACGCCTCCGCCGCCTGCCTCGACCACCAGATCGCCGCCGGCCGGGGTGACAAGACGGCGCTCGTCTGGGTTGGTGAGCCGGTCGGCGAGCGCAAGACCTACACCTACCGCGAGCTGCACGCCGAGGTCTGCCGGTTCGCCGCCGGCCTCGAGAAGCTCGGCGTCAAGGCAGGCGACGTCGTTTCGATCTACATGCCGATGACGCCCGAACTCGTGATCGCGATGCTCGCCTGCGCCCGCATCGGCGCGGTGCACTCCGTGATCTTCGGGGGCTTCTCGAGCGAGGCCATCGCCGATCGCAACCACGACGCCAAGGCCGTGGCCGTGATCACGGCCGACGGCGGCTGGCGGCGCGGGGCCCAGCTGCCCCTCAAGAAGAACGTCGACGCCGCCCTCGCCTCGACGGCCAACGGCCCCACCACCGTGAAGCACGTGATCGTGCTGAAGCGGACCGGCCAGCCGGTCGACATGGTGCCGGGCCGCGACGTCTGGTGGCACGACCTCGTGGCCGGCATGCCCGCCGACAAGGCCCCGACGCCGATGGATTCCGAGTACCCGCTCTTCATCCTCTACACGAGCGGCTCGACCGGAAAGCCCAAGGGCATCAAGCACACGACCGCCGGCTACGTGCTCTGGGCGAAGACGACGTCCGAGTGGGTGTTCGACCTGCAGGAGGACGACCTCTTCTGGTGCACGGCCGACTGCGGCTGGATCACCGGCCACAGCTACGTGACCTACGGCCCGCTGGCCGCCGGCGCGAGCATCCTCATCTACGAGGGCGCCCCCAACGCCCCGCACGAGGGCCGCTTCTGGGAGATCATCGAGCAGGAGAAGCCGACGATCTTCTACACCGCCCCCACGGCCATCCGCTCGTTCATGAAGTGGGGCATGCAGCACATCGAGGGCCGCGACCTCTCCAGCCTCCGGCTGCTCGGCAGCGTGGGCGAGGGCATCAACCCCGAGGCCTGGATGTGGTACCACGAGGTGATCGGCGGCAAGCGGTGCCCGATCGTCGACACCTGGTGGCAGACCGAGACGGGCGGGATCATGATGAGCCCACTGCCCGGCTGCACGCCCACCAAGCCCGGCAGTTGCACGCTGCCGCTGCCCGGCGTGGCCCCGCAGATCGTCGACGCCGCCGGCGAGGCGGTCGAGAAGGGCGAAGGGGGCTGGCTCGTGATGACACGGCCCTGGCCCGGCATGCTCCGCGGCATCTGGGGCGACGACGCGCGGTTCGTCGAGACCTATTGGTCCAAGGTCGCGGGAAAATACCTGGCCGGCGACAACGCCCGGCAGGACGCCGACGGCTACTACTGGATCATGGGGCGGATCGACGACGTGCTCAACGTCGCCGGCCACCGGCTCTCGACGATCGAGATCGAAAGCGCGCTCGTCAGCCATCCGTCCGTGGCCGAGGCGGCGGCCGTCGGACGGCCGCACGACGTGAAGGGTGAGGCCGTGGCGGTGTTCGTCACGCTCCGCTCGGGCGAGCCCTCCGACGCCCTCAAGGACGCCCTGCGAAAGCACGTCCGCCAGCAGATCGGCGCCCTCGCGGCCCCGGACGACATCCACTTCACAGCCACGCTCCCCAAGACCCGCAGCGGCAAGATCATGCGGCGGCTCCTCCGCGACATCGCTGCCGGCAAGGAGACCGTCGGCGACACGACCACGCTCGAGGACTACAGCGTGCTGGCCAAGTTGCGCGGCGACCAGGAGTAGTGTGAACGCCCATGGCGGGCGTGGCTGAGTAATGCCGGTGATGGGCTGCCCGTGCCCCGTCGCCGGACGTTCGCTCCGGCCCTCCGGGCCTCCGCTCTCTCGGAGGTGCCGGCGCTCCGGCATCCATGCCTCCGCTGGTCACCTACGCCGGCTCTCGGAGCACGCTCAGCCCCTCACCTCCTCGACTCGAACACAAGGGAGGCCTGCTTTGTGTTCTCACCTTTGGAAACATCATCGATGACTGACACTTTGATTGCCACGCCGCCCGAACTCCTCGCCCCGGCCGGCGACTGGGACTGCGTCCGCGCCGCGATCGCCAACGGCGCCGACGCCGTCTATTTCGGCCTCGACGCCGGCTTCAACGCCCGGGCCCGGGCGGCGAACGATGCCGTGCTCGTGCAGGACGTGGGCGCGGCCCGGCTGCTGCGGGCCGCCTGTCCCGATCTGCCGCTGCACGCCTCGACGCAGATGACGCTCACCAGCGCCGAGACGATCGCACTGGCCGAGGAACTGGGCATGGAGCGGGTGGTGGTGGCCCGCGAACTCTCGATCGACGAGATCCACGCCATCCGCCGGCTCACCCCGATGCCCCTGGAGGTGTTCGTGCACGGGGCGCTGTGCGTCGCCTACTCCGGCCAGTGCCTGACCAGCGAGTCGCTCGGCGGCCGCAGCGCCAACCGCGGCCAGTGCGCCCAGGCCTGCCGGCTGCCCTACGAGCTCGTCTGCGATGGCCGCGACGTGGAACTCGGGAATCAAAAATACCTGCTCTCTCCGCAGGACCTGGCCGCCTATGCCCTGACGCCGGAACTGATCGCCGCCGGGGTCTCGTCGCTCAAGATCGAGGGCCGGCTGAAGACGCCCGAATACGTCGCCAACATCACCCGGCACTACCGCACCGCGATCGACACGGCCGTCGCCGGTCGGCCGGTGCAGTTCACGCCGCGGGAGGTGGAGGAGATGGAGCTCTCCTTTTCCCGCGGCTTCTCCCCGGGCTGGCTCCAAGGCTGCGACCACAAGATGCTCGTGCCGGCGACGAGCAGTGCGAAGCGGGGCGTGCGGCTGGGCACCGTGGTCGAAGTCCGCCGCGGCCGCGTGGCGGTCGATCTCGCTGCCGGCCTCGCCGGCGGCGTGAAGCGTGGCGACGGCGTGGCCTTCGCGGCGGGCGAGACGAGCGACGACGCCGTGGGCGGCCGGGTGTACGAGGTTTTTCAGGCAGGGCGATCGGAGATCGAGCCCGTCACCGGTGGCCGGGTGGAGCTCGCCTTCGGCAGGGACAGCGTCGATCTCACCGCCATCGCCCCGGGCCAGGCCGTGTGGAAGACCGACGATCCGCAGCTCACGGCTCGGCTGCGGCGCACCTTCACCGGTGACACGCCGCTGCGGCGGCAGCCGATCGACCATCCGCTCGACGAAGCCACGCTCCGCGACCAGCTCGGCCGCCTCGGCGGCACGCCCTACGAACTCCGGGCCCTCACGGCCGAAATCGTCGGCCGGCCGATGCTCCCCTTCAGCATCCTGGGAAAACTCCGCCACGACCTCATTGCCGCCCTCGACGCCGCCACCATGGCCGGGGTTCCCCGGCTCGCGCTGCCGGTCTCCGCTCCTCTCCCCCGAAGAAGCCCCGGGCGGGAGCCCGGGGACTCGGGGAATGAAAACCGCCCCGCCGTCCATGCCGGACGACCTCACGCGATCCCCGGACTCGACCCCGCGTTGCATGGCACCCGGGAAGGGATGCCACCCGGAGTCCCCCGGCTTCCGCCGGGGGCTTTTTGTGCCGTGCGCACGTCTCACGCCGAAAGCATGATGAGCGAACGCGCCCCATCGAACACCGCACCAGCGGGGAATGCGGTGAGCCAGCGTGCCGATGATCGTGAAGCCGCCGGAACACCCACGTCCGCCGCGCCCAGCCTCCACATTCTCGTCCGTTCGCTCGCCCAGCTCCGCACAGTGCTCGACCTCGGCGAGCAGAGCCTCGCCGCCGACTTCGCCGACATCCGCCAATACCGCGAGGCCGTG
>JAJTED010000090.1 GCA_021300535.1 Planctomycetaceae bacterium | reverse complement strand
GACGTCGGTCGTGACGGGCAGGCCCGTCTCCCGACGGACGCGGTCGAGCACGCCGAGCCCCTCGTCGATGCCCGGCCCGCGAAACGACCCCGCACTCGTGCGGTTGGCCTTGTCATACGACGCCTTGAAGACCACCTGAACCGGCAACTGCCGCGCGATCTCCGCCAGGGCCTCGGCGATTCGCAGGCACAGCGGCTCGCTCTCGATCACGCACGGCCCGGCGATCAGCAGCAGGGGCATCCCGGGACCGCAGCGATGCTGGCCGATCAAGGCGGGCAGACGGGGACTCACGGCGCGGCTCCAGACGGAGGAAGCGGGCGACGGCCGATGGCAAACCATGGCCCGTGGGGATCATACCGGCGAGCGGCCGATCGGTCCTGCCGCCGCGGGCGGCGGGCGCGCAAAAAAAGGCGGGGCCTACGACCCGACAGGAGCATCCTGTCAACGGGCGGGCGGTTCAGGGGCAAGGCAACCGCACGCCCGGAATCAAGTCGGAGGCCCCACCTTTGCATGCGTTGCGGGTGTGGGACGTGACGGACACCGAGGCGGCCGCCACGCACGCCAGCAACTGCACACGGCATGCCAAACAACGCCCCAGATTCGAACCCGCGTCCTTCTTGAAAAAACACCGGTCAGGGGCGACCGTTTTGCCGGTTGCGGCCGGCGGCCCCGGAGCCGCGAGCCGCGGACGGCGCGCTCGGTTTCGCAGCGCCGCGCTGCATTTTGCGGCGCCGCCCCCGGGGCTCCGGATAACCGCACGGCCGCAAAAACCTCGGAAATCAGGCCCAGACTTGACGTTCCGGGGGGGCGTGCGCTAGTGTGCGGGGTTTCGGATGCCGGTCACGATCCCTTCCCCGGGGCATCGCGCCGTGCGTCGTGCCAGCGTAGCTTCAATTGGCAGAGCACCGCATTCGTAATGCGGGGGTTGCGGGTTCGACTCCCGCCGCTGGCTGTTCGGAAGCCCGACGATATCGCAGGAGATTCTCCGCCCCATGGCAACAGCAGCCCGCCTCGACATCCGTGACGTGATCACCGGCAACGGCCCCTTCGGCCCCGCAGAAATCCGCAGCCTCGTCGAGGCTTTGGCCGGTGACCCCGCGGCCCACCGCGATCTCCGCGCCGCCGTGAAGGAACTCGAGTCGCATGCGGATCGGAGCCCCGCCGCTTCCGTGAAACTGGGCGTTTGTCAGCACCTCCTCGGCCGGGCCAAGGACGCCCTCGACACGCTGAAGTCGGGCGACGGCGGCGCCCTGGCCCTCTTCTATCAGGCGTTGGCACATGCCGCCCACGATGCCCACGACAAGGCCCGCGAGGCATTCGCGGCGGCAAAGAAGGCCGGCTATGACGCTGCCGCATGCGTCGCTGGCATCGCCGACTCGCTGCGGGCGTCCGGACAGGTGGACGAGGCCCGCAAGGAGATCGAGCGGCTCGGCAGCCAGGGTGAGTCGTCCGCCGATTACTGGGCCGCGAAGGGAGCCGTCTTGGCCGACACGGGCCTGCCCCTTGCCGAGACCGTCGCCGCCTTCGAAAAGGCGCTGGCCATCGACGCGGGCCACCCGACGGCCCTGTTCGCGATGGGCGTGATCAACGATCGGCTGGGCAACGACGACGAGGCGATCGCCTGCTACGAGCGGTCTCTGAAGCGGTATCCGGCGAGTGTCGGGGCCCTCCTCAATCTTGGCATCCTGTTCGAGGATCGCGACGATTTCGCCAAGGCGCAGGGGTGCTACCGGCGGATTCTCGAGGCCTACCCCAACCACCCGCGGGCCCGGCTCTTCCTCCGCGACTCGTCGGCCTCCGGCGACCTGCAGCTCGACGAGCAGGAGCAGAAGCATCGCGATCGCCTCGACCAGGTGATGAGCCTCCCCGTGAGCGACTTCGAACTCTCGGTGCGCAGCCGCAACTGCCTGCAGAAGATGGGCATCCTCACGCTCGGCGACCTGGCGCGGACCACGGAAGACGAGATCCTGGCGAGCAAGAACTTCGGCGAGACGAGCCTCGTCGAGATCAAGGAGATGCTCGCCTCGAAGGGGCTCTCGCTGGGGCAGATCTCCCAGCCGGCGGCCGCGGAGGAGGCGGTGAGCGAGCCGAGCGAGGTCGCCGCCGACGACCAGGAGATGCACGGCCTGCCGATCACCGAATTGAACCTCTCGGTGCGGGCCCGCAAGTGCACCACGAAGCTCGGCATCACGACGATCGGGGATCTCGTCCGCCGCACGGCCGAAGATCTCCTGGAATGCAAGAACTTCGGCGTCACGAGCCTCAACGAGGTTCGCGAGAAGCTCTCGGAACGGGGCCTGAAGCTGCGGGGCGACTGACGCGTCCCGCACCCAATCCCTGGCCCATCCTGCGCCGCAACCCGATGTCGCATAAAGACTTGCGACAGGATTCGGGCAATTTGAAATTTGCTTGTGAGTCCGCCCCTCGGTAGGGTTGAGAGCACTGCCTTCCCTCATTTCCCGCTCCGAGCAAGGACGAGCCCGCATGACGTCGGCGAGCCTCAAGGACAAGCGTGTTCGTGACCTGGCCCGGCTCGCCAAGCAGCACGGCGTGACCGGCTGGCATTCCATGCGGAAGGACCAGCTAATCAAGGCGCTCGTCCGCAAGGCCCGCAACGGACTCGCCGCTGCCGAGGCGGCCGTCGCCCCGCGGCGGCCGTCGCCTCCCACCGCCGCGCCGATGGTCGACCCCGAGGTGGCCCGCAGGATCGCCGAGGCACGGGAACGGCTCGAGCGGGCCAAGAGCCTCGCCACCCGCCCCGAGCAGGGCCGGGCCAACCGCGCCCCCCGCGACCGGATGGTGCTCATGGTGCGTGGCCCCCACTGGCTGCATGCCTTCTGGGAGATCACCCCGCGGAGCATCACGCGGGCTCAAGCCGCCCTCGGCCAGGAGTGGCACGGGGCGCGACCGGTGCTCCGCGTGCTGCAACTGGAAAACGCCATCCAGGCCTCTCCGTCCGAGAGGGTCGTGCGCGAGATCGCCGTCCATGGCGGGGTCAAGAACTGGTTCATCGACGTTCGTGAGCCCCTCCGGTGTCGCGTCGAGATCGGCTACCGCACGCCCACCGGTAGGTTTCACGCGCTGGCCCGCAGCAACGCCGTGTCCACGCCGGTCGCATCGCAGGGCGACACGCTCGACTCCCACTGGGGCGACATCGTCGGCGACTGCGAGCGAATTTACGCGATGAGCGGCGGGTTTTCGCCGGAGAACAACAGTCCCGAACTCCAGGAGCTCTTCGAGGAGCGGCTGCGGCGGCCGATGGGGCCGCCGGCCTCTGCGCCGGTGGCGGCCGACTCCGAAGACGGGGAGCCGCAGCAGCCGGTCGACTTCCAGCTCGAAATCGACGCCGAGGTGATCGTGTACGGCGCCACGCAGCCCGAAGCCTACGTCACGCTGCAGGGCGAACCGGTCAAGGTCCAGCCCGACGGCACGTTTCGCGTGCGGGTCGAGATGCCGAACAAGCGGCAGGTGCTGCCGATCGTGGCCAGCGCCCGCGACGGCTCCGCCCGGCAGACGGTGGTCATGGCCGTCGAGCGAAACACGAAGGCGATGGAGCCCTACGGCCGCGACATGGGCGAGTGGTGAGCGCTGGTACGAATGCATCCGTGAGGGGCTTCCCATGCCCCAGGAGCCGGCGTAGGTGGCCAACGTAGCCCGGAGGGCGAAGTGCAGACACCTCCGAGAGAGCGAAGGGCAGGATGCCCGAAGCGAACGTCCGGCGATGGGGCATGGGCAGCCCCGAACCGCCGCCACGGAAGCGACGGTTGCAAGCCGACGCCGGCGAGCGGGCGGCATGAGTTGTCTCGCTGGCGGAGGACCGCCACGCTCGCCATCCTCACGCCGACCCACTCGCCTCCCCCGATAGGCGATCCGAGCGATGGCGGCGATCCCGCGGCCGGCTAAACTGGTTTCAGAAGGGAGTGTGAGGCGATACGTTTTCTGCCATGTTCGTGATGATGTCGACCCATGCCGGTGAGCGCCGGATTCACGCAGTCAGGGCCATCCATGGCCCCTGCCTGCTTGGTCCGTCGGAGCCGAAGCCAAGGTTCGGCTCGACGGACGTGGGCGTCGCTCCGGCGACGCAGAAGGGAGTGTGAGGCGATACGTTTTCTGCCATGTTCGTGATGATGTCGACCCATGCCGGTGAGCGCCGGATGCACGCAGTCAGGGCCATCCATGGCCCCTGACTGCTTGGTCCGTCGGAGCCGAAGCCAAGGTTCGGCTCGACGGACGTGGGCGTCGCTCCGGCGACGCGGAAGGGAGTGTGAGGCGATACGTTTTCTGCCATGTTGATCGCATGCCCCTCGATCCAGGCACCCCCGTCTTTTTTTCAACGAGCTCTCCGCATCACACGACACCACGGCATCGCGGTGGAAAGCGTATCGCCTCGTGCTCCCTCACCGCGAACGCGGGGCCTTTTTCACTTCCCTGGCGGCCCAGGCCTCGAAGGCCGGCTGCGGCGCGGCCCGAAAGACCTTCGCAAACGCGGCGTCGAACGCTGCTCCGCCGTCGAGCTCGGCGACGAGCTGCTTCAACCGGGCCCCCGTCGCCATCGCGGCGACGAAGCCGCCCGCCGCCGTGGCGGTCGCGACCGGATCGGCGTGGCCACTGAGGAAGTCGGCCGCCGAGCCGAGCCTGGCGACCGCGGCCGGCACGTCCCGCTTCCATTCCTGCACGACCGGCGCCTTGGGCACGATCCGCGTCGCCACGGCCCGGCCCGCTCCCCGGGCGAACCACTCCGGCACCATCCGGCCGGCCAGCACCGCGCCGGCGACCTGCTCGGCGAGCAGGGCCCGCGGATTGTCGTCGTCATCGCCGCTGGGCAGCAGCACCGCCCCATAGGCGACGTCGCCCGACACGCCGACGTGGCCCGCGATGCCCTTGGGACGCTCGGCGTTGAGCACGTTCTGCCAGAGGGCAGAATAGTCGTACGCCTGACGAAACACGTACACCACCACGCCGCCGCGCAGCAGCGGCCCCGCGTCGCCCAGGAGTTCGCGGCGCACCCGCTCCGCCAGCGGCTCGGTCTCCGCCGCAAGCTCCCGCATTCGGGCGGCCGGCAGATTGCCGATCAGGCACACGCCGTCCACCACCTCCGCCAGCGGCTCCTCGTCGGGAATCGCCCGCCGCCACAGTTTCCGCCCCGCTGCGAACCGCAGCTTCTCCAGGTCCGCATTCGACATGCTGCGGGCCCGACCGACGGCCACCAGCGTCTCGAGCGGCGTCGCCGCCGCCAGCATGTCGAGCCGCGCGCCCTCGTCCACCCACCGTTCGATGATGGCGATCACGTCGTCGGCGAGGGGCTGCTTGTTGAGCGGCATCCGCTGCCCCTCGATGTCGCGGCCGCGGAGCTTGCGGACGAGCAGGCTCGCCGCCCCTTTCCCGGGCGTCGCCGGCGGCCCGCTGCGGCCCCCCTTGAGCAGCGTCTCGAGGCTCGTCATCCGCAGGTTGGCCTCGGGGTCCTGCTGCCCGTGGCAGCCGGCGCACTCCTTGAGCAGCACCGGCGCGACGTCGACCGCGAACGAGACTTCTCCCGGCTTGAGCGCGACCGGCCCCGCAGGGGGCACGACCGGCGGCGGTGCGGCGGCGGCCCGCACCAGCTGATCGAGCGGGATGGTCGGGTCGGCGGCGTCATACGGGGCACCGGCGTCGATCCACTTCATCAGCGTGCCCACCTGCTCGGGCGACACCTTGCCGCCGCCGCGCGGCATGTCGCCCGTGAGGATCACCTCGACGAGCCGGCTGGCGTTGCCGGCGCCACGCTGCACCACGCCGGTCTGCATGAGGCCGGCGTAGGAGGCCATCTGGAAGCCCCCTTTGCCGCCGGCGACGTGGCAGCCGCCACACTTCGCCGTCAGGATCGGCGCGACCTGCCGCGAGAACGAGATCGCCTGACCGGATGCCGGCAGGCTGCAGCTGGCCACGGCCAGCACCGCCATCACCCGCAGCGACCGCCTGCCTGAAACTCTCATCATTCAGTCTCCGCGTGCCACCCGCTCCCGGTCAGGTCGGCCGCTCGCGGGCCTCCCGCTCCGCGGCCAGGCGATCGGCCACCGACCGCATCCGGCGCCGGCGGCGCCGCCGACCCGCTCCCGCCGGCTGCTCGGCGGCCAGTCGCGGCGGATCATCGGCCTGCCGAGCGGCCTGGGCCAGCGTGACACCGGCGGTGGCCGCCACCGTGGCGACGATCGCAGTCAGCCAGGCCGCGCCCAGGCCGAGTCCGAGCCGCCCGCACGCCCTCGCGCCCGCGGCGTCACCGAGCGCGCCGAGCAGTGCTCCCAGGCCCAGGACGACCGCGAGCAGCACGGGCAGCAGCAGGGTGGCCACCAGGCCCCAGGCGAGCCCACGTCGCAAATCGTCTCGGTTCATCGGGACTGGATTCCGTCGACCTCGTGGCTGTCGACCGGTGGCGGCCGATCGCGATGGAGATTGTCCCGTCGCTGCGTGGCCCCCGTCAAGAAAGTTTCGCTGGTGCGTGGATCGGCGCAAGCCCCTTCCGGTCGGCGCTACGGCCAGCCACCGCCGCCTCCGTGGCGCAAGCCTCCAGGCTTGCGAATCCGGGTCGTGAAGACACAGGCCTCGATTTCGACGGTCAGAGACCGCCGCTCCAGGGAGGGCACGCCGGTCAGCCACCGCCGCTCCAGGGTGCAGGCCAGGAGGGCCGGGTCGATTCCAGCGGGCGGAGGCCCGCCAGGCAAAAATCGCACGATGCGATGTTTTGCTAACGGCCAGCCACCGCCGCCTCCGTGGCGCAAGCCTCCAGGCTTGCGAATCCGGGTCGTGGAGCCACAGGCCTCGATTCGCCAGTCAGCCACCGCCGCTCCAGGGTGCAGGCCCGGAGGGCCGGGTCGATTCCAGCGGGCGGAGGCCCGCCAGGCAAAAATCGCACGATGCGATGTTTTGCCAACGGCCAGCCACCGCCGCTCCAGCCGGAATGCAGCCGCTTTTTCACGGCATGCGGCCATTGGAATAGAGAATGCGCACCAGCAAAACATGGAACCTGGGCTGCGGCATCGCGGCCGATGGCTCTACAATGCGGGCGAGCTGCGGCGGGAGGCTGCGGCCACCGCGGTGGAGCACGCGCATGAAACGGAATGGGCTTCCGCGGCTGGCAGCCGGCAGGCTGGCCGTGTGCCTGCTGGCCGCCGTCGCCAGCACGGCCCGGGCCGACCGGGTCGAGACGGCCGACGGCCGCGTGCTCGAGGGCCGGTTCGCGCTCCTGCCGGGGGTGGCCGTCGATCCCTTGGCCTCTCCGTCGCCATCCGCCGGCACGCCGATCCTGATGTGCGATGACGAGCTCACACGCACGATGGTGTCGAAGCGGCAGGTCGTGAAGACGGAACCGGGCCCGGTCGACTTCGGCCTGGAGAAGATCCGCATTCCGCAGCGGGTGCCGGAGAAGGGCCGCCGCGTGGCGGGCATGGGGGCGGCGATCGAGACGACTCCCTTCGACGAGTTCGGCCGCCGCATCCTCTCGCTGTCCACCGCGGGCGGCAGGGTGGACGTGGTGCAGGGGATCACCGAGATCACGCCCCGCTGGACGCGGATCGAGGGCCTCGTCACCGAAAACCCGGTGCTCCTCGACATGCGGCTGGCGACGACCGCGCTGCCCCGCGACGTGCTCAAGCGGGTGATCGAGCAGCACATCGATCGCACGAACGCAGATCAGCGGCTGCGGGTCGTGCGGCTGCTGATCCAGGCCGAGCGGTATGAGGACGCCCGCAGCGAGCTCGACGAGGTGCTGAAGGACTTCGCGAGCCTGGCCGAGCTGAACCGCGAGCGCACGCGGCTCTCGGAGCTCGCGGCGCGGCGGATCCTGGAAGAGATCCGGATGCGGGGCCGCGTCGGGCAGGATCGCCTCGCCCTGCGACTCCTGGAAAACTTTCCCACCGCGGACGTCGGCGGCGAACTGCTGGAAGAGGTCCGCGAGGAACGCGACCGCTATCGCGACCGCCAGGAGTCGGCCCGCCGGGTCGTGGCCGGTCTGCGGTCCCGGGCCGAGGCCCTCGAAGACCCGCAGGAGCGGGCGGCGGCCGCGGTCGTCGTGACCGAGATCGAGCGGGAGCTCACCTTCGGCACGCTCGACCGGCTGGCCACCTTCGAGCGGCTCGGCGGCGACCCGGCATTGCCGGCCGCCCGCGCGGTCGCCCTGGCGATCAACGGCTGGCTGCAGGGGCCCACGATGGGCGACGACAATCTCAAGGTGGCGCTGTCCGCCGTGCGGCTCCGGGAGGCGCTTCGCGAGTACCTCCGGTCGCCGGACGCCCCCGCCCGCGAGGCGACGCTCGCCCGCATGCGGAACGAGGAGGCCTTCAGCGCCGCGACGCTCGCCGGCATCGCCCGGCACATGCGCCCGCCCCTCGATCCGCCGCAGCCGACAGCACCGGGGCAGTACGCCATCGACGTGCCGGGGCTGCCCGGCATGGGCAGCGTGCGCTGCCTCGTGCAGCTCCCGCCCGAATACGATCCGCTCCGCGGCTACCCGGCGATCGTCTCGCTGCACGCCGCCTGGACGACGCCCGAGAAGCAGATCGAGTGGTGGGCGGGCATGCCCGCCGCCGACGGCACGCGGCTCGGTCAAGCGACCCGCCGCGGTGCCATCGTCATCGCGCCCGCCTGGGCCCGCGACCACCAGACGGCCTACGAATACTCGGCCCACGAGCATGCCGTCGTGCTCGCAGCGGTCCGCGAGGCCTGCCAGCGGTTCGCGATCGACACCAACCGCGTGTTCCTCTCCGGGCACTCGATGGGCGGCGATGCCGCCTGGGACATCGGTCTCGCCCATCCCGACCTGTGGGCGGGCGTGATCGCGATCTCCGCCGCGGCCGACCGCTACGTCCACCACTACTGGAAAAACGCCGCCACGCTGCCACTGTACTTCGTGGGCGGCGAACTCGACGTCGGCACGATGCAACGCAGTGCCGTCGATCTCGACCGCTACTTCCTCAAGGGCTATGACGCGACCTACGTCGAGTATCGGGGCCGCGGCCACGATCACTTCGCCGAGGAGCTGCTGCGGATCTTCGACTGGATGGGCCGCAAGCGCCGCAAGTGGCCGACGGCGATCGAGGCCGTGTCGATGCGGCCCTGGGACCGGTTCTTCTGGTGGCTGGAGTTCGCCGAGGCGCCGCCGAAGACCGTGACGCTGCCCGTCAACTGGCCGCCGGCGAAGGGGGCCGGGCCGCTCGAGATCGAGGGGCAGGTGACGCCGGGCAACACGATGACGGCCCGCTGCGGGGGCCGCGGGGTGCGGCTCTGGCTCGGCCCGGAGATCGTCGACATGACGCGGCCCGTCACGGTGACGCTGGCCGGCACGCGGCTCTTCAAGGGCCCGGTGGTGCCCGACGAGCGGGCGCTGCTCGAGGACCTGCGGCGCCGCGGCGACCGCCAGCATCCCTTCTGGGCCGTCGTCGAAGGGCCCCGGTGAGCGGCGGTGGCTGACTGTTGGCAAAACATCGCATCGTGCGATTTTTGCCTGGCGGGCCTCCGCCCGCTGGAATCAACCCGGCCCTCCGGGCCTGCACCCTGGAGCAGCGGTGGCTGACTGTCGAATCGAAGCCTGCGGCTCCCAAACCCACATTCGCAAGCCTGGAGGCTTGCGCCACGGAGCGGCGGTGGCTGACTGTCGAATCGAGGCCTGCGGCTCCCAAACCCACATTCGCAAGCCTGGAGGCTTGCGCCACGGAGCGGCGGTGGCTGACTGTCGAATCGAGGCCTGCGGCTCCCAAACCCGCATTCGCAAGCCTGGAGGCTTGCGCCACGGAGCGGCGGTGGCTGACTGTCGAATCGAAGCCTGCGGCTCCCAAACCCGCATTCGCAAGCCTGGAGGCTTGCGCCACTGGAGCGGCCTGCTGACCCAAGAAGCCCCGGGTGGAAACCCGGGGACTCCGGGCACGAAAACCATCCCGCCAGCCCACGCCCTCCTCAAAAGGTCCGGCAGCCGAGCGTGAGCAGGAGGTTGGCCCAGGGCTGGGTGTCGGCGGTCTGGATCGTGAGCACATGATCGGCCGCCGCCACCGCCTCGTAGAAGTCCCACTTCACGATCGGCCGCAGTTCGCACGGTGACCGCGCGGCGGCGAGAATCCGACGGTACTCCGCCCACACCGGCGGATCGCCCGGCGTGGCCGCCGCGTAGGGATCGGTGCGGTCCACTCCCATCGTGAACACCTCGTCGACACGCACCGTGGCCAGGATCGCCTCCAGCACCTGGGCGACCGTGGGCACCCCGGGCATGAGCTGGAGCGAGACGAGTTCCGCCCGCGGGCCGCGCTTGTTCTCGGCGGGATAGTTGCCGTCGGCGATGAGCACCCGCGAGTGGTGTCCGGCGCGGGCCAGGGCCCGGAGGATGTCGGGATGGAGAAGCGTGGTCTGGAGCATGCGGGGCCTGCAGTCAACGTGACGACGATCGTGCCGACCGCGAGACCGTCGCGCAACACGCCGCGGCCGCCCCGGGCCGCGGGCCCGGGGCAAAGCGTGATCGGCGGCGTGAGCCGAGGTATTTCACACCCTTACCGGCCGGCCGGAGCCTCCGGGCTGCGAGCCACCTCGGGCGTGCGGTCGCCGCGGGGCAGGGCCGCACCGGCGATGTACCAGCCCTCCGCGGTCGACTCCATGCCCAGGCAGGTGGTGCCGAAGTAGCGGCGCACCGTCTCGAACTCCGGCAGCGTGCTGCCGTCGATCTTCTGCTCCCGCACCGTGCCGGGCTTGCCGTCGCTGAGAATCCCATTGAGCAGCTGGCCGAACACGCTCTTCGACTTCGGCATCGAGCCCCGCCGCAGCAGTTCGTACGTCGGCTTGATCGTCTCGTCCTCGCGGCCGAAGGACCGCAGGGCGGCCTTGCCGGGGAAGAGCCGGGCCAGCTCGGCGGCGGTGGCCTTGTAGTCGGCAGCGGACGCGAGGGCATCGGCCCCACCCGGGGTTGCCAGCACCCGTTCGAGGATGTCGCGGTGAGACGCGATGAGCAGATGGCCGTGGGCCACGGTGACGGCGGAGTGAGGCAGGAGCTTCTCCTCCTTCTCGCGGAGCCGCTGACGACGGCGATGGGCGGAGTCGTCGTCTCCCTCGTGACGGTCGGCATGCGGCACGGCGCCGCCGGGCGTCTCCACCTCGATCGTCGGGATCGCCATCGAGCGGTCGATCAGTTCCCACACCTCGTGCCCGCCGATCTGGATCTTCTGCATGTCGGAATCGGCGGCCATGGTCTTGGCGACGGTGGCCGCGACCCGCTGCGGATCGGTCGCCTCGATGGCGATCACGAGCCGCTCGCTGTCGGTGCCGATCGGCTCGACATGGTGCGAGAGGAGGACCATCCGCTTCCCGAGGCAGGCGACCATGTCCTTCTGGAGGTCGATCTGCGGACCATCCGGATCCTCCTTCAGCGAGGCGACGACGTCGTCGAACGTCCCCTTCTCACCGACGACGTCGTCGAACAGGGTCTCGACCGAGGCGAACGCGGTCTGCATGTCCCACTGCAGCGCCGTCCAGCCCGCCAGCTCGCGCGGCGCCCAGGCGGGCGGCGCGATGCCCTCCGCGTCGGGAAACCGCAGCATCCGGGCGGCGAGGTCGAACCGCTCGGGCCCGAACGGCTCCCGCCCCGGCAGGGCGGGGGCATGCACCAGCGTGTGATGCCGCAGGGAATGGCCCGCGTGATCGAAGGCCACGACGCCACCGATGCCCTTCACGGCATCGAAGCCCTGCCGGCCGAGAATGGCGACGTAGTCAGGCCCCTTGCGCTTCTCGCGCGGCGGGTTGCCGGCCTGGTAGGCCTTGGCGAAGCCGAGCGGATCGACGAACCAGCGGATGGGGGCCGCCGCAGCAGGAATCTCCTTGCCGCAGCGGGCCAGGGCGGTGGTGAACGACGGATTCGTGGCCAGATTGTCCTGGCGTCCTTGGGCGAGCACCGCGAAGGCCTGGCCGACCTGCACCGCGTCGTCGCCGACGACGAGCGCCGCAGGCGCCAGCGCGAATGCCACGCGGCGGTCGCGGGCCGGGGCATCGCCGCGGGCGTCCGCATCCGGCGGCAACTGGTAGACGGTGAGTTGCGGCGGCGCGCCGGCCACGGCGACCTTGGTGGCCTTGCGTTCGAGGAGCCGCTGCGCGATCCGGTCCACGAGCTCCTTGGCCTCGGCTTCATGGCCGGTCGTGTCGACGACCATGACGGTGGAGAGCACGCCGGGCGTGGCCTCGATCGCGGCCGCGGCCACCTCGCCGCCGGGCACCTTGCCCAGATCCTCCAATGTCAGCCCGAGCTTCGCCAGCCGCTGCTTGCCGTTCTTCGAGATCTGCTCGCGAAACCCTTCCACGAAGGCCTTCATCGCCGGATCGGCGACCAACTGCCCGTAGGACGTGCGGTCGAAACGCTCCTCCAGCCCGCGGATGTCGGGGATGCTCAACCAGGCACGGGTGGTGGCGGGGAAGATCGTCTCACTGGGCGGAAAACTGCCCGCCACACCCCAGGACGCACCGACCATGAGGGAGGCGAAGGCCGTCCGCAGGATCACGCGGGCCCCGGCTGTCAGTCCATTGAAACGCACAACGAGCCTCCTGGCGGAAGGTGGCGAAACCGGCACGATCGTTACGGACCCACTCTTTATCGTTCCCACCGGGCCATTTTCTCAACTCGGGTTTTTCCCGGGGGGGTTACTGGTGTGCGTTCTCCAGTCGTGCGCTCGGCCAGACACGGGCGAACCGCCCAAAAAGCCCCCGGCGGAAGCCGGGGGAATCCGGGTGGCATTCCATCCCGTTCACCATGCGAGACGGGGTCCGCAGCGGAGAAGCGCGGGGACTTCGATGGCATGGATGGCGGGGTGGTTTTCATGCCCGGAGTCCCCGGGTTGCCACCCGGGGCTTCTTGTCGCGGGGGCGGGGCTTGAGGGAAGGGAGAGGAGAGCGGGGGCTTGAGGGAGGGAGAGGAGGGCCAGAATCACCAGGCCGGCGGCCCAGGCGAGGGTCGTCTCCGCGTCGATCCGGGCCGCGGCGGCGGCCAGGGCGAGGGCGACAAGCAGCGCCGCGGCCACCGCCAACGCCGCGACGGTAAGCCACGGCCACACGCAGACCGACGCCGGCTCGAGCCCCCCTTCGACCGCGAGGAGGAGGCCGGCCACGACGGGCGGCCAGCCGAGCACCACCGCATGGCCGCAGGCGACCGCCGCGGCTCCCGCAGGGCCAACCGGCCGGCGGATCCCGGCCGGCGAGTCATACGAAGAGGCCGTCTGCTGCGTGCTCGACCCCGCAGGGCCAACCGGCCGGCGGATCCCGGCCGGGCCATCCGTCGTCGCCACGAGCTGCCTCCAGGCCACGTGCCCCGCCGGACCGAGCACCACCGCGGGCACCGCCAGCGCCGTGAACCAGCCCAAGGCCACGAGCGCACCGGCGGCGGCCGCCGCCGGTGCGAGAAAGTACCACGCCGCCATGCCGACGAGCGACGTGGCCATCGCCAGCGCCGCAAGCGCCGACCGCACGCCACCTCGCGCCATGCCCAGTTCCGCGAAGGAAGCCGCCGTGCGGGCCTGCGCATCGGCATGCCACGACCAGCCCCGGCCATGCCGCCAGGCGCACCATGAGGCGGCCGCGAGCACGGCCGCGGCCCCACCGGAGCAGGCGAGCGCCTCGGCCGCCGACCGCCCCTTCAGGCCCGCAACGGCCGCCGCTACGGCCACGACCAGCCCCAAGCTCGTCGCATCCGGGGCCGCCGCGCCGCGGGTCGCGGCCGCCGCTGCCATGCCGGTCATGACAACGACTCCGGTCGCCAGCCCGACGGCGATCGCCGCACCATCGTCGGCCCAGATCCAGCGGCCGGTCGCCGCTGCCAGGCAGCCGGCAAGGGGCCAGGCGGCCCGCTCCCACCACCACGCCGCGTCGAGCCGCACCATGCCGGGCACGAGCCCGCGGGGCGGCCGGCCCGCCGCCGCAGCAGCCGCCCAGCCACCGCACGCGATCGCGGCCATCACGGCCGCCACCCCGGTACCCGTCGCGGCGAGGCTCGCGAGAGCCGTAGCCGCCATGCCGCACGCGAGCCACGACGCCGGCCGCCGGGAGTCGCTCCGCACGAGCACGGGCAGGATCGCGACGGACACGCCGTCCTCCCCGCTCAACCCCGCCGCGGCCGCACCTGCCCCTGCACCCGCAGCGGCAGGCCGAGGATCCGCAGGAAGCCTTCGGCGTCGGTCTGGTCGTAGGAGCCGCCCCCCTCCATCGACGCGATCGCCGCGTCGTACAGGCTCTGGCCGCTCTCCCGGCTCTTCACCAGGATGTTGCCCTTGTAGAGGTTCAGCGCCACGGTGCCCGTCACCGGCTTCTGCGCCTCGCGGATGAAGGCCAGCAGGGCATCCATCTTCGCGCAGTACCAGAAGCCGTAATACACCATCTCGGCAACCTCGGGCGCCAGCCGGTCGCGGAGATGCACGAGGTCGCGGTCGAGCGTCATCTGCTCGACGAGCCGGTGGGCCTCGTAGAGCAGCGTCATGCCCGGCGCCTCGTAGACGCCCCGGCTCTTCATGCCGACGAGCCGATTCTCCACGATGTCGGTGCGGCCGACGCCATTGCGGCCGCCGATGGCGTTGAGCTCGAGCACGATCTCGTGCGGGGCGAGGGTCTTGCCGTTGACCCGCACCGGCACGCCGCGTTCGAAGTCGATCCGCACCGTCTCCACGGCGTCGGGCGCCGCCTGGGGCGAGACCGTCATGCCGAACTCGACGAGCCCGAAGCCGTCGGTCGTCAGCTCCTCCAGCGCGCCGGCCTCGTAGCTGGTGTGCAGGCAGTTCTCGTCGGAGCTGTAGGGCTTCCCCTTCGAGGCCTTGACGGGGATGTTCTTCGCCGCGCAGAACTCGATTAGTTCCTGACGGCCGGGAAACCGCTGGCGGAAGGCGGCGATCCGCCAGGGCGCCAGCACCTTGATGCCGGGGTCGAGGGCCTCGGCGGCGAGCTGGAACCGGCACTGATCGTTGCCCTTGCCGGTGGCGCCGTGGGCGAACACCGAGCAGCCCTCGCGCGTGGGGAAGGCGAGGTCGCGGCACAGCTCCTCGCGGACGTCGACGATCAGCGCCTTGGCCGCGCCGCAGTCGCGGGCCTTCTTGAGGATCGCCTCGCGGTCCTCGCAGGGCTGCCCGAGGTCGACGTACACGGCCACGACCTCGTAGCCCTGCTCGATCAGCCAGCCGAGGATCACCGAGGTGTCCAACCCGCCCGAATACGCCAGCACGCACCGCTTGCTCATCTGCACCCTCGAAAAAATGAACGGCTTCGAACCCGCATTCGGATGCATCCGCGCCGGGGATGCAAGCCGCCCCGCGCAATCGACGGCGTTTTCCGCCGCCACGCAGTCACCGCGCGGCCGGTGGCTGGCCCGCCTGTCCGCGGTCGTGTGCCGGCTCGGGTGCTGGCTCGCGGCGCCGTCGCTCTGGCCCTGGCCTGCGGGTCGCGCGGGAGACCACTTCACCGGCCACCGGCAGGCGGACCTGGTAGAGCCGATAGTGACCGCTCCCGGAGATGAACAGCGTGCGTCCATCCGTGCCTCCGAAGGCCAGCCCGTAGACGTTCGTGGGCAGCCCCAATTCGGCGTTCGGGTCGCCCACGATCATCGCCGCCAGGGTTTTGCCGTCGGGCGTGAACACCGCGATCCCGCTTCCCGAGGAGTGGCCGTGGGAGCCGCCGATGTAGATGAAGCCGTTGGCGTCGACGGCCAGCCCATGGATCCGTCCCAGCCAGCCGAGAAGCTTGTCCGAGCCGTCCTTCGCTGGCGGCAGGTTTTTCAGGTGCGTGGTGGTGAACCGATCGACGGCGATGAAGAACCCGCCTTCTCCCAGGCTGCCATCCTCCCGCACCGGAAACCGCCACACGCCGCGGGCGTCGGGATTGGGCAGCTGCGAGGCCACGTAGAGCCAGTCGTGGCCGGGACTGATGCCGATGCCGTAGGAATGGCCGACCTGCGGCTTGGCGATCTGCACGTCGTCGAGGTCGAAGGGGGTTTTTCCCGGCAGCAGGTAGCGGGTGCCGGTCGAGGGATAGCCGGACCAATAGATCGTGCCGTTGGGATGCGTGGCCAGCATGAGCGGCGTGCAGAGACCGTGGCGGGTGTTTTTGTTGCGGTGGTTGACGCCGGCCTCCGCGAGCAGCGTCTCCTCGGTGCCGTCCGCGGTGATCCGGGCGAGGCGATAGAGGACGTCGTCTTTGTTTTCGGTGAGCAGGAGCCGCCCCTGCGGGTCGACCGCCACGCCGAACGGGCTGGTCAGGCCCTGCTCCTTGAAGATCGTGAACGTGTCGGGCGGGGTGAAGGCATGCAGGCCGGCCGGTTCCCGATTGGCGATGATCAGCCGCCCGTTCCACCAGGCCATGCCCTTGGCGAGGAACTGCGGGCTGGCGGGGACTTTCTCGGCGAAGTATACGCCGGCCACCGGCGGGTCTTCAGCCCGGGCCACCACGATCAGCAGGCACCCGATCACCACCATGAGGGAGAACGACTTCATGATAACGTGCTCAACTATGCGACGATTCAAAAGAGCGTGACTCGCACATCTCGCCCCGTAGTTTAGCCAGTCTGCCTCTTGGGGGGACAAGCGAGAGGTGCGAGTGACGCCCGATTCAAACAGGCAGTCCAAAGTTGGTGGCGGGGAGATCCGGTCGGAGATCCCCATCAAACACCAGAGGATTGCCATGACAAATGTAGTCGATGAGACGAAGGCGCACGTGGTTCTGGATGTGATCCGGATCGACCAAGAGCAGGCGAGGAGCCGCGTCGACGAGGTCGTGCGATCGACCGCCGAGGAGACGCTGAACGGATTGCTCGAGCCCCGCTGACGAGCCGGTGCGGCCGCCGGGTCGAGCTCATGGCCGCGGATGGCTGGCGAAACAACCAGCGGCCCCGCGGTCTCCGCCACGAAAGCCCCGGCCCCATGTCCTCACTGCCGCGGCTGCGGCATGCGGCGCAGGATCCACATGCTGCGACTGCCGTCGGAGCGAAATGGGCCGGCAGCTGGCGGAGAGCGGGGTTCGCACGCCTTTCGATGCCGGGTATTCTTGTCGCGTGTCGTTCACGGACCGCCCTCGGAGACCTGCGTCATGCCCGCCCTGTCGCGGCCGCTCTCGGCCCTCGCCGTCGCCTGCCTGTGCCTTGTCGCGCCGGCGCGGGCTGACGTCGCGCTCAACAACATGTTCGGCGATCACATGGTGCTCCAGCGGGGGATCAAGAACAAGATCTGGGGCCGGGCCGATCCCGGCGAAGAGGTGGCCGTCACGCTCGCGGCCCAGACGCACGCCACGAAGGCCGGAGCCGACGGCGCATGGCAGGTGTTCCTCGATCCCATCGCCGAATACGGCGGCCCCCACACGCTGGCCGTGAAGGGCAAGAACACCGTGACCTTCACCGACGTGCTCATCGGCGAGGTCTGGGTCTGCTCCGGCCAGTCGAACATGCAATGGAGCGTGAACCAGTCCGCCGACCCAGACCTCGAGAGGGCGGCGGCGAATTTCCCGAACATCCGTCTCATCTCCGTGCCGCAGGTCGGCACGCAGGAGCGGCAATGGAACTTCAACGGCAGGTGGCAGGCCTGCACGCCGGAGACGGTCGCCGACTTCTCCGCCGTGGGCTACTGCTTCGGCCGGCAGCTGCACGAGACGCTCGGAGTGCCCATCGGCCTGATCGACAATGCCTGGGGCGGCAGCGCCGCCGAGGCGTGGGTGAATCGTGAGACCCTTGCCGCCCACCCCCGCCTCAAGGCGATCCACGAGCGGTGGGCGACGGCGGAGGCGGCAGCGCAGCCCGACGCCAAGCAGATGCAGGGCAATCAGCGGCCCGGGAACATCTACGCCGGCGTGCTCGCGCCCGCGATCGGCTACGGCATCCAAGGGGTGGTCTGGTACCAGGGCGAGACGAACGCGGGGCGGGCCCACCAGTACCGGGAATTGTTCCCGCTCTTGATCACGTCGTGGCGGCGGGAGTGGGGCCTGGGCGACTTCGCCTTCTACTGGGTTCAGCTCGCCGACTTCAGGGCCGAGCGGACCGAGCCTGGGGAGAGCGACTGGGCCGAACTCCGCGAGTCACAGACCATGACGATGAAGGCCGTGCCCAACGGGGGCCAGGCCGTGAGCATCGATCTCGGGGAGGGCAAGGACATCCACCCCAAGAACAAGCAGGGCGTCGCCAGGCGGCTGGCCCGCTGGGCGCTCGCCGAGACCTACAAGGTGCCCGGCATCGTCTGCCAGAGCCCGCTCTACAGATCGATGGAAAAAGCGGACCACAAGCTCGCGCTCACGTTCGACCACGTGACCGGGGGCTGGCGGCCGTTCGACGTCGCCGAGCCGGTCGGGTTCACGATCGCCGGGGCCGACAAAAAGTTCGTGCCGGCGAAGGCGGCGATCGCCAAGGACGGCCGCATCGAGGTCTGGAGCGACGCCGTGCCCGAGCCGATTGCCGTCCGCTACGCCTGGGCCGACAACCCGATCTGCAACATGTACTCGGGGGCCGGACTGCCCCTGACGCCGTTTCGCACCGACGACTTTCCCGGGATCACCGCCGACAAGCAATGACCGTCCCGGGCCCACACGCTCGCCGGCAGCTTGGCCCGCGGTGACGGCGACGCGGTGGTGGCCGCGGGGCGGGCCACGATAGGGGTAGGGAGGCCCGATCGTTCGGCCCCCCCTCCCTCCGAACCGTGCTGGCGGATCTCCCGCACACGGCTCTCCAGTCGATGGTTTTACCTCCGTGAGGATTGAACGACCGTGGCATGGGCAGCTGCCAGACTGAACAG